>NZ_JBXWIV010000008.1:0-120216 GCF_058197955.1 Janibacter sp. CoH_79_TC_3
AAAGGACTGAGTCCTGTGCAATACAGAACTCAGTCCTTGGGGTAAACTAAACCGTCCAATATTTGGGGGTCAGTTCAATAAGTAATATTTATACGGCCTTTTTTAATCGTCACGTTCAATACCTTCAATACTTTAAAGACGTTTAAAAATAGCAATCAATGCGCTTGTAAGGTTTTAGTGACTTTTACCACATCAATCGTATGTCCCGTCCAACACTCAAAGCTTAACGCCGCTTGCCCGATAAGCATGCCATAACCATCAGATGTTTGCGCGCCGCGCTCGGCAAAATGCTGTAAAAATGGCAGCTCACGTCCATACATCATATCGTAGGCATAATGGCCGCTGAGCTCGTCGCTAAGTGGTAGCGTATCGCCCGATAAACCAATCGAGGTGGCATTGATGATGATATCAAAATTACCGCTTAGCGCTTCAGTGCTACAAGTTTTAATCTGCTGGTCATTAATGGTTTCACTCGCTGCGCTTAGCTCAGTAACTAAATTTGTCACTTTATTTAATGTACGATTGGCAAGAGTTAGCTCGGCGATACCGGCTTCAATCAATGGCAATATCACCCCACGTGCCGCGCCGCCTGCACCGATAATTGCCACGCGCGCATCCTTTAGCGGCCAGCCTAAGCTTTTGATGTGATTGACCAAACCTTGACCATCGGTATTATCACCATATATCGCCTCGGCTATCGGCGTGCCATTTTTTAGCAGCGCTTTATTTAGCAGCAAGGTATTGACTGCGCCAGCGACCTTGGCGTGCTCAGACAAGCCGCCACGCGCCGCGCAGCAATCATAAGCCACTTGCTTAAAGGGCACGGTCACATTGGCACCAACGCCGCTGCCCTGGAAAAAGGCCTCAATTACCGCAGTAAAACTGGCTGCATCATCGGGGCAATACTGGCGTTGATAGCTAATATTTATACCCACCTGCGCTGCAAATTGCGTATGGATTTCAGGAGATTTACTGTGGGCAATCGGATTGCCAATAACGATAAAATGCTGGGTCATAAAGGGTCCGCTGGCTATAAGGGTTAAAATAGAGGCAAAATTAACAGGTAAGAATTTATCAATAAAAATCTGATAATCCAATTATTCCAATCAATCGCACTTCTCCCGTTCATCATAGGGGATAACGCTATCTTGCACAAATTTGTACTGGGTCAATTAATCGTTCAATTAATGCTTTAATAGATGATATTTTTCCTCGTGAGGTCTTTAACAAATCTGTACTCTGTGGGAGTGTTATCCGTAACGTAAAGGCTAGTCAAGTGTTAAGCAGTTGGGTAAACTAGGGAGCATCAAAATTTCTATTGGCTTTGTGTTTTAATAACTACTACAGTATAAAAAGAAAAGAAAAGACCAGTCGATAACAGAGTATATAAATATAAAAAATATTGTTTATTACCAGCGGCATAGCTGTCCGCTCGTTGATACTATTTTCAGACCTTTATAAAAGTGTGAGTAAATTGCCTATGTTGAAGAATAGCCTACAGACCCTGATGGTCGGTACGATAATGGCAGTTGGCGTGTCTTTGAGCGCCTGTAATAGCAACAAAGAAAGCGATACAGGAGCTGAAGACGTCAGCGCTGAGAGTAGCGAGCAGACCGTCGCTGAAACTTCCAAACCAGAAAATACCAAGGCAAATGCTGACCTCGATGGTGCCACTGCGGCGCAAGGGACACCGGTAAAATACGATGTTGCTTCATGGAGCAAGGGTAAAGTAAAAACCCTCAACGTTGATGAGCTTAGCGCGATAAAGTCAGCATTCGGTAAAGTGGTCAGCACTGATGAAAACAGCTTGGATTATGCCAGTAATCCGGCGTCCAAATATCGCTTTATGCAGAATGATGCACCGTATTTAGACTTGATTGATTCTGAAAAATATCTTGAGCTTGGCTGGTATTTTGCCAATCCGACTGACTCTGATAAAGAAAAAGAGCTCAGTCAAAACCATGCTAAAAAATCTTATCAGCTGGCGCGCCAACTGATGGGTGATGAAGGCGGTAAGCTGGTCGCTGATATGCTCGGTGGTCAAATTATCAAAAATAAAACCATCGGCGGTCAAAAAGTAGAGCTGGCAAAATGCGAGTTTTATAGCTGTATGCTGGTGATTAATAAATCCGCTTCTCAAGCCGCTGATAAATAAGCGGGGCTAGCCTTGATGTCGCCCAATTACTGGATATGCTTGCATCCGCCAAATGCTACGACAGATGCTGCAAATATTGCCATGTCGTTAGACAATCGCGGGCTGGCATACGGTGATGGTTTTTTTACCACCATGGGCGTCATTGATGGGCAGATACTGTGGTTAGACTATCATCAGCAGCGCCTGAACTCGCATGCGACAGCCTTACAATTGCAGCTAGACAGCAACTCACTACTAACAATGTTAAAAATGCATGCCAAGCAATTACAGCAAGGCATGCTAAAACTTATCGTAACGCGCGCTGTGCAAGAAGTTCGTGGTTATGGTTATACACCAAATACTTGCGGCAGTATTTGCGAGATTTGGCTTAAATCCTCGCCAATGAGTATTACCACTGCACAATCGCTGCCTCTTCTTGATGGGCAATTCATCCCGCTACAACCAGCTGCTAGCGCCATTTGTTTGTCCTCTCAGATTGCTTGCTTGCCGCTGCCGCTTGCTGGACTGAAAAGCTTAAATCGTCTGGATAATGTACTGGCAAGTGGCGAGCTGCAAGCTATCAAAGCCAAAGCATTGGAAGACAATATCAAACCAAGCTTCGGCGAAGGTCTGCTACGCGATATGAGCGGACAATGGGTTGAGGGGACGATGAGTAATGTGTTTTATCAATTATCACAATCGCCAGTCGCAAAATCGTCCAATCGTCCACATGCTCAAAGTAACAGCAACTATCTGAGCGCTGGTCAATGGTATACGCCATCTATGGCGCAATCAGGCGTTGCAGGGGTAATGAGGCTAGTAATTATCGATGACTTATCGATTAGCAAAAATCCCGTTATCATTAGGTCGTTACAAGATGAGGATTTGCCCCATTTAAGCCAGCTGTTCTTTTGCAATGCACTGCGCGGTATCATACCAATGACCAGTCTGACTTTATTGTCAGGTGAAGTGGTGGGTTTTGAAGCGATTTAACCGTATTTAAAAATATTAAATTTGGTGTCAATTAAGTCGTCAGGGTACAAAATAATATCTTCATTGCGATAAATATCTCGCGCTTTTAATAGTGCTTCTTGCTCGTTCTCTGCCAACACTTCCACGATGTTACTTAGCGTCTCAATAATTTCTATCTGAAATATTCTCTCTATTTTCTTATCTATTTTTATCATCACTATTCTCAATACACACCTATCAAAGTGTCTTTAGGATTTATATCCGCTAGGTTAGCAAAGGCGCTTAAAAGAAGTGATCGTCTTTTGTTAAGTGGACTTGTGCGCTAAGTAAAATCGATCAATGATCCTGTTTTTGAAAAAGGATAAAATCGCATGCGCCCAATCTATGAAAATAAACGAATTGCACTACAAGTACGTCGATTAATAATATTTAGTGAAATTTGTCTTAAGGCAAAAAAATGCCCTCATGAAAATATCTATTTAAATACTAAATCCCAACTAGCATTTAGCGTTATGTACTTTAAGGACAGTAAAAAATATGTAGCTTACGGCGGAGTTTTTGAATATTCGTATATATTAGATGAAGGTATTAAATATGATTTTGATATTCCTATACATAGTGATTATCCAATGTGTGCCATTACTGTCAAAGGACAGCCCTTTACTAAACCTGCTCGTACACCATTAGGATTACTGACAGATTGGAATAAATATGTACAGAATAAAGTCAGCAACTCATTTGAAGATGACTTAAGTTCTTTATTTCTACTACATGGCGAGTTACAGAAAGACTATCTTCCTCATAGATTTTATGAGGTTTTGTTATCAAGCGCAGATTTACCTCTTTGGGATAACAATCAATCTTAGTATAACTTTCGATAATGCCCACGACCGATAAATTCAATAATGCCTCTATCGCGCAACACTTGTAATTGCTGACGAATTTTATCTTTAACATGGTTGTTTTCGGGATGTTTAAGCTTTAACAAGTCAGCAAACGCATAAACTTGATTGAGAGAGAAATTAGTATCTAGTTTGTCGATACACTGCCAAACATCTAATGTCCAGCCGCGTGAAGTTATGGATTGCGTGCGTAAAAATAAGGTTTTTTTGAATTGCTCAGTGACATTTTCGCGTGGTATGACTTGTTGGTCTTTGACCAAAAATACTTTTCCCAATTCGGGCACTTTACGCAAATCAATATTACAGCCAACCCAGCCGGCGCGTTTAGCAGTGGCTGATAAAGGCTTACGTTTTATAATCATGTCCGGTTTAAAGAACTGTTTGGGAATGATTAAAAAATTATTAACGCTCAATGCTTGGGAGTAAGTTAAAAAGAAAAAGTTAGGATTATTGTCACTATTAACGCGCTCAATCATAGTGTCATAAGCGCCATCATTGATAATATTGCTTAATTTCGCTTTCTTACTTTTTAGCTCATATTCTTCGCTACAATGTGCGCAATAAAAATCAGCGACAGGCTGATTATTAGCAAATTCAACCAACGATTCGGCATTGCAATTAGGGCAATAGCTTTGCTTAGCGACCCAATTCTCACTTAATACTCTAATGATTTGACTTTGTGACTGATAGTTTTTGGCAAGACTTTAATTGAAATTAAGGTTCATAGCCCGTTTTCTTATTAAAGGAAAGATTTAAAGCGATAAATAAGCAATATGAGTATTAAGCCATATAATTTACTCTAAACACCAAGTTAATAGATAAGCTAAGCAAATACCATTGAAAATCGCCCAGTTCAGTGCTAAATTCTAGCAAACTTCTCCTTCGCGAGTGAACATGAGCACCCCAACACCTGAAATACCGCCTGAACGCCCTGATGAGTCGCCAGAAATCGACCATGACGGCGCGTCGGAGCAGCCTGTCGATACGAAATCGCTGGACAAAAAACCTGTTATTAACGACGTTAGCGCAGAGGAAGTGCCGGCGACGGATATCTCGCTCATTAGCGGTAACAACAAACCACGCCACTATAAAGCCGATAACCCCTCGTTCTTTATGCAGCGTGGCTATCAGGTATTATTGGTGCTTGGGCTGATTGCGGCGTTCTTTTTGGTGATGGTTTATCAGACCTTGTTTGGTCGGATTGAGCAGCCAAAGCAAATGGTGACAATTGAGTCGGGTCAGACCTATTATGGGCTATTGCCGCAGTGGCAGCAGCAGATACCGCTGTTTTCTGCCACCATTGCCAAGCTTTATATGAAAACGCAAGTCGATGGTCCATTGCACGCTGGTATTTATCAATTACCAGAAAACCCCACCTTTGCTGAAACGCTACACATACTTGGGCAAGGGGTAAAAGCGTCGATGGTAAAGGTGCAAATTATCGAAGGTAAAACCTCAAAAGACTTGTATCAATCATTACGTGATAATAAAGATATTAAGAAAGAAGTGCTGACCGCGGACAGTACCAATGCCAGTATCGCGCAAGCGTTAGATTTGGTTGGCATATTGCCGGATGCGGTGGTGAATAGTAATAATGCTATCGTCAATCACAATCTTGAAGGCTGGTTTGCGCCTGATACCTATTATTATGGCGAAGGAAGCACGGATAAACAGGTACTAACCGACTTGTATAAACGCCAGCAGCAAGCGTTAACCAAAGCATGGGAGAATCGCGCCCCGAATTTGCCTTATAAGACCCCTTATGAGGCGCTGGTAATGGCGTCAATTATCGAAAAAGAAACCAGCGTGGCAGAAGAGCGTCCTTTGGTATCTGCGGTATTTAATAATCGCTTGAATAAGGGTATGCGTTTGCAAACTGATCCGACCATCATCTATGGTATGGGCAGCCGTTATGAAGGCAATATTCGCCGTAAAGACATCGATGAAAAGACGTCTTATAATACTTATCAAATCGATGGTTTACCACCGACGCCTATAGCCTTGCCGTCAGCAGCCTCTATCGAAGCGACCTTGCATCCTGCCGATAGCGAAGCCTTATACTTTGTGGCGACCGGCAATGGCGGGCACAAATTTACCAGCAGTTTGAATGAACACAATCAAGCGGTAAAAGAATACCTAAGTGTTATGCGTGAGAAAAAATCTCAAACCTCGCCGCCGTAATTTAATCCTCTATATTTTCTTAAAACCTATCGTGTACTGAGCGTTATGCAGTTATATAGCTATTTATATCAATATCCATATAACTGCATAACACTCATCAATGACATAAGGTCATATCATGTCAGCATCCCTACCAGAAAACTCAGCGCAAGAAAAATCAGCGCAAATAAAATCGCCTAAGCATTCGATTAATACAGTGTCCAATCAAGGGCGCTTTATTAGCTTTGAAGGTACCGAAGGCGTCGGCAAAACCACGGCTATCGAGCAATTATGTGCACGTTTGCAGGCAACTGGCATTGATTATCTACGTACCCGTGAGCCGGGTGGTAGTCCATTTGCTGAGTGTTTGCGAGAGATATTGCTAGACCCTGATACCACGATTAATGATGATACTGAGCTGTTATTAATGTTTGCGGCGCGCTGTGATCATATGCAGCAAGTGATTTTGCCAGCGCTACAACGGGGTACTTGGGTAATATGTGACCGCTTTACTGATTCGACCGTTGCCTACCAAGGTTTTGGGCGTGCCCATGGTGATAGTACTGTACGTGCTAAAATCGATATGCTTATCGAGCAATTTGTTGAACAGTTACCAGAGCTGACCTTATGGTTGGATTTACCGGTATTAGAGGGAATGGTACGTGCCAATAAACGCAGCGCCGCTGACCGTTTTGAGCAGCAGGCAACGGATTTTTTTACTCGAGTTCATCAAGGGTTCAGCGTTCTTGCCAGTGAGCAGCCTGAGCGCATCCAGCGTATTGATGCGTCAGGTAGCGCTGAAGAAGTCAGTGAACGTATCTGGCAAACCGTTCAGGAAAAATTTGCGCTAAGCTAATGCTGTTTTAAAGCGAACAGATTAATGCTATTTAGCACTTTCACTATTACCTTAAAGCAATTAAGCAAAAAGCTCCAACTGAGCAGTTGGGGCTTTTATTGTTTATGAAACAAATTTTAAAAAGATAACTCTACTCTTTATCTATATCAATGCTATCGCCGCTAGAGTCAGGTAGACGGTTGGGGTCAAGCGCGCCTTTTTTGGTTTTCGGTGCGCTGCCATTACCATTGGTACTGCTAGAGGTCTTGATTTTCGAAGTTGCCGTCGAATTATCCGACATCACCCCTTTATTCATATCATTAGTAGAATTATCAGCACCAGTAGAGTCAGAATCTGCCGTTTGAATATTTACTTTTTCAGTAGTAGTGTCTGAAACCTCGGTTTTATTAAGCGTATCAGTAACGGTATCGGACTGATTTTCTTGCGCAGTTTTTGCATCAGTGACCTTTGCTACATCGGCCTCTTGAGCATTAGTTAATGCAGCCTCTGGCATAGCAGTGTCATTACTAGCATCCGTAAGCTCTATTTCTTTACGCTTTTCAGGTGCTTTCGAGCTAGACTCAAAGCTCGCATCTGCTGCCGCGCGCGCCTGCTCTTGTTTTGGCGTTACATCGACCGGTTTTGGCTGTACTTCATCATCGACGACCAATGAAATCAGCTTACGATCACGCGGTACCGTGCCATCAAACTTATCGGTAATGACATGTAGCTTGCCTTCTTTATCAACGGTATAAAGCGGCACGAATTGCTTATTATCGGCTTTATATTGCTCAAAGCTATAGCTGTCGGTGATGTTGGTAATTTTGATACGCGCTTTTTTCGACAGCATACTGGCAAGCTTGGTATAAGTGACATCTTTGCCAAATAACCACTGCGAATGGAAGTTGCCTTGTTTATCATCGCGCTCACTTTTGACTTTTTCATCGCTGAACTTAAGGCGATAAAGTTTGCGCTCGCCGAACTCATGACGATAATGAATCTCGGACAAGGTGTTCATCTCTTTGTCCATACTCATGGCAAACAGACGCCCGATACCGATAAGGTCTAAGTGATGGTCAGCATGATCTGAGATGGGGTTGCCAAAGTAGGTGCGCAGACCGCTCATACGAGCTTTGGCGATATTGGTATAGTTATTGTGCGCGACGATGACATCGAAACCTTGATCTTTCAAGGATGTCGCCAACAATAAAGCGATTGGATTGGAGCCAACGACCAAGATACCGTTGGTTTCAGGCTCACGTACGCCCAAGAAATTACCAACCATTTTTGCACCCAAGCCTTGAATCATTACCGTCCCAATAATGACGAGGAAGACCAAGGGTACTAGTAGCTCAACGCCTTGAATATCATATTCTTGCAAACGAATAGCAAATAAGGACGAGATAGCAGCAGCAACGATACCGCGCGGGCCAATCCAGCTAATCATCAGCTTTTCATTGGTTTTTAGATTGGAGCCAATAGACGATGCCCATACTGATAAAGGCCGCGCGACAAACATTACGATTGCCAATAGCACCAGTCCTGCAAAGCCCACACTTAACAAGCTTTCCAGCTCAACACGTGCAGCAAGAATGATAAATAATACCGATACCAATAAAATAGTCAGTGATTCATTAAACTCTAAAATCGTCTCACGCGGGAATTTTGGCCAATTAGCCAATGCTACTCCAAGTACAGTAACGGTTAATAAGCCAGACTCGTGCTCTAAATGGTTTGAGATAGAAAACAGCAGCAGCACAAAAGCAAGGGTAAAGACATTGCGTAAAAACTCAGGAATCATATGGCGGCGCATTAAAAACGCTAAAGCCCATGCGCCCGCTAAGCCCATTGCTACTGCCAATACTACAATTTTGGCAAACAGCAAGATACTACTGGCTTCACCGCCTGAGATGATATATTCATAGACCAATACCACCGCAATAGCGCCGATAGGGTCGATGATAATGCCTTCCCATTTCAAAATGTTAGAAATGGTTTTATTGGGACGCACGCTGCGCAGTAACGGCATAATGACTGTAGGCCCAGTCACACAGACCAAGGCACCGAATAGCAAAGCAATCAAAGGGTCGACATCAAACAACAGGTAAGTTGATAGCGCCACAATGGCAATGGTGATAAGCACGCCGACCGATACCAGCATCTGTACCACAGAGCCGTGTTGCTTAATCTCATCAAACTCTAAAGTCAACGAGCCTTCAAATAAAATAATCGCCACGCCAAGCGAGATAAAAGGGAACATCAGCTCGCCAAGTACCAAGTCTGGGTCAAAAACTCCCAATATCGGGCCAACAATAATGCCAATCAGTAATAAAAACAAAATGGACGGTTGCTTTAAATACCAAGCCAACCATTGGGCGGCAATACCAAGCCCAACCACGCCGGATAACAATAGGGCGGTATCCATAAATTAATCCTTTTAAAATCTTGTTATATTTTATATCTATAAAGGTGCGCGCCACATGCTAAAGATGCTGCTGCTATTATTAAATATTTATTAATAACATCAATAACATCAATCACATCAATCACAGCATCACACAAAGTATGAGCCATAGCATTGCTCAAAATAAATTGAGATATGATATATACGATATCGTAGTAAAGACAAAAGCTTTCCTAGACCCATAAGCATGATCTAAAACGCAAAAGATGAAAAATAAGGTGATGATCGCCAGTCTGATAAAATAACGACCTACAAAAATTAACTTTTGTTTGTGATATAAATGATTTGGCTTGTTATCATAACACGGTTTTATTTTATGTATTTCGAGGCTCTTTTTCTGAGCGCTCTGAGCGGCTTTACTATTTGATTATAGAGTTTGTCAAAGAAGCTGGGGAAATATAGTGTCAATAAGGTGAGCTTGCGTTATTTGTTAGCATTGTATAAACAGTACAATAAGAGAGCAGATTTATTGACTATATAAAAATTGCTAGCTAATAGCAGTATTCAAAGAGCCGGTTGAATGGATAGCATTTTGTCGTAAATAATAGAAAAGATAAAGTTTTACACCATAAGTCCAAAATCGACTGTAAACTAACAAGCATTATTCTTTGCAAGTTTGTATTATTAAAAACTCATGATAAAGCTTGTGATAAAAGCAGGCAGTAAATTTGTATTCCAAAAATCTAAAGACGATTTTTTTAGAGCTCATCGAATCAGCAAACTGCGCAACAGTAATTAGAGTTTATTTTTTTAGTGAAATAAAATAAATTGATAACATACGCCAAAATTATGCTTAATAACGATCTTATCTTAACCGTTGATAACAATTAGTTTATAACGACTATAAGACCCATTATATGGAGGATAACATGCCTAAAAATATGCCTATCAATATGTCTAAACCGAATACACGCAATTTGAGCCGTTGGTTAAAACAGAGCACGTTGGCAATTGCCGTTGCGACGGCTATGGTTGCTGGTATCAATATAGCGGCCGTACCAAGCGCTGAAGCGGCCGTTACTACTGCAGATTTTTCTGGTCTGGTTCAACAAGTCACCCCAGCGGTAGCGCGGGTAAACGTCACCAAAACCGTCAGTGAGGCCGAGCTTGCCAAAGCGCAAACCGCTGAGCTGTTGCGTAAATTCTTTGGCGATCGCTTGCGCATTCCTGACCAAGCGGCGACACCAGCGATTGAGCATGCTTATGGCACCGCATTTTTTGTCACGTCTGATGGTTATATGCTGACCAACCATCATGTGGTGGCGGGTGCGGACAAAATTACTGTGACACTTAATGATAGAACGGAGCTTGATGCGACTTTAGTGGGCAGTGATGAGCGCTCAGATGTGGCAGTATTAAAAGTTACGGGTCGTCAGTTCCCAGCGCTGCCAATAGGCGACTCTAATGCGTTAAAAGTAGGCGAACCCGTACTAGCAATTGGCTCACCGTTTGGTTTTGATTATTCCGCATCAGCGGGTATTGTTAGTGCCAAGTCGCGTAATTTTTCGCGTGAAACCAGCGTGCCCTTTATCCAAACCGACGTGGCATTGAACCCTGGAAACTCAGGTGGTCCGTTATTTAATCAGCGCGGCGAAGTGATTGGTATTAACTCGCGTATTTTTAGTGGTACGGGCGGCTATATGGGGCTGTCATTCTCCATCCCGATTGATGCGGCGATGGATATTTATGAGCAGCTGAAAAATAATGGTGAGGTTGCGCGCGCCTATTTGGGTATTTTTCCACAAGATATCGACCGTAATTTAGCCGAAGCTTATAACTTAGCGCGACCACAAGGGGCGTTATTAACGCGCGTTTCACCAGATTCACCCGCGCAAAAAGCAGGGCTAAAATCAGGTGACATCATTTTAAAATACAATGATATCCAAATTATGGAAGCCTCAGATTTATTAAACCTCATTAATCGGGCACGCCCCAATGATACCTTTCGCGTCCAAATTCAACGCGATGGTAAGCAATCTATCGTAAGCGGCAAGCTCAGTAACGCCTCTAACGATATGCAGTCGCAAAATTCTGCTCAGCAGGGTAGTGGCATGAGCTTAGGGCTCGCGCTGCGTAACTTAACGCCCGAGGAGCAAATAGAGCTGGCGTCTGATAATAAGACGGGTGTATTAGTCACTGCTATTGAGCCAACAGGACTAGCGGCACGCTCAGGTATACTGGCTGGCGACGTTATCACCAATCTACATCAAAAGCCTATTAAAACAGTCAACGATTTTTCTAGTGCCGTTTCATTATTACCCAAAAAAGGGGTAGTGACGCTAGAGATGATGCGTCAAGGTATTCCGGGTATTATTGGTTTGCGGATTGAGTAGTAAGTAGACAATAGAAAATCGAGGCTATTCATAATAGAATGATAATCTGCTTGTAGCGTCCAACAACTGATGTATTGACGATTCGTTAAAAATTTAGAAAAGGTTTTAGCGGTAATCCGTAATTACGCTACACTAACTGTTTAGTTTTTCGGCTAGGTCGTAAGGTTAAATAAAGTAGCGTTTATGATAGCAATTCGATGGACGATTTTTTGCTGTATAAAGGAATTATGGGTTAATTGATTGATAGCGATGAAGCCAAAATATGCTACACTAACAGGCGTTTTTATGGCTTACTATCATCAGATTGATAGTAAGCAAAAATAGCGTTTAAGACGTTATGATAATTAACAAAGACTAACATCAAGCAAGGTATTGCCCTTTACGTTATTTTTATTAAACGTTAAGCTTTTAGGCACACTTGCACACGACTTATCATGTGATAGCTTTAATAAAAGCTAGGATAATACAGTAAGGCACGGTTATGAGCACAGCATACGACGAGATTAAAACCCGACTACAAGGCTCAATGGTAGCCTTGGTAACGCCCATGCATCCTGACGGCACGGTCGATTATAAACGTCTGGCAGACCTCATAGATTGGCAGATTGAGCAGGGCACACATTGCCTCGTCGCGGTCGGCACCACTGGCGAGTCAGCGACTTTGTCAATGCAAGAGCACAGCGATGTGATTCGCTATTTTGTCCAGCATGTCAAAGGTCGCGTGCCTGTGATTGCAGGTACTGGCGCCAATAACACGATGGAAGCTATTAAGCTGACTCAAGATGCGGCGGATGCGGGTGCAGACTGTGCGCTATTGGTTGCCCCTTATTATAATAAGCCGCCACAAGAAGGCTTATTTCAGCATTATAAAGCCATCGCTGAAGCGGTAAAAATACCGCAAATGCTTTATAACGTACCGGGTCGTACCGTTGTTGATATCGCTCAAGAAACGGTTGAACGCCTCGCTGATATTAATAATATTGTTGCTATTAAAGACGCCACCGGTTCTACGATTCGCGGCGAGCAACTCATCAAAGCGGTCGGTGACAGAATGGTTGTGCTATCTGGTGATGATGGTAGCGCCCTTGAATTGATGAAACTGGGTGGTAGAGGCAATATTTCAGTGACTGCTAATGTTGCCCCAAAAGCCATGAGCGAAACCTTTAGTGCTGGGCTGCGTGGTGATTTTGACGCCGCTAATAAAGTCCATGATGTGGTAAAGCACTTACACCGTGACTTATTTATCGAATCAAGTCCTATCCCTGCCAAATATGCGCTACATAAAATGGGCATGATAGACACAGGTATTCGTCTGCCATTGGTATGGTTGGCTGAAAAGCATCATGCAACGATTGATGAAGCCTTGATTCGTGCAAACTTACTTTAGATTTTTTTAAATTTAATAAAAATGCCGCTTATAGCCGCTATATAGGTTTTTGGCTATTAAGTGAAAAGCTTTAGACATGGTAAAGCTATAAGCGCATTGCTTACATACGCACCAAATAAGCAATAACTGCTAACTCAGAGAGATAATATGATGACAGTATCATCAAGCCCTGCAAAGATATTTCCAACGCTACTAACGGTAGTTTTGGGTAGTACGTTGGTATTGAGTGGTTGCCAAGCGACAAAAGGCGTTTTTGGTAAGCGCGATAACGGTAGTCTTGAATATCAGCAAAGCAAAAAACTGGCGCCATTAGAGTTGCCAGCGGCGCAAGAGACAGCGCCATTTGTGCCGTTATATCCAACGCCTAATGCAGGTGCAAATACCTTGAAGTTAGAGAATGAGTCGGGTAAGCAATATCAATTACCTAAACCTCAGCGTGCTGTTGCGGTCACCCAAGTAGCAGAATAAAGCCTTTTTTATCCCTATCTGTACCGCTGGTTTTGTATTATGGTCAAATATATTTTATTGATACCTTAATACAAAGCGCTTAGCGGTCACTGCGCGTTTTTACCACATAAGCTTGAACGAACAGGAACTCTCCTCATGCAAAAGCAACAACTGCTGTATAAAGGCAAAGCCAAATCTGTTTATGAAACAGAAGACAATGATCTGCTGATTTTACACTTCCGTGATGATACCTCAGCGCTTGATGGCAAGCGTATCGAACAGCTCGCCCGTAAAGGTGTGGTTAACAACCGCTTTAACGCCTTTATCATGCAAAAGCTGGCTGACGCTGGTATCGAAACCCATTTTGAAAAGCAATTGTCAGATGACGAAGTACTGGTTAAGCGCTTAGAGATGATTCCAGTCGAATGTGTGGTACGTAATTTCGCCGCAGGCAGTTTGGTACGTCGTCTAGGCTTAGAAGAGGGGCAAACATTAACGCCGCCTACCTATGAGCTGTTCTACAAAGACGATGCTTTGGGTGATCCGATGGTTAATGAATCAATCTCTATCTCTCTTGATTGGGCTAATGAAGCACAATTGGCGAAAATGAAAGAGTTGAGCCATCAAGTAAATGAAGTATTAAAAACCCTGTTTGATGCAGGGGATTTGATACTGGTAGATTTTAAACTTGAGTTCGGCGTATTCCATGACCGTATCGTCTTAGGCGATGAGTTCTCGCCTGATGGTTGCCGTATCTGGGACAAAGCTACCAAGAAAAAGCTCGATAAAGACCGTTTCCGTCAGTCATTGGGTGATGTGATTGAAGGGTATGAAGAAGTGGCAAAACGTATTGGTGTACCATTAAGCTAGACATATCGAATATTTAATACAATAAAAAACTGAGCCCTGAGCTCAGTTTTTTATTGTCGATAAACATATTATTTATCTTTACGCGCTTCTTTAATTTTTTTCGCTGCCAGCTCCATTGCATCTGCGGCTTTATCAGCTAATGAGCCGACCACTTCTTTAGCTTTAGTCGTCGCAGTGTCTTTTAAAGAGGATTCCTTGTCGTCTTTAGATTTAGAGTCATCATCTTTACTGTTTTTATTTTTCTTGTCAGAGTCGTCTTTGTCTTTACTATTTTCTTTGTCAGATGATTTATTGTCTTTATTACTATCTTTATCTGACGTTTTATCATCTTTGCTGTGATTAGTATTGTCATTACTAGATGATTTGTCGTCTTTGCTATCTTTACTTTGTGACTGATTATTCTGCTTATCGTTTTTGCTATTATCGTCTGTTTTAGCGTTATTAGCTTTTGAATCATCAGTAGCATTCTTGTCATTATCTTTTACTGCTGCGTTTTGATCCGAGTCCTTTTCATTCTTATTGCTATCGTTATTGTGCTGCTTGTTGTTATTCGCATTAGAGTTACTCATTGTTATATCCTTTTGATTATGCATTTTAGTATTTTAATATTAGATGTTTTTAATATTGAATAGCCAGATTTAAGCTTACTATTAGAATAAGTTAACTGTCTGTATAGCATCAGTTGCAATAGGTAATAGCGTCTATCGCTAGACATCATTAGATAGACTTTTATGTTAACTTTATATACTGCATATAAAGATGTCGTTATAAATAAAATAAAAAGGTCATCATTGATGTTAACGCCTAAACTACCCGAGCGCCCATCCACCATTTTAGAACCAGTATGGTTTAGCCGTCCAACTTGCGTGGTCGCGGCTGATTTAATTGGCAAAATTTTATGCCGACAGCTAACTGATAGCGACGGTAAGCAAAAAACTCTGCGCATGCGTATCTCAGAAACCGAAGCTTATATTGGCGAAGGTGATGCCGCTTGTCATGCTCATGCCGGTACTCGAACTGCTCGTACTGAGGTTATGTATAGCCAAGGCGGGGTGTTTTATGTCTATTTGACCTATGGTATCCATCATATGCTCAATTTGGTGAGCGGATCGGCAGAGTCGCCAGAAGCGGTATTGATACGAGCAGGATTTTTAACAGACGATAGCGAGCGTTTAATCGATGAGCAGTTACTTAGCACAGATAAGCAGCTTAACCATTCCAAGCAGTTTGCCGGCCCTGGTAAGTTGACCAAAAATTTGAAAATCGACCGTGAGTTATACGGCAAACCCATTTCGCCTGCCTCAGGAGTTTGGATTGAAGACGATGGCTGTCAGCCGCCAGTATCACTACGTCCACGTATTGGCATTGATTATGCGGGCGAAGCCAAAGATTGGTTGTTACGCTATATCTGGACCAACCACCCTTCATTATCCAAAAAATAGTAAATCTATACTTTATAGCAATTTTCTTAAATAGGCTTGATAGGATTAATTCATGTATAAATTGACAGTTTTTATTCCAGATGCAGCGTTAGAGCAGGTAAAGAGCGCTTTATTTGCGGCAGGTGCAGGAACGATTGGTAACTATGAACAATGCTGCTGGCAAGTGCAGGGCAGCGGTCAGTTTATGCCACTGGCAGGCAGTCAGCCAAATATTGGGGCGCAGGATACGCTCGAAAGCGTTGAAGAATGGCGGGTAGAAATGGTGGTGGCTACCGCTCACATTAAGCAGGTGATTGAAGCATTAAAGCAGGCGCATCCTTATGAGACGCCCGCCTATGACGTGATTGAAGTACTAGATTTTTAATATCTTGAATTTGTTATCAGAAACTATCAATCTTCTTTGATTTTAATCACGTTATAGCTCGGATAGCCAAGCTCGATTTTGTAGTCTTTACTACCGCGTCGGGCTTTTACTTTTATTTTACTGTCGCCTTTTTTATATTTGACGTCTTTGACCCGATAACCCATATTATTGACTTTATTAGCGGCGCGTTGTTCGATAGCAGGCTGATAAGGCTCTTTATCAATAGACTTGATAGTCTTCTTATGTTTCTTGTAGACCTTGGTATCTTTATAAATGTCTTCGTAAAGGTCGCCGTATGCATTATAGCCAGGTGCGGTGACACAGCCAGTCGTTATGGTCAGTAACGCTGCAATGACGCTGGTCGCAGCGATGGTCTTTAAGAAAGTATGTTTTTTTCATAATATCCTCTTATGATGTTAAAAGCATCGGCAACTATGCCATACAAAATCGTGCTATAAAAAATGGTCAAATAAACCAAGGGCTGGCGTATTTGACCATAGGCATCAAGTAATCAACGATGCCGAAAATCTTATCTGTACGTACTAAAAGGGAATTTAAGCAAATATTAAGTACTAGCAAGTTTCATTAAGTCTAAGAAACTAAATGGAGTATGCTGTGAGTAGAAATTACAACCATAGCTACTGTCTACACGCATAGTCGATAAACTGCAGCTCTCTTTTTTATGAGTTATTAAAGGCTGTCGATTTACTTATAGCGATAATGGTTATTATTGTAGCGACCATTATTGTTGTAACGGCCATTATCTTTTTTATGTTTAGCTTTTTTATTCTTGTGATGATCGTTTTTATTCTTATGCTTACCTTTTTTAGTATCATGGTGAGCATTATTAGTTTTATAGCCGCCATTATTATAACGACCATTATTGTTATACTTACCATTACCCTGATGCTGACCGTTTGGGTAATAAACTCTTTGACCATCATGACTTGGCGTGACGGTACAACCAACGGTGGTGCCGAACAAAGCAATCACAATACCAGCAGAGAAAGCAGTTTTTAAAGTTGAGAAGCTTAATATCTTCATAATAAATATTCCTATTATCTCATTAATAATTTGGCGATTACTGGTGTTTGATTACTGATCTTAATGTTGCATGACCACAATAACGTTGCATAAGAAAAGCTAGCGCATAAAAATGCTAAATTGACCTAAAACTGGACTGTTTAAAGATTAATTATCCCAAACTAGCTTATCTGACTAAAGGCGTCAACTTACCAGTGACGCAAAAATCCCATTCAGATGCTATGTAAATGACTATGAGCAAAGATTTGTTGTTAAGGATTAATCTTTCTCAACTTTGATAACATTCAAGTTTGGATAGCCAAGTAAAATCTCATATTGTTGCGAACCACGTTTGGCTTCAATCTCAAACACGCCGCGCCCGTTCTTCTCCTCGAGCTCGATATCTTTAACTTGGTAACCCATTGATCTTACCTTGTTGACCGCACCTTGCTTAATCGCTGGATAACGGGATTCTCTCTTAATGCTGCCTTCAGTATTATTTTTATAACGCTTATCGTTTTTATATTTGCCATTATTCTTGTACTTATCTTTTTTATAATCGTCTTTGTCGTAACGGTCTTTATCGTATCTGTCATCTTGCCAAATATTAGAAGAGGCTGTTTTGTTTGAGCTAATGAGTCTTAAATCAGGATAGGTATATTTGAGCTCATAAGTTTGATTGTTCTTTCTAGCAATAGCGGTGAGTGCTCGATTGCCACGATAGTTGTCAGAGCGAATTTCCATGACTTGATAGCCTTGGCGGCTCAGGTTATTGCGTAAAGTTTGACTCACACGCTTATAGTCAGCATTACCATAATCGCTGTTACCACCATATATTGGGTAGTCTTCGTAAGCTGGACCAACAACGGCACAACCGGCAACTGTCCCTAACATAGTTAGCGCCAGACCAGCGGATATTGCTGTCTTCAATGAGAAAGCAGGTAGAATTTTCACGATAAAATCTCCTTTGGTATAGCGTATCTGAGTAAAGGACTGTTGTTGATGAGATTTGAATTTTTAATAGTGATTGGTATAAAAGGTTAAATATTTTATAAAGGATTATTAAGTGATGATTATTAATAATCGATATTTGTTTTTTAATCTTGAAATATTTTCTTACATACACATAGTAAGACTTAAAAATCATTAATACATGTCTTTGGTGTTAAGAAGTTGTAAATTTTGCAAATATTTGCGTAAGCATTTGGCGCTTTAGGTGACTAAGCTGTTGCTAAGCTTATTAAACATCGCTAACTCTTTTTGCGTTTAAATAAATAGTACAGTGCTTTATAATTCATTCATTTTCAATAATAATAGCTTTATCAATGACTTATTTAATCATGGCTGTTTTAACAAGAGACTATGTAAGCATATGCTTACACGCAATGACGCTTACGCGACTTAACAGGTGCCTCATAATTTGACACTATACACACACGGCATAAGGGAATGTGACTCAAGGATTGAGTTGACCGTATTAAGGATAATAGTTCAATCGCTAGCATCAGGATGATAATAGCAATTGGAATAAGGACACATTACCCGTGCTGCAGGCAGATAATGCCAGTAGTAGTCAGAAAGAATGGGCAGGATGCCCAGCTATCACAATATACTCAATAACCTGCAAGGATGCAGTGATTAGAGTGGTGATGGGCAACAAGGATAGTTGACAATAAAACCGCATAATAATTAATTGTTATGCGGTTTTATTGTGTCTGGGTATTAGATATTCCTCTGCCTGTATTCCCCAGCATCTATTTATCGTAATAGCTATCAATGGTATTTCTCCCGGCCCAACCTTTCTACATATTGATTACGATGATCGTCAAGGTAAATCGGTAATTATTAGTGAAGCATGAAAAAGGCAAACAAAAAAACCGCATTACAATCGATGCGGTTTTTATTTACTAAATAAATGATAAAAATGTGTACTTATCTTATGACAATATTTTATAAGAAATTTTATGAATTAGTATTTGTTTTCGGTACGCCACGCATCAACTTCGCGCTCAGCGTCATCTTTACTATGACCATAACGCTCTTGGACTTTACCAACTAGCTTGTCACGGCTACCTTCGATATGTAGTAAGTCATCATCAGTAAGATCAGCCCATTTTTGCTTTACTGAGCCTTTCAGCTGTTTCCACTCACCTTTTAGGGTATGTTCGTTCATTGTGATATTCCTTATTCTCGTTATTGCGCCTCTATAACCCTGTGATTAGAAACTACATCAACTGTTTATACGACGCTTTAATATGCAAGTTATTATTTATGATTCTTATTGCTTGTTCAGTGCTACTTTTCAGTACTTTACAACTAGCCAGTGGCTAACTTGTACTATCAATATAGGAAGTTCTGCGATACTTGTCTGTAGGGGCAATGTTTGTAGTGTTACTCAATTATGATAAAAACTGCCTCTATGTTAGGAGCAGCATAGTTGTGTAAGAGATTAGGCATTTTTTCAGTATGATCCGTAAAGATTGGCCATGAATAATCCATCCTTTGAGTATTTAAATATAGACTTACTGTTTAAATGACTATAGCCTTATAGTTGAATTAACGGTGGTTTTATAGGTTTGACCAAGCTAGGGCAAATTGACAATGAATTCATTTAATACAGTAATAAATGATACGAAAACAGAATCGAAGCGTGAGCAGGCAAAAGCAAAAACCCGTCATAAATTGCTAAAAAGTGCCTTGCAGTTGTATAGCTTAGAAGGCAGCTGTAGCATGAGTATGAATAAAATCGCGAAAGGGGCAAATATTGCCCAGCCAAGTTTTTATAATCACTTTGACAGTTTAGATACGTTGCAGCAGGTGATGAGCGAGCAGCTTAAAGACAACTATTTATCGCCGATGCGTATGGCGTGGGTAGATATGCTTAAAGACTATCCAACGCTATCTAAAGAAGAGTTCAATAAGCGCTGCCAACACTGCTTGACCATGATTTTTGATGCGGCATTTCAGAATATCGCCTTATTTCAACGTTTAATCGAAGACAGTCTGCGTTTTGATTCAAAAATAGAACGTCAAGGTTTGGGAAGCTTGATCACAGAAATACGAGAGGAGTGGACCAAGATATTTATGCAGGGGTTGCAGTCAGCCGAGTGTGGTTTTGAAGAATCTGACGTTCATCTTTGTGTCGATATCGCTTCCGCCCAAGTACATGAGCTGATATTAGGTTGTCATCAACAGCGTTATTCACGGCAGCAGGCAATTGAGATATTATGCAAAAACTTTGATGGACTTTTTAGTGGTTTTTTCACCAAAGACAGGCATAGAGTAGATGGCTAGTTATTTAGCTTATCAATTTTTAGTAATGCTTAGCTTTAACTAATGCTCAATAGTTTTAAGATGAGCAAATTTAGTAACCATATTAAACTTATAAAACGGAATTTATATAGTAAAAGCGATAGTAAAAAACAACAGGGAGCGCGACCATGAGTAGTGAACAAATTGAAACGGATGCACAAACACATTTTAGAACCTGTAACTTATGTGAAGCGATGTGCGGTATTGTCATCAAGCATGATGGTAAGAAGGTGTTATCGATCAAAGGCGATAAAAACGATCCATTTTCTAAAGGTTATATTTGCCCAAAAGCGACTGCTTTGCAAGACTTGCATGAAGACAGCGATCGCCTGCGTCATCCCGTTGAGAGAACCGCTAACGGTTGGAAAGAGATTAGCTGGGCTGATGCTTTGGATAAGGTAGCAGCGGGTGTTCAGTCGGTACAGAAAAAGTACGGTCAAAACGCCTTCGGTATTTATCTAGGCAATCCTAATGTCCATAATCTAGGCGGCATGTTAACCATTAAGCATCTATTAACCAGTATCAAGACGCGCAGTCGCTTTTCTGCGACTTCCATTGACCAGTTGCCCCATCACATCGTTAGCATGCATCTTTTCGGGCATATGCTGCGCATCCCTGTGCCTGACGTCAATCGTACCCAATATATGCTCATCATTGGTGGTAATCCATTGGCGTCTAATGGCAGTATTATGACCGCACCAAATATGCGCCAAAAGCTAAAAGATATCAAAGCCCGTGATGGCAAAGTAGTAGTGATTGATCCAAGGCGTACCGAAACGGCAGACATTGCGAGCGAGCATCATTTTATTCGTCCAGCAACGGATGTTTTATTTTTGCTCGCCATGCTCAATGAAATCTATGCACAAGGTTACGCGGACAAAGCACAGGCTAATAATAGAGCCGCAGCACTGACGCCAGAGCTTGCGCGCTTAGCAGATTTTGCTAAAGACTATAGCGCAGAGTCAGTTGCTGATATTACTGGCATTAATGAAGATGAGATTAAACAACTGGTCAAAGAATTTTGCGAAGCTAAAAGCGCCGTCTGTTACGGGCGCATGGGCGTATCGGTGCAAGAGTTTGGCCTATTAAGTCAGTATCTCATTATGGTGATTAATATTGTCACCGGACGTTTAGATGAAGTGGGCGGCCTAATGTTCCCCAATCCTGCGGTTGATGTGGTCAATAACTCTGGCCCAGGTTATTTAGGCAAACGTCATAGCCGAGTAAGTAACTTGCCTGATTTTAACGGCGATTATCCAGTGGTAGCGATGGGTGATGAAATGTTGGTAGAAGGTGAGGGTCAACTAAAAGGCTTTATGACGGTGGCTGGCAATCCTGTCCTAAGCACGCCGAATGGTGAAAAGTTGGATAAAGCCTTTGCCAACTTGGACTTTATGGTCGCGATTGATTATTTCGTTACAGAAACCAGTCGTCATGCTCATATCATTTTGCCACCCGTATCGCCTCTAGAGCGTGACCATCATGATGTTACCTTTAATAACTTTGCCGTGCATAATGTCGCTAAATATTCAAAAGCATTGTTTGCTAAGAAAAAAAATGCAAAACATGATTGGCAAATCTACTTAGAGTTGGCAAAACGTCTGGATAAAAAAGCTCCACTTGCGACCAAAATTGAGCGCCGATTGGTCAGGACATTGGGCCCGAAGTTTATGCTTGATCAAGGGTTAAGACGCGGACCTTATGCAGGTATGACGCTTAATAAACTTAAGAAAAATCCGCATGGTATCGATTTAGGACCTCTCAAAAAGATGTTGCCACATGCTTTAAAGCATAAAGACAAGCAGATTCATCTTAACGTTGATTTTTATCAAGCAGATTTAGAGCGCGTACAGGCAATGATGCAGGACTATGATAGCAAGCAGATTTTATTAATCGGTCGTCGTCATGTACGTAGTAATAACTCGTGGCTGCATAATAGCTATCGGTTGGTAAAAGGCAAACCGCGCTGCACGCTTATGCTGCATCCTGAAACTGCCAAAGAATACGGTATCGAAGATGGTCAAAATGTAAAAGTTACCTCGCGCGTTGGTAGTGTAATGATAGTTGCAGAAGTCACGAACGAGCTGATGCCAAGAGTGGTAAGTATTCCACATGGCTGGGGACACGGCCGTAAAGGGGTAAAACAAAAGATTGCTCAAGCGCATGCGGGTGTCAGTGTCAATGATTTGACGGACGATACCTTAATCGATCAGCTCAGTGGTAATGCGGCAGTCAATGGCGTACCAGTACAATTGCAAGCGATTAAGCCAGAAGTGATTGATTTGGAGACGACTGACTTGGAGATGGCTGACTCTGATGTTAATTCTGATATTGAATCAGGGAGCGCTGCATAAAATAGTTTTAGCATAAAATTTTTTTACAAATAAGAAAGGCGCTTATATCAGCGCCTTTTTTGGCATTTCTACACCAACAAAATCAAAATCGACTGGCGGTGTCTCACCCTGTATTAATAAACTGATCGCCTTTGCCGAACCACAAGCATGCGTCCAGCCAAGCGTACCATGACCCGTATTGAGCCATAAATTATCAAATGTGGCGTCTGTATTTTGACTACCATGACGGACTTGACCTGTATGCGCGCGTCCTATTAACGGCACATTAGAGGGGGTCATCGGTCGCAGCCCTGTCCAATATTGGACAGAATTAGCAATAATGCCTTTGGGAAATAGCTGCTGCACACGGCGAGTGATGGCTTCACAGCGTATGGTATTTAAATCCAAATTATAGCCGTTAAATTCTGCCGTTCCAGCAACCCGTAATTTGTCACCAAGGCGTGATGTTACCAATTTGAACTCATCATCAATGAGACTGACGAAGGGTGCCAGATGCGGCACGTGGGGATTGATTTGATAAGTAGCCGAGTAGCCTTTAGCGGGAAAAATAGGCAGATGCATATTCAGTGGCTTCATCAGCGCTACGCTATAGCTACCGAGCGCTAGCATATGGCTGTCCGCACTAAAAGTCTGCGCGTTTTCACCCTTGGGTCGAATAGTAATACTATGGATATGCGGGCTAGTAGAGTTGGTGTCTGCATTTAACGCCAAAATCTCGGTATCATATAAGAACTGCACGCCAGCTTCGACGCAGCGCTGAGCTAAGCGTTGAGTAAATAAATGGGCATTACCTGATTCATCACGGCTGGTATAAGTCGCACCTTTGAGTTTATGCGCAATAGGGTAGAGCGCGGGCTCGAGGCTGACGGCATTATTGATATCAATGATATGGCGCTCACAGCCTAACTCTTGCATGCGCTTGGTTGGTGCAATGGCGGCATCAAACTCAGCTTGGTTAGTATAGAAATGCATGATGCCGCGCGTTTGCTGCTCATAATCAATACCAATATCAGCACGCAGCTGTTGTAGTGCGTCTCGTGAATACAAGCCTAAGCGTACCATTTGTACCAAATTGGCATCGGCTCGTTCTGCGCGGCATTCTTTTAAAAACTGCATCGCCCACTTAAGCTGCGCCTTATCAGCACGCAAGCGATATAGCAGCGGCGCATCCTCGCGAAACAGCCATTTAAGGGCTTTCATTGGGGCAGCAGGATTTGCCCAAGGCGTCGCATGCGAGACAGATATCTGCCCACCATTAGCAAATGAAGTTTGCATACCCGCAGCTGACTCACGTTCAATGACGGTTACATCGTAGCCTGCTTGGCGAAGATACCATGCGGTGGTCACGCCCACCACACCCGCTCCGAGTACCGCAATATGACTCATAAATTGCTCTGCTGGGTTCTTAGTAAAAGTGCTCTAAAAGATGCTTGGTACTTGATGCTTGATGCTTCGTGTTATTGATTACTTCACGTTATTTTTGGCGGGCAACATCCGCTTGCAGTGCTGGCGGTAAGTCTAATATCGTAAGCTCGCTATCCGCTATATGTTCTGGACGGGCGACGACCAATGCCTTAAAACCACTCTCATCTGCAATCGCATTGACCACTTGGATTTTATCGAGCTTGTCACCTGCTGCTGGTACGTCGCCTGTGCCGCTAACATAATGTAAAAAAGCTTTTGGCGCCGCTTTAAAGTAAATACGGGCAATGACTTCTTGACCAAGGTAGCAGCCTTTATCGTAATCCATACCGCCGCGCTGATGCAGCCGTAGCTCTTGTGGCTGAAACAGTCCTTGCGTAGCTGCCGCTATCCAGTAGTTACCCGCTACTAGACTCGCTTGCATCCATGCTTGAGTATCTGCTGGCGTATTATGTTCCTCTTTATGGCTAAAGGTCGGCAACTCATCGAGTACGCAAGGATAAATCGGCGCTGGCGCACTGGTATCAAATTTTGAAAAGGCGCCAAACTTTTTTAAATGGGCTTGGAAAGCCTCAACGCAATCGGCACTGATAACCACATCATAGTGTTTTTCGTCTTGTTTTTTTATCCAAAGTCCAAAATCGATGCGACCTTTTAAATTGCTAAGCGCCGTTGCTTGATAGCTAAGTCCGAGCTTGGTGACATCAGAGGTCAATTGCCCTTGTAAGAATTTTTCCGCGTCTTCACCTTGAATGGTTAGTTGAGCAAATTGTGGCAGTGTTGATTGAGTCATTATTGTTGTCCTATTTATCAGTCGCTATAGCCTCAGATATTAGGGTTAATACTGAGTTATTAAAGTAGTTGTTAAAATAATGTTTGAGAAATGGTGTTTGAGGTTTTTTACCATCTAAAGGCAAATGGCTATCAAATCAAACTTGGTTAAAGCAGAGTACCATAAAAAACCATGTGATAAAAAACGCCTGTTTTAAGAGATAAACGAATGTATCCATTAATCACCGTACGGCGTTTACAATCTAAGCGATTGGTTAAAGCTGGCGAGTTACGGTACAATGTTAGCTGTAGAATACACCCAATTTATCACGGCTGACGAGGAAATTATGAGCTTACCCAATTGCCCAAAATGCGATGCTGAATATACGTACGAAGATGGTTCGTTACTGGTATGTCCCATGTGTGCTCATGAATGGACCGCGGCTGACACTGATGCGGCGCAAGCTGAAGAGCAAGATGCGGTCATCCGTGATGCGGTCGGTAATGAGCTGCAAGATGGTGATACCGTCACCGTGATTAAAGACTTAAAGGTCAAAGGCTCATCAACCATTATCAAAGTCGGCACCAGAGCGAAAGGTATCCGCCTACTGCCCGATGCGTCTGATGGTCATGATATCGACTGTAAACTCGATGGTTATGGACCAATGAAGCTGAAATCGTCGGTGGTTAAAAAAGCCTAATGTATTGTTAATAAAATAAGACCGAATGAATAAGTAGAGAATAATTATGAGTACTAAAAATGAACAACTTTTTGCGCAAGCACGTAAGCATATTCCTGGCGGCGTAAACTCACCGGTTCGCGCCTTTGCCGGTGTCGGTGGCACGCCTATCTTTATGCACCGTGCTAACGGTAGCAAAATCTATGACACCGAAGACAACGCTTATATCGATTATGTCGGCTCTTGGGGTCCCATGATTTTGGGTCATGCGCATCCAAAAGTCATTGATGCCGTTAAAAAAGCCGCGGATGATGGTTTGAGCTTTGGTACGCCAACACCATTTGAAACCACGGTTGCCGATAAAATTTGCGAAATTGTCCCGAGCGTTGAGATGATTCGTATGACCAGCTCTGGTACAGAAGCGACCATGAGCGCGATTCGCTTAGCACGCGGCTTTACTGAGCGTGATAAAATCGTCAAATTTGAAGGTTGCTACCATGGTCATTCAGACAGCTTATTGGTAAAAGCGGGCTCGGGCATGCTCGATATTGGTGAACCAACGTCAAAAGGCGTGCCAGCAGATTTTGCTAAGCATACGATTACCATTCCTTATAATGACCCACAAGCGATTAAAGATTGCTTTGAGAAATGGGGTAGTGAGATTGCTTGCGTGATTGTTGAACCAATCGCTGGCAATATGAATATGGTCATTCCGACCCAAGAATTCCACGATACTTTGCGCGCAGAATGTACCGCCAATGGCGCAGTATTGATTTTTGACGAAGTGATGACCGGTTTTCGCGTCGGACTTGGCGGCGCCCAAGCGCATTTTGGCATTGACCCTGATTTAACCTGCTTTGGTAAAATCATCGGCGCCGGTTTACCGGTTGGTGCTTTTGGTGGTAAAAAAGAAGTGATGTCATGTATCGCGCCACTTGGCGGCGTCTATCAAGCGGGTACGTTATCAGGGAACCCATTGGCGATGCGTGCTGGTATCGCGATGTTTGAAGACTTAACCGTCGATGGTTTTTATGCTGAATTGTCAGCGAAAGTAGATCAGCTCGTTGATGGCTTCCAAGCTGCTGCAGACAAACATGGCATTAATATGCGTACCAATAAATTGGGCGGTATGTTTGGCATGTTCTTTGTTAAAGACAAGGCAACAAACGTACCGCAGAATTTCGATGACGTCACCGAGTGCGATATGGACGTATTTAATACCTTCTTCCATGGCATGCTAGATCGCGGTATCTACCTTGCGCCGTCTGCTTATGAAGCGGGCTTTATGTCCATCAAGCATAGTCATGCAGACATTGAAGCGTCTATTAAAGCCGCTGATGAGATTTTTGCTGAAATGGTAAAAGCTTAGTTTCAAAACTGTTTCAAAACTGTTTAAGCACTATTTAAATACGTTAAGAGTATTTGAATCTTAATAGTAAAGATAAAAAGCCAACATGATTCATCATGCTGGCTTTTTTATTTTTATTAAATTGAATCTATTAAATGATGCTTATTAAATTTTATCAAACTTACGGTCTTTTAAGCTGAGTCTGCCGCGTAGCACATCGCTATACATGCGAAAGTCACTGACAAAGCTCTGTAGAGGGAATTTAAAAGAGGCCGGTTTGTTCTTCTCAAAGAAAAAATGTCCAACCCACGCGCAGGCATATCCTGCTGCAATACCTTTCAGTAGTGGCTTTGCCGAGCGATTTTTAACAGATTTTGCCAATCCCAAAAGACCAAAGCTACTACCGGCAAAATGCAAGCGGCGGCAAGCCATGTTTTGATGCTCATTTAAATAAAAATCGTAAAATTTTAGCTTAACTAAACGTTTTACGTGAATAAGATTGCCATGATTAGTTTTTTCAGTGTCAGTAGACAATTTTGTTTTTGCGGCTTGGGCGGTTGTCTGCTTCATAACTTTTGCTTCCTTGCAGGGTGTGATTGATTGAGCATCATCATTCCGTGATGGGCTTAAATGGTGAAAGCTAGTGCTTATTATATATATCGAATGGTATAGATAGAGCATTTATCGCCATGAGTAAGTGCTTGTTCTTTATTATAATATAGAGGATTGCAGTTGTAGCAAGCCGTTATTGTTAAAATAGGCTATGTTAAAGTGCGCCCGAGATTTTGGCTGCTAGTTTTCAGGATTAAAGCATATTTGTTTCTCGCTTAATCTATAGGTAGCGGTGCAAGTCTCTGACTCACCAGCGTTTTGCATAAATATTTTAATAGCAAAACTTGCTATAATCCTCATCATAATGACAGTTCTAATATATCTAAACTTTATATAAAAGCCCTTAGTTATATAAAAACCTTCAGTTTCATTGCATGTATCCTCTATTTTAAAAGCCTTGGCGCTTTTGAATATCTTTTTTATCTGACACGGTAACGATCTCTCTTATGCCTAAAGATTACCTGAAAAACCCACCACTTGCTGATGATGAGATGATGGCAGCCATTGATATTGGCTCCAACAGCTTTCATTTAGCGATTGCTCGCCTCGATCATGGTGAGGTGCGAAAAGTAGTGTCTATGTCTGAAAAGGTGCAGCTCGCTGCCGGACTCGATGAGAATAATATCTTGGGCGCTGCTGCTGAAAAGCGCGGTTTAGAATGCTTAAGCCGATTTGTTGCGCGTTTAGATTCGGTGCCGCCTGAGCGTATTCGCGTCGTCGCGACCAACGCCTTGCGCCAAGCCAAAAACGCCAATGACTTCATCACCCGTGCCAATAAAATTTTGCCCAAACCCATTGAGATTATCGCCGGACGAGAAGAGGCGCGTTTGATTTATTTGGGCGTCTCACATACCAATGCCAGTAGTGATAAGCGTTTGGTCATTGATATTGGTGGCGGTTCGACAGAGTTTATTATTGGTCAAGAATTCGATCCACTATTGACCGAGAGCTTGCAGATGGGCTGTGTGGCCTTTACTCAAAAGTATTTTTCGGATGGATTGATTACCAAAGAAGCCTTTAATAATGCCATCTCGAGCGCGCGTAAAGAGGTGTTAGCGATTAATGGACGTTACCAAAAAGTAGGCTGGAGTAGTGTCGTTGGCTCGAGTGGCACGATTAAAGCGGTGCGCAACGTCCTTGTCTCAAAAGGCTGGGCGGATGAGCAAGAGCGCATTACTTATAAAGGCGTTAAAAAGTTAGAGAAGTTATTGCTAAAAATTGGCAACGTCGATGACATTGATTTAGAAGGCGTGAAAGAGCATCGTAAAGCGGTCTTTCCCGCAGGTGTGGCAGTATTACGTGCGATCATGAAAGTATTGGCCATCGAGACCATGGTTTATTCAGATGGCGCGCTACGCGAAGGCGTCATGTACGACATGCTCGGCCGCTTTGCTAGCGAAGACGTGCGTGACCGCAGTGTCTTGGCGCTGATTAAGCGTTATTCAGGCGATAAAAAACAAGCCAAACAAGTGGTTAAAACCAGTCTTAATCTATTTGAGCAGGTAAAAAGTCAGCTTAGCCTCAATAGTGAAGATGGTGATTTGCTCAGACGGGCGGCGTCCTTACACGAAATAGGCTTAGCGATTGCTCATAGCAGCTATCATAAGCACAGTGCTTACTTGATTGAATACTCTGATATTCCAGGATTTTCGCAAGTGGATCAAAAGCGTATGGCGCAATTGATGCTGAATCATCGCCGTAAGCTCAAGGCTGATATGTTAGAGCAGACTTGTACCATCGGTGGTGAACAGCTCGTTTATTTGTGTTTGCTGCTACGCTTAGCGGTACTGGCGCACCACAGTCGCAGCGATCATGAATTACCAAAGCTAGCGCTAAAAGTGCTGGAGGATAATCGCTGGCAAATTACGGTTGGAGAAAGTAGTGAGCACTATGCTTTCTTATTATCAGATTTGCATACTGAGATTGAGCAGTTTGCTAAATGGGGTGTGAAACTGAGCGTGGTTGAAGCACAAGCACTGAACGCTAATACTGACTCTTAACACTGGCTCGTTACTATTGTAATAATTGCGCTACAGATTAACGTAACAAAAGCGCCGTTGTCAGTAATGTCATGCTATTTAAGATGTGCTACTATAGCTTCTATTGAGTTTACAACTGTACTTTGATTGTCGGTTATCCAAAAGCCGATAACAGTACCAACTAACAGTGTCATTATTAAACATCACCACATTATGTAGAATTACGAAAGGGAAGCGTCTATGAGTACCGTCTGGGATAGCGTTCAGCTTGCACGGCATGCCAAACGTCCATTATTTATGGACTATGTGAATCAGCTGTTTACTGAATTTGATGAGTTGCATGGTGACCGTGCTTATGCGGATGACAAGGCTATCCTTGGCGGTCTTGCGCGCCTAGACGGCCAGCCTGTGATGGTGATTGGCCAACATCGTGGTCGTAGTACGCGCGAACGTATCGCCCACAATTTTGGTATGGCAAACCCCGAAGGCTATCGTAAGGTCATTCGTTTGGTGAAAATGGCTGAGCGTTTTAACATTCCGGTGATGACCTTTGTCGATACCCAAGGCGCTTATCCCGGTATCGGTGCTGAAGAGCGCGGACAAGCGCAAGCCATCGCTGAAAGCATCGCTGTGTTTTCTAGCCTAAAAGTCCCTATCATCGTTACCATTATCGGTGAAGGTGGTTCAGGTGGCGCGTTGGCAATTGGTGTTGGCGATAAGGTAAATATGCTACAAAACAGTATTTACTCGGTTATCTCTCCTGAAGGCTGTGCGTCTATTTTATGGAAAACTGCTGAAAAAGCCCAAGATGCCAGTGAGGCCTTGAAGTTGAATGCGATTAATCTCTATCAAATGGGCTTAATTGATGCGGTTATCGACGAAGGCGAGGGCGCACATATCCAGCCGCAGCCAGTGATGATAGCGCTAAAAGCATTAATCGTTGAGCAATTAGATGAGCTTAAAGACATGGATGCGCATGAGCGTTGCGAGCTGCGTTATGAGAAATTAAAATCCTTTAACTCAGAAGTGATGTTGCCTTGCTAAGATTTTATATTGCTAGGGTGCTTAAACTTAGCTTTTAACGATATCGATTTACGCTTAATGTTAAAATAAAAACGTGTCATTTTATGGCGCGTTTTTTTGTACGGCTTCATTTATCCTAGCAAATCTGCATTGGCGTTAAAGTGGTTCGGCTGTTAATAAGTTAAAGATTAATAAGGTTAATAATGACGAATAGTGCAATCCTCCCATATCCTATTAAACCGATAGCTACTCTGCCTATCGATAATGCTCTGGCAGAAGCATTATTAAGCAGTTTAGCTGAGTATGGCGAGCAACTGCATGGACGGCGAGTTTGGCTGGCCTGTAGTGGTGGGCGTGATTCGTTAGCACTGGCAGCGCTGTGTGTGCAGCTCTATCAGCAAGGTAAATTGACATTTTTACCGCAATTGTTGCATGTTAACCATGGTCTACAAGCGGATAGTGGCGCTTGGGCGGTGCATGTTGCCGATTGGGCAAAGGTGCAAAATATAGCTTGTCGGATTTTACGCGCCCAAGTGGACGGTCATGATGAACAAGCCGCACGCCAAGCACGTTATGATGTGATGCGTGCGCAACTTAATCAAGATGATGTATTACTCCTAGCGCATCATGCCGATGACCAAGCGGAAACCGTATTAATGCGCTTGATTCAAGGCGCTGGGGTAAATGGTCTATCAGGTATGCAGCCGTGGCGTGTACAGATGCAAGGCGCACATCGCATAGCGTTATGGCGACCTTGGCTAACGGTGAAACGCGCCGATATCAGCGCCTATGCACAGCTTATAAAGCTACCCTATATCGATGACCCAACCAATGAGGCTGGCGATAATGTGCGTAGTGGCTTACGTCGAGACATCATGCCGATATTAGCAACTTATAACCCAAACGTTATTGATAACATTGCCCGTAGTACGCAGTTGTTAAGTGATGCGCAATTAATAATCAATGCCCAAGCAGTCGATGATTTGCAACAGATAGAGGTTGCACCGTTACAACTTCAATATGCACAGCGCGTACTAAATATAGATAAACTACAAACCTTACCATCCTATCGTCAGCGACAATTATTGCACCATTGGCTCGGTCAAGATGAGCCATTGCCGCCTGCAAAGCAGCTCGTTGATGATGTCTTACGCCTAAGCCAACGTGATGATAATGATCACCAAACGGTGCTATTTTGGAAAGGTCGCAAGCAGTCGTATACTGTTCGCCGCTACCGTCAGCAGCTTTATCGTCTCAGCAGTGACTGGCTCAAATGGTTAGAGTTAACCTTTACCGAGCAGACGCAGACCTTATCTAGTCATACTGAGTCTAATCTTACTGTTATTCATACAACTGACAGTAAGTCCGTTTCCATGACCTTACGTAATGATAATAAATTTATTTGGCAATTACAGATTACACAAAATGAAATAATTCGGCTATTAGAAAGCTATGAAGATAAGTTGAAGGTTACCTTTGCGCCATTAGAACGCAATCAGCGTGTGCAAACTCCACTGGCGTCTCGTCCACAAGCGGGCAAAAAGCTGTATCAAACTTTGGGTATTCCCTTATGGATGCGTGAGAGTTTGGTGGTAGTTAGTGTGGCTTCTATAAATGAAAGAAACATTGAAAATGAGCATTTAGACAATGAGCGCCGTATAGAATTGCCTATTTTATTATTATCGCCTTTTGAAAGCTGGGTGTTGGCTGTTGAACAGTCGAGTATTAATGTAGATGTAAAAGAGCTTGCCGCACTTATTGAAAGCCATTTAATTTTGCGTCAAACGTGTTAAATGATAAATATGCTGCGTTATATAGTGATGATTATTTAAACGGTAAGTCCATTATTGAGCCTTTGAATTTATCAAACGACGCCAGTAGCAGTATGGTAAACTGAGTGTCATTTTACCTATCATTATGTTAGTTTGAATGCCTTTGCATTTTTTGAATAGGAGACACGTATGTCAGTATTAGATAATAAAAAAATCAGCTTTATCGGTGGCGGCAATATGGCGCAGGCCTTGATTAGCGGGCTAGTCAGCTGCGGTGTCAAACCGAGTCTGATTACAGTGGCTGATCCAAGCAATGAAGCGCGCGAGCAATTGGCTGCGAAAGGATTAAATACGGTTGATCCAACTGCCGATGCAAAAGCGACAGTTATCGGTGCTGACATCGTGGTATTGGCAGTCAAACCACAAGTCATGAAAGCAGTGGTCAATGGTTTTGCTGATGTTTTAGACAAGCAGCTGGTGATTTCAGTGGCAGCAGGATTATCGACTGCGCTGTTATCAAATATGCTCGGCGGATATAGCAACATCGTCCGTGCGATGCCAAATACCCCAGCGATGATTCAAATGGGCGCAACAGGTCTGTACGGTACGGATGATATTTCTGTTGAACAAAAGCAATTAGCAACCGCAGTGATGGAAGCATCAGGTCTGGTCATGTGGGTCGACAATGAAGAGCACATGCATGCGGTCACCGCCGTATCAGGCTCAGCGCCAGCTTATATGTTTTACTTTATCGAAGCGATGGTCGATGGGGCAGTCGCGTTAGGATTGGATAAAGAACAAGCGTCAGCACTGGCGATGCAAACCATGCTGGGCGCGGCAAAAATGGCGCTAGGTAGTGAAGACGCACCAAGCGAGCTACGTCGTAAAGTCACTTCACCAAACGGTACGACCCAAGCGGCCATTGAGTCCATGCAAGCCAATGACATCAGTCGTCAAATTGTTGAAGCAATGCAGGCCTGTTATGATCGTAGCCAAGCGTTAAGTGAAGAGATGAGTAAATAGCCTTTAATGGTTAGTGCTTTACTGATAGGGTATGTCATGATTTATGAGATGCCCTATTAATAATCATAAAAAATGTAAAGTCATAAAAATGCCTGATAATGACATTCGTCATCCTAAATCCCGTTAATAATGTCACATTGAGTAGCACTTCATGAACAACCTGTTATTGCAAATTTTTGATTTGGTCACCACCTTCGCCATGATGTTGGTGTTTATCCGCTTTATGCTACAGTTTGCGGGGATGGATGCCAGCAGTCCTATGATTGCCCCTGCTTATAAAGCCACCCATATCGTCGATGTGTTTGGGCGTATTTTCCCAACTGTTGGTCAAGGCCGTATTAGTATTGCTGCCATTGTCTTGATGTTTTTAATCCGCTTGATTGATATCTCTGGTAAGGCGGCGTTAACCCATAAAGGCATTGCGCCTGTACCACTATTTTTTACTGGTACTGTCAGCTTGGTATTAGACTTTTTGCGTATGTGCCGCTATCTGGTTATCGGCTCTATCATTGTGAGCTGGATTGTGGTGTTTACCCAGTCTCAGCATCCGATCATTGGTATCATTGTTAATTTAGCGGAGCCGATCTTGGCACCATTCCGTCGAATCACGCCAAACTTAGGTATGATTGATTTATCACCAATGGTTGCCTTTTTTGCCTTTTATCTGCTTGAGATATTTATCGGTGGATTGGCATCAAGCTTTATGCCGATGTTGGGCTAAGTTAAATTCATTAAGTAAAAAGTATTAAGTAAAAGTTAGTATAAAATCGAACACTGAATAAAAAGGCGCTTTATAAAATATAGAGCGCCTTTTTTTATTTACCATCTATAGATTATTCTAAAATTCTACAAAACGATTGGGTATCAATTGGGCATTGGCATTATCAGGGTGCGGCGCATCAGCGGCACGCAGCGTTTGGGTAATCCAACTATCTGCAGCCTTTACCGCCTCAATAAGCGCGTCACCCATTGCCAAGCGTCCAGCAATAAAGCTCGCTAATGAGCAGCCAGAGCCATGAAATTCACCGGCTAAGCGTGGTAAGACACTTTTATGTACCATCTCACCTTTGATATATAAATACTGCTTAATATCACCGCTATCAAAATCGTGTGAGGTTTTGACCAGTACCGCATGAGTACCTTGGGTGCATAATTTTCGCGCACCGATATGCAAATCTTGCTCTCCGCTTAAAGCACGCAGCTCATGCGTATTTGGGGTGATTAAAGTCGCATAGGGAAGCAGTTCTCTAAACGCCGTCACCAGTGTTTGCTCATCGCCTAAGCTGCCACCACTATTGGCAACCAATACCGGGTCGAGTACAAATGGCGTGTCAGCGGCGATAATTTGCTCAGCAAATAGACGCGTCAGCATCGCGATATTGTCAGTGGTGCCAAGCATACCTGACTTAATTACCGCAACAGGTAAATCATCGAGCACTGTGGTCGCCTGCGCTTCTACCAGTGCTGCTGCACAAGCCTCAAAACCGAATACCTGCTGCGAGTTTTGTATGGTAATCGCCGTACAAGCGATTGCGGCATAAGCGCCTGCTTGACCGACAGCCTCGATATCTGCTTGTAATCCAGCACCGCCCGACGGATCCAATCCTGAAAAACACAGTACCACTGGTCGCATAACCCTTCCTTTTATTTATTCTATAATGAATCATAAATACTATAGCTATCGATTGCCCAAAAAGCCATAGTCATTAGATTTTGGTCAATTACTGATAAAAACTCACTAGTAGTAAAACCGAAAACTAATCTGGATTTTCATAGCTAAATCAGGTGATTTTTAGCCTTAAAAAATAATAAAGCCATTTAAATCGATAATTATGGCAAAAGCTGCGTTAAATCTGTAGACAACGCTTGCAATTCGTTTTGGCTTTGCTATAATACCGCCCACGGCATAAGACGTATCATTAGCATCGATACTGTGTTTAAAGAAGTGTTTTTTATAAAAATATTTCGATAAGTGTCTTAAATCGTTCGGTGAAGTGGGTGAGTGGCTGAAACCAGTTCCCTGCTAAGGAACCATACGTGTAAGCGTATCGAGGGTTCGAATCCCTCCTTCACCGCCATTTATTCAGTTGTTATAAGAGTAATAACGCAGAAATTGGCGTTAATAATTTTTTAGTTTATCATTCAAAAGTAATTTGAATTTAACTGAGAAATAAGTTGACACAAGCGAGATTATCTATATAATAACCAACCTAATTTGCTGCAATTGTTTTTAACAACGCAGTAGATAATGTGCAAAGTACGCGCTTGTAGCTCAGTTGGATAGAGCACTTGGCTACGAACTAAGGGGTCGGGAGTTCGAATCTCTCCAAGCGCACCATTTGCATACTGGCTTATTTGTTCATATAACCATTAAGCTAAAACTAAATTAATCGCCTGTCTTATGACAATTTGGCGATTTCTTTATGTCTGTCATTTTTGTAGAGTTTCTATTTTAATGAGCCTCTATCTCAATTTTTTTCTTCCTTCTAACTTTCAATCAACAGTTTTTTACATCAGAAATCTTGTCTTATCAGACTGTACGCTAAGCGCTTGAATTACGGTACAATGAGCGCTCTATTTTTCGCTTGTTATGGGCTGGTATCATGTCAAAATCGTCACCAAAAGCTGCTACTAAAGCAAAATCGCCACGCAAAAACTCAGCGCCTCAAGCCTCCGCTGTCGAAGAAACGGTGATTGCCAAACCTGGTACACGCATGGCGGCTATTCTTTATGATGGCATGTTGATTCTGGCCTTACTGTTTTTGGTTGGTACGGTACTGACGGTGATTGGCACGCTATTGACGATGCAGACGGGCACGCAGTCACAAGAAGCCAGATCGCTGCCGACATGGTATCAAAACTTTATTATGACCCCGTCTTTTATCCTGACGCTAGTGGGCTTCTATGGGATGTTTTGGCGCCGCGGTGGGCAAACATTGGGCATGCAAACATGGCGCTTAAAAACGGTCAATAATAGTGGTCACCTGCTAACGTGGGGGCAGTCGTTTAAACGTATTTTAGCGGCGAGCCTGATGCCGCTGATATTTGGCTTTATTGGTAGTGTCATCGGCGGCTCACGGGCTATCTTATTGACTAGTGCCTTTTTGGGTTTTGTCTTTAACTATGCCTTTTGTTTATTTAATCGTCGTGGTTTGGCGGTGCAAGACATGCTATCAAATACTATCACCTTAAAGATGCCTAAAACAGAAAATGAAGGGCTGTGGCGGGTGATTAGAAACCGTAAAAAGGGTGAATAAAAAAGGTAAATAGCAAGGTAACAGCACAGATAACACTAATCTCAAACTACAGGTTAAAAGTTTGCGTCAGTAAAATGCTATAACCGATAAAAAACAGTAATAATATCGCGCCAGAGGTACGTCCAAACGAGCGTTTTTTGATATAAGCAAACACACAAAGCACCACCAACAATAGCGTCAGCAGTCCCATCACTAACACATCGCGTGACAAAATAATCGGGTCAGCGCTAATAGGCGCAATGAGTGCTGCCAACCCTACAACGCCGAGCGTATTAAAAATATTAGAACCAATAATATTGCCAAGCGCCATATCATGTTCGCCTTTACGCGCTGCGGATAGACTGGCAACCAATTCAGGTAGTGAGGTACCAACCGCGACAACGGTTAAGCCGATAATAAGCTTACTCAATCCCCAAAACGTTGCCAATTCAACCGCGCCCCAAACGACGGCACGTGAGCTTAATATCAATATCGACATACCTATTATTAAGCTTGCTAAGCCACGAAAAATTCCTGCTGATTGTCTATCCTTGTTCTCACTGTGCTCCTCATTGTGCTCATTATTTTTGCTGGCTATTTTCTTGTCTTCTTGCCTACTACTGCGCAAACTCATCACAATTTGAAAAATCAATACTGCGCCCAACCCTAGCAATAATATTATGCCGTCTGATTGGCTCAGTTGCCCATCACGCAGCTGCCACGCTGCCAGTAGGGTAATGACTAGTAATAGTGGTAAGTTGCGCTTAACGATGCTTTTGTGGATAATAATAGGGCTAATAAGTGCTGTGGTACCTAAAACTAGGGCGATGTTCATGATATTTGAGCCATAGGCGTTGCCAAGCGCCAGCTCAGGGCTGCCTTCTAATGCTGCCAGTACCGATACCACCATTTCTGGCGCTGACGTGCCCAGTCCTAAAATAACGACGCCAATGAGGAAGCTTGGCACGCCTAGACTATTCGCTAAGGTCGTCGCCCCATCGATAAAGATATCGGCACTCCAGACTAAAATAGCCAGTCCAATCAGCACTGCAATGACTGCCAACCACATCAACAAGCTTCCTTATAGGTGAACAAAACAGCTTTAAAGTTAATAAGTTCAAGGCTCAAAAGACTATAAGTTTAAAGGAAAGAGGTTTTAAACGCATTTATCGCTATAAAAAAAGCTGAATCTTAAATAGATTCAGCTTTTTTATTCAAATATACAAACCAATTAGCTCAATGTTTATTACTTAAAAAGAAAAATGCATCAAACTTAGCAAAAGCTTTAATGGTAAAACTTATTAAGCCACTTGTACCGGAATGATATTGGCCGTGTCTTTCACGGTATTGTCTTCGTTGCAATAAACCAGTTTTGGCTGATAAGTTGCGGCTTCCACTTCATCAAAATGCGCATAAGCACAGATGATGACGATATCGCCTAAGTCCGCCATATGCGCGGCAGCACCGTTTAATGAGATAATGCCAGAGCCCGCTTCAGCGCGAATCGCATAGGTGCGAAAGCGTTTGCCATTGGTGACGTTGTAGATATCGATAGATTCGTTTTCACGCAGACCAGCAAGGTCTAGTAAGTCACCGTCAATACCGCATGAGCCTTCGTAGTGCAGCTCAGCATGGGTAACACGGGCGCGATGTAATTTGCATTTAAGCATATTAAGTAGCATAGGTTGCTTCCTTAGTGTAACTGATATAAATGAGTTAAATCAAAAGCTTAATGGGGACAGGTAGGTAGAATAAAAGTTATTGGTCTAAAAGTCACGGTTAAATTTACGCTTTAGCCATTCAAATGACTTAGAAATATGTAATTAACGGCAGATTATTCCGGTAATTTAAAGCCATTAATCTGCGAGCGCGCTTTTTCAATATCGCCATCTAATAGCAATGGCAAAGCTTCAAAAGAGGCGCTTAAGGCGCTATCAATGGCAATTTGTTCATCGGGCGCCGCTTTAGACAATACATGACCGCTGACTTTAGACTTGTGACCCGGATGACCAATACCGATACGCAGACGATGAAAGTCGTTGCCGATATGCGGCGTGATATCACGCAGACCGTTATGACCGCCGTGTCCGCCATTGGTTTTGAGCTTGATGCTGCCAGCTGGGATATCGAGCTCATCATGGGCAATCAGTAACTCGTCATTTTTAATGCCATAAAAATTGACCATCGGCACCACCGATTGACCCGATTTATTCATAAAGGTCAGTGGCATGAGCAGACGCACATCATGACCATAGATTTGTCCGCGTCCCGTCACCCCATGGAATTTTTTGTCAGGGGCGAGGGCAATATTAAACTGCTGCGCCAAATGATGGACGAACCAAAACCCTGCATTATGACGCGTAAACATATACTGCTGACCAGGATTGCCAAGACCGACAATAAGCTTTATGGCCATAAAAACACCCTGCTTAAATTTAATAAATGAGTGATAAGGTTTGAAAAGTAAGACAACTCTATAATATAAGACGGTTCTGTAATATTTGTCTGACATACTAGTTAGCCTACTTTTCAAACCTTACTTACAAAAACAGCAGGAGATATTTATCACCTGCTGTTTTTTGACTAAACAAACCTGTTATCACATAGCAGACACTAGATCGCAGTCTCTATGTAACGCGGGCTTATTATTCAGCGTCTTTGTCTTCAGCTTCAGCACTTTGTGCAGTCGCAGGTACGTCAGCCGCATCAACTTCAGCGTCTGCGTCAACTTCTTCAACCGTTGGTGGCTGCATGTTAACGATAGTACGGTCGTGAGCATCTTCCATGTCAAGATCAAAGATGATAACGCCTTCAGGCAGTTTGATGTCTGATAGACGGAATAGATCACCGATTTCCATGCCTGATACGTCAACTTCTAGGTATTCAGGTAATTGTGATGGTAGGCAAACGATTTCAACATCAGTTACTACTGTAGATAGAATGCCACCCGCTTTCGTACCTGGAGCATTTTCAGCACCAGCGAAATGCAAAGGAATGTTCATGTTGATTTTCTGACCTTTCACAATACGCTGGAAGTCAGCATGCATTGGGAAACCTTTAGCAGGATGGCGTTGCAAGGCTTTGATAACAACTTGATGCTCATCGCCTTTATCGGTCGTGATGGTCAAGATTTGTGAAAAGAAGGCTTCATATTCAAGCGACTTTACTAGCTCGTTGATTTTGATTGAGATAGTGGTTGGTTCTTCACCACCACCATAAATGATAGCAGGAACTAGATTCTGCTTACGTAGGCGGCGGCTCGCACCTTTACCTTGTTGTTCAGCAGAGCGGTCAACCGCATTGATTGCAAAATGATCAATAGCCATGGATATAATCCTATAGAGAGTATGTGAAGTATCTACCAGCAATAATAGACTTGCGACCAGTCTATCACTGGATAATCAATACTTTAGAAAGTATCAATCATGTCGCTAACTATAAAAATAATAGAGCTTAGCTAATGATGAATACAGGCGCGCATTATACGTGATTCTTTAACAATAATAAAGACCTACGTGAAATAGCTATTTAAAGTGAATATACAATAAACCACGAAAAGTGATTAAAAAAAACGCCAAGTCATAAAACTTGGCGTTTTTTTAACAGATTTTTTAGTAGCAAAAAATCTTAAGCGTTACCTAAGCATCAAACATTGCGCTGATAGATTCTTCGTTATTGATACGGCGTAAGCTTTCAGCCAGCATCGGTGCGATACTTACTTGACGAATTTTGCTACAGGCTTTAGCAGCGTCAGATAGTGGAATGGTATCGGTGACCACAATCTCATCGAGTGCCGACTCGCTGATGTTTTTTAGCGCATTACCCGATAGAACAGGGTGGGTAATATAAGCCAATACACGGCGTGCGCCGTTTGCTTTTAGTGCTTCAGCGGCTTTACATAACGTACCAGCGGTATCGACCATATCATCAACGATGACGCAATCACGGTCACGAACATCACCAATAATGTGCATCACTTGTGACTCATTGGCACGGGCACGGCGTTTATCAATAATCGCCATATCAGTATCGCCCAATTGCTTCGCCATCGCGCGCGCACGTACCACACCGCCAACGTCAGGTGAAACCACCATGATGTTGTCATAATCTTGTTTTTTAAGGTCGTTCAATAATACAGGAGTACCGTAGATGTTATCGACTGGGATATCAAAGAAGCCCTGAATCTGGTCTGAGTGCAAATCAACGGTCATCACGCGATCGATACTGACGATGTTTAACATATCAGCGACGACTTTAGCAGAAATAGGCACACGAGCTGAGCGCGGACGACGGTCTTGACGGGCATAACCAAAATACGGCATGACTGCTGTGATACGGCCAGCACTAGAGCGACGCAAGGCGTCAGCCATCATCATGATTTCCATCAAGTTGTCATTGGTTGGTGCACAAGTCGGCTGCATGATAAACACGTCTTTACCGCGCACGTGTTCTTTGATTTCTACGGCAATTTCGCCATCAGAAAAACGCGTGATGTCAGCTTTACCAAGAGGTATATGGAGATGGTCGGCTACGGTTTTTGCTAATTCTGGGTGGGCATTACCCGTAAAAATCGCCAAATAAGGCATGACAGAAGTCCTATTGATTGACTCAAGCAGCGACCGCTAAGCAGTGTCAAACTGCTCAAATTCAGAAAAGAGTATGGAAAACTATTGATGACTACTATTACAGTAAAAAATGGCAGGGGTAGCTGGACTCGAACCAACGGATGTCAGGATCAAAACCTGATGCCTTACCAACTTGGCTATACCCCTGTAATGTCTAGGCTGTGTACGTCGATATCTAATAGCAACTTTTAATAAAATTACGCTTAGAATAGCGTCACGACCTGTTCGTTATCTTATAAACAGATAAACCGTCTACAACATAACTTTTCCCTAACGGTGTTCATTGCGAACTATACCGAAACTGAGATAACGTTGTCAATGTCAATAAGCAGCTATCTTAAATCGCTTATTATACATATCAAACGCTTTGCGCTTAAAAATGGCAGGGGTAGCTGGACTCGAACCAACGGATGTCAGGATCAAAACCTGATGCCTTACCAACTTGGCTATACCCCTATTGAGGCGACCTATTATAAATAAATATTCAGCTTTTGCAAGTCATTTGAGGCTTTTAATGTCTTTTATTCTAAATAGGTTGAAAATAAAACGGATGTTGAGTTAATGAAAATTTATACACTGTCTTTATAATAATTTTATTTACACGCTATAGGCAGTGTTTGGTTGAATTTTTAGCTTGTATAGGCTAATTATTTGGCAAATCTTTGACATCCATGAACTGTGAACCCAAAAATTGGATATATCTATTTTCCAAACATTTAGGGTCTGCTTGTTGCTCAAAATCGTAATCGTAGTTGGGATCGTATTTTCCGCCGTCTAAAGGTCCATTAGTAAATAGCTCAGTGTTCAAAGGTATATCAACGCCATTGGCTGTCAGAGTCTGTGTCTCTTCATTCCAAGTGGTTATACCATGAGGAAAAACAGGAACGTTAAGCCTATCACCGTTTTGGATAAGCAAACATCCATCTTTCATAACTAAAGTACCGCCCATAGCTGGTTCTATTTCCGCACCATGCTCATATGGATAGGTAAAAAACTTAGCATATGGCTTATTTTCAGAGACATTAATGCTGACATCACTAGCCCTATTATCGATAGATACTTTTGGCTTAGGTAACGTGACGTTTTGAGTATCAGAATTGTTGGTGCAGCCTGTCACGGCTATTGAAAGTGCCAAAATACTTGTTGATAGCGTAAAAAAAATTATTTTCATTATGAATAACCTTTAGGCTAAAAAAGTTGCGTTATCAATTCCATCTAAACTTACAAATTCCCAACCATATATCCTGCACAAGGCGCATCCGCAATCCACTTTGACAACAGCGCTTTATCAATCGTAACACTTGAATCCAATGGCAAGAATACGGCACTACCAGAGCCGGTCATCCGTGCTGTGCCCAATGCTTGTGACTCTAATCCTTGCAAATATCGTAGCGCTTCATCGACGGTAGGAGCAAGGCTGGTGACTACAGGGCTAAACACGTTTTGATAAGGCGTGTTTAAATATTGCACATAATCATTGGTCTGGTTTTGAATGGTTTCAATCGATAAAACGGTGATATCTCGTTGTAGTTGCGGATGCGCAAACAGCTTAGCAGTGTTAACGTGGGCGTTCGGCGTCAATAATAAATATTGCTGCTCGGGTAAATCAATGGCGGTTAACTCTTCGCCAATACCCATGGCAATGGCATCTTGACCAAAGATAAATATTGGCACATCGGCGCCAATGCTTGCGCCAATTTTTATCAGCTCGCTTTGAGTAAAATTAAGCTGCCAAATCTCATTAAGTGTCATCAATGTCGTTGCGGCATTGGATGAACCACCGCCTAATCCTGCGCCCATTGGCAAGTGCTTATCTAAAGTCACTTGCATCAGCGGTAGTTGGGCAGGCAGCTTATTTGAGTCTATAGCAGCTCCCAATAAAGCGAGTGCTGCTTTAAAAATTAAATTATCTTCTATACTGCTGGTTATGGTATCGGCACCATTCAACGTGATTAGCTGACCACACAGGCTATTAATATCTACTCGACTGTTATTTACTGGGTTATCAATAGTAGATATTAATTTATCTGCTATCGAAAAATGTAGATAATCACCCCAATCGAGCAGACGAAAAACAGTCTGCAAATTATGATAACCATCAGCGCGCTTACCGGTAATATGCAGAAATAAATTGATTTTTGCAGGTGATAAGCGGGTGATAACCGATGTTGGCATGGTGTGTTCAGTCATAAATATGCGTCTTTATGAATTGTTCGTAAAGATAACAATGTGTTTTGCTTTCTACGTATTGTTATTATTTTTGATGATCGATGGTCATCACTACTTTATTGCCTTGTGATTGCACCGCGCTGATTTTATTTGGCAGCTTATCATTACCTTTATAAGTAAAGCTGGCTTGCCATTCACCATTCACTGCGCTAATCAAACGGTTTTGAGCATCAAGCTGTGGCGCGCTGTCCGAAGGCGCTGGGCGACCCGATATCCAATACGGCATTTGTGAAATCGGCGCTTGCCAGCCTGTGGCTTTTTTGAGCAAGGTTTCAGGGTCAGTAGCGGTTAAAGTGCCAGTCTTTTCGCTGATTAAAGTCGCTGATTGACCATTATATTCGATATTGGTTTTGCCAATGCCGAGCGCGCCAATCAATTCGATGGCAAAGCGGTCATCTTGTTGCCCCCATGCATAGAAAGCACTACCGCCTTGGTTTCCTGTATTGTCCTTACCAGGCGTTGTGACCCCGATTTTGCCCGTGATATTAAAGTTCTCAAGCTTCTTAGGCTGTTCAGCATTCTGACCTTGTACTGTGCCGATAGGCTGGTTGGTAGCATTGGCGGTTTTTAATGATTGGCAGCCAGAAGTAATAACGAGTGCGGTGGTTAAAGCGGTAAATAGCGCCAGTTTAGTTGGCTGGTGTTTTTTTGATGTTGACATGGTTGTTCCTCAAAAGTGACAAATTTACAAAATCAATGTTTTGATGTTCAGAAGCTTATATATTTAAAAGTTTCGATAATTAGATATTTCAAAAAAACTGTTTCGAAAAGAGATTAGCTTAAGCGTTATTTGTTACTCGCTGATGCGCAGCTGTTCATTTCTTATAACTAAGTTGTAGTTTTTATGGCAAGCATTTTTTATTTCTAGCCGTTTTTTATTGTCAGTATTAAATAAGCTTTAAGCAAAAAGCGCATTAATAAAGCTGTATACGGTCGTTGATATTGCGCTGTCCAAATGAGAAGCGCTGTTGTAAGTCTGCCAGTAATGCTTCGACTTTTTCATTATTACCCAAACCTTGATAAGCGCGTAGTAGCAGCGTACCTGAACGTAGGGTCGGGAAAACGTCATATGGCGTTTGTAGATAGTCGATGACTTGCTGGTAGTTCTCAGCTGCTAAGGCATCCGCTGCCAGTATATTCAATGCTTGCAGATGCAGATCATTGTCATAGCGCGGGTCATCATAGCGGATTTGGATAATAGAAGTTGCTAGCGCCAAACCTTGCTCAGAGCTGCGCTCATTGGCTAGCAATAACTGCGCGTAGCTAAGCTGATAGGAGAGGTTGGTTGGGTCAAGCGTTTGCAAATGGTTCAATAAGGTGCGCTTAACGATATAGTCTTCTTTATCATCAAGCAGTTGAGCGCGGGCAAACAGCAGTATCTCATTATTAGGATATTTACGACTGGCGCGTGTTAATAACCTTAGCGCTTCATCGGACTCATTTTGCTGCCACAAGATATCTGCTTGCATGACAAAACTGTCAGGGGCGAAGATACTAAAGTCTTTACGCAGCTTTTCTAGGGTAGCGATGGCAGCCTCGACGTCATCATTCAGCAGCTCAAACGACACCACTTTTCGGCGCGCTTCTAATACCAAGTCCTCTTGCATGACGCCATTGAGATAGTATTTTGCTTGCTCAAAGCGCTGCTGGCGCTCGGCACTGATACCCAAATAATAATAAGCTTGATCAAGATAAGAGGGATTTTTAGCCAGCATATTAAGCAACTGGTCGGCAGTGGCATACTCTTCAACGTCTAAGCTGACCAGTGCGGCTAGTAAGGTAATTTCGTCGTCATCAGCGAAGCGCTCATGGGAGTCAAGTAACAGCTGCCAAGCCTGCTCGCTTTGCCGCAAATCAAGTAAGTAGCGAATCTCATATAAGTATAAGCTTTTGCTATCAGGGTTACGTAGGCGAGCTTGGCTGACATAATTGATGACTGCCTCTGACGGCTCAGTCTTGCGTAATATATCGGCTTTTAAAGTGATAAAGGGTACGTAATCGGGCTGACGCGCTAAGGCACGATCGATATGGACAATGGCAATTTCAGGCTCATTAAACTGATATAGCAAACCAGCTTTTAATACCGATAGCGAAGCGTTCTGCTCACTATCAATAGGTTGCAAGGCAGCGAGCAGTTCGCGTTTATCTTCATCAGTATTGGGATAAATGCCTATCAGGATTTCGCTAAGATCGGCACGCGGGTCGTAACTTAAAATACGATTAAGGCTTTCGCCTGCCAACTCATAATCATGAGCGCGCAATGCTAAATGCGCCACATAAAACCAAGCAGGCACGTGGTCGGGGTTTTGGTCTTGCCACGTTTTGGCAAAGCGCAGAGAATCCTCAACGCTCTCATTGCGTAAAGATAAACTTAGCGCTCGCTCAAATACCACCGTCGCATCTTGCTTAAAAGACTGCTGCTTATAGATGGTCACCGCGCGCTCGGTATCATCACGATCCGCGGCAAATTCGGCATCTAAAAGCGCATACAAACTTGGCTCATCAAGCGTCGCTTGCCCGCTGGTTGTCGGTGCTAGATTGCTCACATCATCAGCAATATTTTCAGTTGTTTGGGGCTGATGAGTTGATGGTTGCTGAATAGATGGCTCTTGAGATAATGATTGCTTAGCAAGCGTTTTATGAGCAGGCGTAGCAATAGAGTTTTCGCTGCTAGCATCATTAATATTTACATTATTAGTATTGGCATCATTGGCGACGACGGAAGAGATATTATAAGAGCTGATATGTAATGAGGGGCTGACATATTTAGCGTGGGCAGGTAATCCTAGGCATAAGCAAACGGCCAACGATAAAGTTAGCTGATGGCGCTGGTATAGCCGCTCAATAATAGCGTGCAATAAAGCGCGCAGGCAAGACTGATCATGATGCATAGGTTGCAATCTAAAGGATGAGCCAAAAAAAATCATAGCTAGCAGTGTTTACCTATTATTTACCCGTCAAATCGTTTGCAGCATAACAAGGTGATCTTATTGTTATTATTCTAAAAACAGCTACGAAGAAAACCCGTGACTAGCATTATAAGAGTAGATTGAGGGGATAAACAATAGCGTCAGTGTTACTCAGATATTAGCAATATTTAGCGGATTAAGTAACTGCTAAATTTATCGTAAGTTGGCTTTAATCACTCAATTATTGAATAACCTGCCATTGCTAATCATCACCGCCAGTCATTGCTAATCATCATTGCTAATAGACAAGGTAAATGCGACTAGCGTTTTTTAAATTTATCTATTTAACAGCGTTTACTTTAAAAGCCTTCATAGCAGTTGATTTATCGTCGCTACGCCCAGATACAGACAAATAACATCGCCAAGCGTTGCCTGTTAAATAAAGCTGGCAATAATGATATAATAAACGCTTTTTAAGTGTTTGTACTATGTCTATTGTGGCCTATCGTGCGCATGATTGGTTAAAGACATTTTTTCAAAGACAGTTTAGCAAGCGTTGTCTGTGAAAAACTGTTTTCTAAAACTGCTGCTTGAATAGGGTTTTTTAACCTTCCAAGAGCGTTTGGCTGGCAGGTAAACGTTATATTTATGGTCTATCAATAATGAGATTAGTGGTCATTGGGGTCAATCACAAAACCGCACCAGTCGCTCTACGAGAGCGCTTGGCGCTTGTCGGTGACGATGTTACTATCGCCCTTAAACAGCTAGAGCGCTTTACCGATGGTAGCGTGATTGTCTCTACTTGTAACCGTACTGAGATTTATGCGTTGGTTCCGCAAATTTTATTAACGCCAGAATCAGGTAAGCATTTAGCAGAGCCACAAGCTACTGATACTATTGCCAGCAATATTGCAATCGGTGCGCAAACTGCTTCGGCGGTCATCAGTGCTCATATTTTAAAAATCAAAACATGGTTAGCTGATTTTAAGCAGTTGTCTTTGGACGAGATTGACCCTTATCTTTATGTGCACCGTGATACTCATGCTTTGACCCATTGGCTCAGAGTTGCCGCTGGTCTTGACTCAATGATATTGGGTGAGCCGCAGATACTCGGTCAAATCAAGCGTTCTGTGCATTTGGCGCAGGATCAAAAAGCCCTTAGTAATCAGCTCGGCTGGATTGTCGATCAGGTATTTGCCGCTGCCAAACGCGTGCGTAACGAGACCCAAGTGGGTGCTCAAGCGGTATCGCTTAGCTATGCCGCTGCTAAATTGGTCACGCAGATATTTGACGATTTGCCAAGTCGTACCTTATTAGTCGTCGCCGCAGGTGAGATGAATCGCTTAGTGGCAACGCATATTGCCGGGCTTGGGGTCGGGCGAGTTATTATTTGTAACCGCAATCCTGAGCGCGCTGAAGCGTTGGCCGCTGAGCTGCGTCGACCTGACCGTATTGTAGAGGTGAGAGCCCTGCAAGAGTTGCCGCAAGTATTGGCAGAAGCTGATATTGTCAGTAGCTGTAGTGGTAGCATGGATGTGCTGATTGATAAAACCATGACTTTGCGCGCGCTCAAAAGCCGTCGCTATCAACCGATGCTGATGATTGACTTGGCAGTGCCGCGCGATATCGACTCGACTATTAGCCGTATCGATGATGTTTATCTGTATTCTGTCGATGACTTGCAACACGTGATTGCTGGTAATATTGAGCAGCGTAGGCAAGCGGCGGTCGATGCGGAGCTGCTCGTCAGTCAATTGGTCGTTGAGATGGATCGGCGCTTTCAAGTGCGCCAAGTCGGCAAAGATATTCAGCAGTATCGCGCGCGCACCCATGACCAAGTGGATAAGCTGCTGCATGAATCCATTGCTAAGCTGCAACAAGATAAGGCCAGCCCTGAAGATATTATTACTGAGCTGTCACGACGTTTGACCCAGACGCTGACCCACGCACCATCGAAGCTAATGCGTAAAGCGGCACGTGAAGGTGACAATGAATTGCTGGATTTTGTGGTGTCGGGATTACAAGAGGCGCATCGAGGTCGCTAAACCATTTGCTAAACATGGGTTGGTTTTTTGCTAAATTACCCCCTATAATCGGTAGAGTAAAAACGTAAGTTACGTGGCAAAATCTCAATCCTGCCTAAAAACTAAAACCTCGTAACCAAATTTCTCTTATTATACTAGGAGCGTCCTATGACTGCATTACGTCAAGATATTGATCCAAACGGCTTATTAGAATATTCAGTGGTCTATACTGACCGCGCCCTAAACCACATGTCAACAGTCTTTCAGCAAGTGATGAAAGACTTATCTAGCGACCTAAAATCCGTCTATAACGCTGATGCAGTTGCTATCGTTCCTGGTTCTGGTACTTATGGAATGGAAGCAGTGGCGCGCCAATTGGCTAATGACGAAGACTGCCTGATTATCCGTAACGGTTGGTTTAGTTATCGTTGGACGCAAATTTTAGAAAAAGGCAAGATTGCCAAATCCTCTACAGTATTGACTGCCAATCGTGGAGAGGGTGATACGCCAAAGCCGTTTTCTCCAGTCGCTATCGATGAAGCGGTTGCCAAGATCAAAGCTGAAAAACCAGCCATCGTTTTTGCCCCGCACGTTGAAACCTCATCTGGTATTATTTTATCAGAAGATTATATCAAAGCATTGGCCAAGGCCGTTCATAGTGTTGGCGGCTTATTAATCATTGACTGTATCGCATCAGGTTGCGTCTGGCTCGATATGAAAGATTTGGGCATTGATGTGCTTATCAGCGCGCCGCAAAAAGGCTGGAGCAGCACACCGGGCGCAGGTCTGGTTATGCTGAGCGACGCTGCCGTGCAAAAAGTAGACAGCACCGAGTCTGATAGCTTTAGCCTAGATTTAAAACAGTGGTTAAACATCATGCGCGCTTATGAAAGTGGCGGTCATGCCTACCATGCGACTATGCCAACCGATAGCTTACGTCAGTTCCGCGATACCGTTAACGAGGCCAAAGAAGTTGGTTTTGAAACATTATGCGCGGCACAGTGGGAGCTTGGCACGCGTATTCGTGAAGTACTAGCAGCCAAAGGTATTGAAAGCGTTGCAGCAAAAGGTTTTGAAGCGCCGGGCGTCGTGGTTGCTTACACCGACCGCGATGACATGCATAAAGGTAGCGCTTTTGCTGAAGCTGGCATGCAAATCGCTGCTGGTGTACCTTTAAAAGTAGGCGAGCCTGATAACTTTAAAACTTTCCGCTTGGGTTTATTTGGTTTAGATAAATTGACTGATGTAGACGGTGCGGTACAACGTTTTGAAAAAGCGCTTGATGAAGTGTTGGCTAAATAGTATCTTTATCGTATAAGATATTTGTAGCGTACAAAGAATACTGAGCCTATTTTTAATGGGTTCAGTATTTTTTTACCTATTTATTATATTTTATTATATAATGTATTTATATAAAACGAATTTTAAACCTGTTCTTGATAAAAATTGGCTTAGGTAAACATTATGAGTATACAAATAGACTGGCAGGCATTTACGCCGATCTCCTTGGTAGGCGGGCTGATGCTAGGGGTAGCGACCGTTATCCTGCTATTGGGCATTGGTCGTATTGCAGGTATCAGTGGTATTTTTTCAAGTCTCTTAAAACCCAAGCGCGTCGAGATTTGGCAGGTATTATTTATCGCCGGTCTTGTTATTTCGCCATTATTATATCGTTTGGTCAATCCGTTACCAGTGATAGAAGTCAGCACCTCTATACCGCTATTGATCGGCGCAGGGTTGCTTGTTGGTTTTGGCACGCGTCTAGGTTCAGGCTGTACTAGCGGGCATGGTATCTGTGGTAATGCGCGCCTGTCACCACGCTCGATGGCGGCGACGGTGACCTTTATGTTGTTTGGTATTGTGACGGTTTATCTTGGTCGCCATGTCTTGGGCTTGATTTAAATAGCGTCCCGGGCAGCAGGTTGCGAAGACAGATTTTAGTACTATTATGAAAAAATAAAGACAGCGAGAAACGACAATGCTAAAAAATATAATTGGATTACTGGCAGGATTATTATTCGGCTTTGGACTACTGATATCAGGGATGACCGACCCTGCTAAAGTACAGGGCTTTTTGGATGTCTTTGGTGCGTGGGATATTTCTCTGGCACTAGTAATGGGCGGCGGTCTGGTAATGGCGATAGTTGGCGTGCAATTGGCTAAGCGGCAAAAGACTAGCTGGATTGGTACCTTAATTGAGATACCAACCAAAACCACCATCAATAAAAAACTGCTAATCGGCGCGATGCTATTTGGTATCGGCTGGGGCTTGGTGGGTATTTGCCCAGGACCGGGTATCGTGCTGCTAGGTACGGGACAATGGCAGGCCTATATCTTTATCCCAGCGATGATAATTGGTATGCTGGTCTATCAATGGCTTGAGCCTAAGCTTAATTAATATGGGCTTGGTTGATAGATTGATTAATAGCAGGTTCAAAAATAAGTGAGTGCTGAATTAAAAAGGGTCATTCTAATTAAATTAGCCTGACCCTTTTTTATAAATCATAATTCAAACTTTTAGAGGATTATTTAGCGCTAGCCGTTACTTTTGGCGTTTCGTGCGCCAATGATTTAGCTGCCTGACGCAGCTCAAACTTCTGCACTTTACCGGTGCTTGTTTTTGGGATTTCAGCAAAGATAATATATTTTGGCACTTTAAAGCCAGCTAAATGCTGCTTACAATGCTCCATCACGTTATCGCGCTGTAAGGTGCTGCCAGCATGAATCTCGATAAAGGCGACAGGCACTTCGCCCCATTTATCATGCGGCGCAGCGACTACAGCACAGCTTTGGATTTCAGGCATTTTATATAAGACATTTTCGACTTCGATACTAGAGATGTTTTCACCACCTGAGATGATGATATCTTTGAGCCTGTCCATGATTTTGATATATCCATCAGGATATTTAACGCCCAAATCACCGGTGCGGAACCAGCCGTCGGCAAAGGCCTCTTCAGTAGCTTTGCGACTTTTTAGATAGCCTTTCATCACCATATTACCGCGCAGAGCCAGCTCGCCCATTTCTTCGCCATCAGCAGCAACTGGCTCAGTGGTACCTTGTTTAAATACCTCAAACCCAGTCATCAAATGCGAGGTCACGCCTTGACGTGATTTTTTCTGCGCGCGCGCAGCAACATCAAGCTCATCCCACTCTTCTTGCTCAGCGCAGACGGTGACCGGCCCATAGACTTCGGTCAAACCATAAACGTGCGAGATATGAAAGCCCATTGCTTCCATGGCGGCAAGCATGGTTTCAGATGGCGGCGCACCAGCGACCCAACCTTTGACTTCATGATTAATCGCTTTTTTATATTCCGGTTTGCCGCTAGCAATCATATTGTGCACCACAGGCGCTGAACAATAATGGCTGACTTTATATTTGGCTATCAGCTGCAAAATTAAATCAGCGTCAATTTTACGCAAGCAGACGTTGACACCCGCGCGCTCTGCAATCGTCCATGGGAAACACCAACCATTACAATGGAACAAAGGCAGCGTCCATAAATACATCGGGTGCTTGGGCATATCCCAATCTAAAATATTGGAGACGGCATTGAGCGTCGCACCGCGATGATGATAAACCACACCTTTGGGTTTGCCAGTAGTGCCAGAGGTATAATTGAGGGCGATAGCATCCCATTCATCGAGTGGCTTTTCCCAATTATCCAAACTGTCTGAGCTGGCGATTAATTCTTCATAACTCATACTGCCAAAACGCTCGATATCAAGCGCTGCATCGGTCGCATGAATCACGATGAGATTGGGAAAGGCTTCATCGATAATCTCGGCATGCTCAGCAAACTCGCTATCTAAGATTAATACTTTGGCTTCTGAGTGTTGCAGACAAAAGGTTAGGGCGTTGATATCAAGACGAGTATTAAGGGTGCAAAGTACCCCGCCTGACATAGGCACCCCAAAGGCACATTCGACCATCGCTGGCGTGTTCGGCATCATCACCGCCACCGTGTCATTTTTATCAATACCCAATTTACGCAGACCATCAGCCAATTGACGACAGCGATCATAAGTCTGTTGCCACGTTTGAGTGAGATTATTGAGTTCTAAATCATCATAGATGATCGCGGTCTTGTTGGGATAAACCTGTGCACTACGGATAATAAAATCGATAGGGGTCAGTGGTTGATAGTTGGCTGCATTTTTGCCAAGACCGGTATGGAAGTCTGTCATTTGGATAGTCCTTTATCATATGTTTTTATAGTAGATGACGCAGTAATGGTGCTCTGCTGTCGCCAATCAACTGTATCGGGGTCTGATTATTATAGACAGTCGCAGGCAAAATTTGGACAGGTTTTGTGGGGTTTATTTAACTATCTGCAAAAAACTTACTATTAGACAGAATCGTTCAGCGCTGCTATTAATTAGTGTTCACTCATCAGTCGCTTGTCTGCATAGCTGATAATAATAGCGGTGTGTTAGGATAGCATAACGTTAAATCCTGCATCATAACTATACTAACGAAGCAATCCCAGCAAACCATTCATAAGGAAAATGATATGTCCGCCAGCCGCACTGCCAATACCATTGAAACTGCCAACACCAATGAACACTACCCGCATTTATTTGAGCCGTTAGATTTGGGCTTTACCACGCTTAAAAATCGTATGGTGATGGGTTCGATGCATACGGGGCTTGAAGACCGTTTTTATAACTACGGTAAACTGGCGGCGTATTTCGCCGAACGTGCCAAGGGTGGCGTAGCGATGATGATTACCGGTGGTATCTCGCCCAATCGTGAAGGCTGGTTGCTCCCTGCTGGTGGTACCATGAATACGCGTGCTGACGTCATTAACCATCAGCGTGTCACCCGCGCCGCGCATAAGTATGACAGCAAAATTATCATGCAAATCTTGCACAGTGGTCGCTATGGTTATCATCCATTTGTCGTGTCATCAAGCCCGATTAAATCGCCAATCTCGCCTTTCAAACCGCGTAAGATGAGCATCAAAAATATTGAGCAAACGGTAAAAGACTATGCTCGTTCAGCCAAACTTGCCAAGCAAGCTGGTTATGACGGTGTAGAGATCATGGGCTCTGAAGGCTATTTGCTTAATCAGTTTTTATCACGTCATGTGAATAAGCGTACTGATGAATATGGTGGTGATATTCAAAATCGTATGAAGTTGGCAGTCGATGTGGTCAAAGCCGTACGTGAGGCCGCCGGTGAAGATTTTATTATTTTATTTCGCTTATCAGTGATTGACTTGGTCAAAGATGGCAACGTCATGGATGAAGTCATCACTGTCGCTAAAGCGCTAGAAGAAGCGGGCGTGACCATCATGAATACCGGTATTGGCTGGCATGAAGCACGTGTGCCGACGATTGTAACGAGCGTACCGCGTGCGGCCTTTGTGGATTTTACCGCTGAAATTAAAAAGCACATCAGTATCCCAATGATGGCAGCCAACCGTATCAACATGCCAGAAACAGCAGAAGAAATTGTCGCCAGTGGTCAGGCAGATATGATTCAAATGGCACGTCCGTTTTTAGCTGATGCCCATTGGGTCAATAAAGCCAAAAATGGTCAAGCCGACCGCATCAATACCTGTATCGCCTGCAACCAAGCCTGCCTCGATCATACTTTTGAAAATAAACGCTCGACGTGTTTAGTCAATCCACAAGCTTGCTACGAGACAGAATTGGTCTATAAGAAAACCAAAAAACCACAGAAAGTTGCCGTAATCGGTGGTGGTGTCGCTGGTATGTCAGCCGCTCATGTCGCCGCGCTACGTGGTCATGACGTCACCTTATTTGAAGCCAAAGACATCTTGGGTGGACAGTTTAATTACGCCAAAGTTATCCCTGGTAAAGAAGAATTCTTTGAGACCATTCGCTACTATATCAATGAGCTTGAGCATCTAGGTGTTGAGATTAAACTCAATACCAAAGTTGATAAAGCCATGCTAGAAAAAGCCAAATTCCACCATGTCATTGTTGCGACTGGTGTTGTCCCTAGAAGCCTAGCAGGTAAATTAGAAGGTGCTGATTTGCCACAAGTGATGAGCTATGCTGAATTACTCTCTGGTGAAAAGTCTGTTGGTGATACGGTCGCCGTCATCGGTGCGGGTGGTATTGGTTTTGATGTCAGTGAATATTTGACCGCCAAACATGGTCAGCCGCTTGATGAGCTAGGTCCTGAGCTATTAAAAGACCCAAGCTACCGTCCAAAAGCCCAGTCTATCGAAGAGTGGCGTGAAGAGTGGGGCGTAACTTCTGCTACTGACTACGAAACTGAGGGCGGTTTAATTAAGCCTGAAGCGATTAAACCTATCCGTCAAGTTTATCTGATGCAGCGTACCAAAGGTCGCTTGGGCAGTGGTCTGAATAAAACCTCAGGTTGGGTACATCGCGCCCATGTCAGATCGCATGGCGTTATCCAAGTATCAGGTGCACAGTACGATAAAATCACCAACGAAGGTATTTGGATTACTAATAATCAGGGTCAAAGCCAGTTGCTACGTGTCGATAGTGTTGTGGTCTGTGCCGGTCAAGAGTCGGTGGTCGAACTAATGCCAAATGTCGGTGATGCGCCAGACGCCCAATACCATCTTATCGGTGGTGCAAAACTTGCAGCTGAGCTGGATGCTAAACGCGCTATAAGAGATGGTGCAGAGGTTGCAGCAAGTATTTAAGATTTAGGTCAAAAGTTATGAGAGCAGCAAGGTAGATTATCTTGCTGCTTTTTTTACTTTGTAGGCTATGGATTTTTAGAGTTTAGCTTTATTCCAGTATTCTCTAGTTTTATATTTTGAGTTCATCAAACATCCAAACCAAGCCTATACTTACTCATAATCGAGCTAATGCTTCTTACTCATCTCAGATAATAAATCGAGTTGTATCTCTTGTATTTCAGCTAACCTATCCCATTGATGCATTAAAAGGTGATCCAGTTTTTCATGCAAGTGTTGGATTTCAAGCTCGGCTTTTAAGTTAATTTGATAATCATTTTCTGAGCGCAACCGGTCTTTGGTTTCCTGTCTATTTTGACTCATCATAATCACAGGTGCTTGAATAGCAGCGATACAGGACAGTATTAAATTTAATAGAATAAACGGGTAGGGATCAGCAGGACGAGCAACCATCACCACGGTATTGACGATAATCCAAATGGCTAGAAAAATGGCAAAACAAATGAGGAAGGTCCAACTACCCCCAAACGTTGCAATTTTATCTGCCAATCGTTCACCAAATGTCCATTCTTTCTCGAGGGTCGTATCAACATTTTTGGTAATAAGTTCATGCTGTTGCATACTTTTAATCAATTCAGATTCAAGATCTGTCACCTCGCCTTTTTCAGAACTTAGCGATGATTTGACATACTTCGTTCGATATTTGCTTAAATCGGTTTGGCAAATATAATCTTTAGGCAAGCATTCGGGAAAATCATGTAAAATTTCTTCGGTAATAGTTTTCCTTACTGTTCCTATGGGTGTGAGGCTTTTTACGGTATAGTTTTGACCACAGACAATACATTTATAAAATTCATTTTTCTTATTCATAGCCATACTCTTTTATGATTATTGTAGAATTTTTAGATAATGTAGATATTGAAACTCTGTGTAAGTACCTCACTAAATAAATCTTATAGCAGCATTTTTTTAGTATAAATAATTAGCCAAAATCTCTAGCAAGCATAAGATGTTTTAGCTCAAGCGTGACCCATTAAATCTATAATTTTGATGTCCAATAATGAGTTACGTTTAGCCTTAATTTTCTAAGAGACAATGAAGATATTAATATTTACTACTCTCGATCTAAGACGATACCGTCAAAATAGCCTCGCATACCACAATGTAACTCTCTATATTTGTTATCCATATCTCTTAATAGTAACTGATTCTTATCTTGATAAGATGCAGGATACAAGTGCAGCGCAAGGTTTTTATCTTGCTGACTCTCGTTTATAACCCAGTGATTCTGTGACCATGTTGCCTTGCTCGTTTCAATCTCACAGGTATGCGCATTATTGAAAATAAAAATGCTTTCAATGATTGAAAGATAAGGTTTATTACCAACCTTATTTATCGATAAAGTATTCGTTGCATCTTGCAAAGTATTTTTGCGCTTACCATCTACGTTATAGACTGAAATTTGGAAGTTTTTAGAAAATTCTCCAAACGCATTTTTATCTGGCAAGTCAGAAGAGCTTAACTCATCGGTCCAGTCAGAATATGTCTTTTCTCCGATATGTTCTTCATACTCACGGATAAGGCACTTGGTATCCTTACAAGTATTCCGTTGAAAATTTAACCATAATTTCTGATCTATGATTGCATTTTTTTTATAGATCTTGCTGTCTTTGTCATTAGCTGCGTTAGTGAGACCTTTTCTATATTTTTTTGCCATCGCTTCATCAAGCTTGGATAGCTCAGGACTTTTACAAATAGTTTTTTCTACCCAGGTAGAGGCTTTATTACAATCAAAACTTGCCGCATTTGTATGAGTAGATAATAGGGAAATGCCTACAATACTTATCGTGGCTAAGGTTAATTTTTTCATGTTATTCTCATCCCTTAAAGCTGGCTATTTTTTGATACAGTACTTAGCACTTACTTTAAAAACCTCATACTATGGTTTTAAAGCTGAACATAAATATAGCATTGTAGCCTCTAGATACTCTGTTATATTTTTAGCTTTAGACTTCTAATATCGTAGTTATATAAGAGACTTTCTACTAATCAGACTATAGTAGCCATCAAGCCATCAAGCCATCAAGCCATCAAGCCATAAAAAAGGATTTTATAATGGTTGTGTTAAAAACCCTGTTTAAATGGATCGTTTTACCTATTGTAGCGCTACTCATTATTATTAGCTTAGGCTTAGTGGTGACGGGAAATGCCTATATCTTTCGCGGTCTACAGCTGACATATCTTAAAGGCGAATCGACTGCTAATATCGATGATTATGTTGATTTTGATAATCGTACTATTCATGCCAAAGATACTATCGAATGGGAAAAAGATCCCAACTTTGAGCAAGTCAGGCTGACACCTACTTTGCAAAACGCTCTAGATACTGATGAAACCGTCGCCTTTGCGATTATTAAAGATGGCAAGCTTTTGTATGAGAGCTACTGGCAAGGCTACGATGAGAATTCACATACCAATAGTTTTTCGATGGCAAAAACTGTCACGACCATGCTGTATCTCAAAGCGGTAGAAGACGGTTATATCGGTAGCATTGATGAGCCGATTACTAAATGGCTGCCTGAATACGCAGGCAACAAGTATGCGCAAAACTGTACGCTTGCAAATTTCTCAGCGATGACCTCAGGCTATGATTGGACTGAAGATTACTATTTCCCCATTAATCCCACTGCAGAATCCTATTATGGTCATGACTTAGTCAAGCAAATGGTCAATCGCGATTTTGTCGAGGAGTGCGGTGGCAGGTTTGAATACTCCTCCGGTGATACGCAAATGCTTGGTATTGCTTTATCACGAGCATTAGAGCCGCACGGCTATACCATTTCTAGCTATTTAGAAGAAAAGTTTTGGCAGCCTTTAGGCATGCAAGGCGATGGGTATTGGTCGCTTGATGGGGCAGGGAAAATTGAAAAAGTATACTGCTGTTTAAATGCCAGTACTTTAGATTTTGCCAAATTTGGACAATTATTATTAAACGGTGGCGAATGGCAAGGTAAGCAGTTGCTTAGCAAAGCACATGTTGAATTTATGATTACACCAAACGTCCAAGCCTTTGCAAAAGGGCAAGCGCAAGTTTACGGACATTCGGTGTGGACGGATATGGACGCTCCGATTCCGTTTTATGCCATGCTTGGTCATTTGGGGCAGCGCGTATTAGTGCTACCTGAAGAAAATGCAATTATCGTTAGACTTGGAAAGCAAAAGGGCTTACCGACACCAGTAGATGGCTTTCATTTGGAGCCAGATTTGGGTCAGTATGTTAGCGAGGTTAAAACTATTTTGGATGGTTTGGTGGTGGAGTAAAGAGAGGGTTGGATATAGGGGCGTAGTAATATGGGTGCTGATCGTTGTCGCGTTACTATCATTGAATGGGATGAAGCAAGTAATACTGGCATCATACCCATAAGGCGGAAAATGAAGTGGAACGTAGTCGTAAGCGTCTTACTGTATACACAATAGCGACTTGAATAATGACATTATTTAGCATTAATAACGCTATAGTAGTATCAGCGCTAATGCACAGTGTCCCTCTAATACAGAACGGAAAATTTTAATATGATTTTGAAAGTGCTTTTCTTTATTGTTGCCGTTGTCGGGAGCGCCATTTTTATTGCCCGATTGACCTTTACCATTCCGGAAATAGAAGAGCGAATAGATACAACCGTGTTGCCAAAAGCCACGAGCGGACCCTTAGCCGAGTCACTGATTGAGCTTGAAGCTGCACATAAAGGACTGACAGGGATTGCACCATTGCAAAGTGGGGCTGACGCATTTGCTGCACGGATACTCTTAGCAGATGCGGCTGTCTCGAGCATTGATGCTCAATACTATATTTGGCATGCTGATCTAACGGGTACTTTGCTACTTGATGCTTTGGTTCGCGCCGCCGATAGAGGGGTACGCGTACGGCTGTTGCTAGATGACAATGGTACAACGGGAATCGATACTGAGATAGCAGCGCTCGTTGCCCATCCGAATATCGAAGTGCGATTGTATAATCCCTTTAATCTGCGCACGGCGAAGATACTGTCTTATGGGTTTGATTTTTTCCGACTGAATCGAAGAATGCATAATAAATCTTTCACGGTAGATGGGCGCGCGACCATAGTTGGTGGTCGAAACGTCGGTGATGAGTATTTTGGCACTGGTTCGACACCACTTTTCGTTGATTTTGATGTCATGGCGGTAGGGGATATTGTTCCGCAGATCGCCGCTGATTTTGACCGCTATTGGGCGGCATTATCTGTTTATCCAGCAGCTCTGATCGTCGGAACACATAAAGAGAGTGACCCGATTGGTACTCGATTAGCTGGATTCAAGGGTGATCCACAGATGAGCGAGTACAAAGCCATTTTGCATAGCTCGAACATCGTGGCGTCTCTCGCGGCAGGAGAGATTGATTTAGAATGGACAACGGCTGTGTTAGTGAGTGATGATCCAATAAAAGGCCAAGGCGCCGTGCCTCGTGAAGATTTATTGGCAAGCCGGCTAAAGAATGCAGTAGGTGACATTAAGACCCGCCTTGATGGGGTGTCGGCTTATTTTGTTCCCGGTACTGAGGGCGTAGAAGCCTTTGCTACGCTTGAGGCGCGCGGTGTCGATGTGCGCATGCTGACCAACTCGATGGAGGCAACAGATGTGCTGCCCGTTCATGCCGGTTATGCTAAGCGCCGCAAAGCCATGCTCGAGAGTGGCGTTGAGCTTTTTGAGTTACGTAGCAAAGCGGCACCTGATGCTCGCTCTAACCGTTTAGGGTCATTTGGATCGACAGGCGCTAGTCTTCATTCAAAGACCTTTGCGATTGATGCAGAGCGAATTTTTGTGGGATCGTTTAACTTTGACCCTCGTTCTACTAGATTAAACACCGAAATGGGTTTGCTCATCAACAGTGAGCAGATGGCGCAAAAAGTACACAAAGCATTCGATGAAGGAATAAATGGACTGGCTTGGCGCGTTGAACAGCGCGATGGAAAGCTGGTTTGGATCGATTCTAATACGGGATCGGTGAGCACTTCGGAGCCTGGATCTACTATCCTGCGTAGCATCGTGTTAACAGTGATAGGGTGGCTGCCGGTTGAATGGCTTTTATAGTCAAAAAGATATTGCTATATACCAACACGAGCTACAGAAAATTCATTTACGCATTTTACGTATTTATCTTCTTATAAAATGGTACATGAAATGCTTTCTACAGCCTACCATGTACCAATATTTTCCATTGAAATCCATGGTTCTATAGGTGCTAAGCGCTCGCCGTCTTGAAGTAGCTCGATTGAGATATGGTTAGGGTCTTTGACGAAAGCCATATAGCCATCTCTAGGCGGTCTTAATATCTCGACACCCGCTGCCATAAATATCTCACACTGCTCGTATACATTATCGACTCTAAAAGCAAAGTGCCCAAAGTTATTGCCGTTGCTGTATTCTTCCTCATCCCAGTTATGCGTCAACTCAATCTCTGACGCACCTTCATGGGTCGCTAAAAAGTATAAGCTAAATCGTCCTGCTTCAGAGTCTTTCTTCCTAAGCAGTTTAAGACCCATAAGATCGCAGTAGAAGGTAAGGCTTTCTTCTAGTTTATTGGTTCTAATCATTGCGTGTAAATATTTCATAAAACACCTTATTTATTAGCTTTGAATATCGTTCTAGTTTTTCATCTCACTAATTAACCATTCAGATACATCATCAATCTGCGCTGCTAATTCAGGGTGCGCCTTAGCCAACTCATCAAACTTAGCTTTAATCTCATGCTTGTCGTACTTAACATCTGCCAGTGACTCCTTTAACAAATCAATCAACTCAACATTTAGCGCATCAGAGAAAATGACCACCTCCGTAATCACTGCTCGCTTCACATCAAGGTGCAAATCAATAATGCCCCAATCAAAGCGCGTCTCAATGTGATGGGTAAACTCAGGGGTTTTGCCAAAGCGCCAGTCCCAATCTGCCATTTGCTGATAGTATTTATTTAGGTTAGGTTGCTTGGCGAGACTGGCTTCATCCAATTCTTCTATCGGAGCAGTATCGCCATAATACTCGCAAAACGCCTCGATGATGGCATCGGATAAAATCTCGTGATTAATCGACTCGTTAAACTCTACTAAGTTTGCGACGCGCGCACGGACAGATTTAATACCTTTGGCTTTTAGCTTAAGCGGATGCGGATTGAGATAATCGCCTAGCTTTTGCATGTTGGCATTGACCAATAAAGTCCCGTGATGAAAGCTGCGGTCAGTTGCATGTTTAAAAGCGCTACCTGATATTTTCTTATCGCCGACTTGCATGTCGTTACGACCAGATAAATCTGCTTCTATGCCCAATTTTTTGAGCGCATTGATGATAATGGTAAAGTTCGCTGCTTGGTCGTAGTCGTCTTTGGGCGATAAAAAGGTAAAGTTAGTATTGCCCAAATCATGAAACACCGCGCCGCCGCCACTCTGACGCCGTGCCAAAAACACATCGTCTTCTTCCATCTTATCAATTTTGCATTCTACCCATGGGTTTTGCGAGCGTCCAATGACCACGGTCTCGCTATTGCGCCATAAGAATAGCGTGTGCGAGTCGGGATTGAGCGTATTAAATATCCAATCCTCGGTGGCGAGGTTAAACCAAGGGTTGGTCACGGCAGACTTTAAGATGCGCAGTTTCATTTAATTATCCTTATTGTTATGATCTTTTATAAGTCTATGTTAATAAATACGGTATAGTTATTCTCAACGAAGTTAGGTTTAAATTCAATTCATCTTTTTGCTGTAACTAAATTACAAGTAGCAAAAGCGAGTGCTTATAATAATGAGAAAAGAAAGCTTTCAAATTGGTAACATTACTTTTAAATGGGGCGATAAGCTCGCTGATATAAAAGCTCAGCTTGCCATAGAGCATAGCTATGTTGAAAATGTCAATCCCTATGCTTTAGATAAAACGCTGACTATCAAACTAACTGAGATGTGGTCGATCAAAACCAATTCTTGCGAATTTAGCGCGCCAGCTGAGGATCGTTTGGTTGATCGAATATGGATTAATATAGCAGCCAATGAGCAGAGCTATGGTAATTCTTGGCTCAAAATATTTATCAAGCATCCCTTAATCGAAAAGCTAAAAAAGCAATTTGGATCACCCTCAACGCATGGAGTAGGCGATAATAATGGTAGTGGCAGTGTAATAGAAAACGCCACATGGCTCTTTGATAATTGTGAATTTGGTGTAAGTATATTTGGAGAGGTTCGTGAAGAGAACGGTGAAGCAAATATTGGTCTTATTTGTATTACTCTAAATGATATTGAACTATTAGATTCGCTTTATTCACAGCCACTCAGAGACATAGAAGAGTTGTTACAAGATAAGGTTGACCTTACTACTATCAAAAATTTTCAGATGCAGCTAAGACAAAATGTTCCATGGTCATTGGACGCTCGCAAATACCCTCAATATTCTATCGATTTTATTTCAAGGGCTTTAAACGGTTTTCATAACCGAGCCTTGTTTCAGACGCCACTAAAAATTCAGGCGCAACTTAAGCCATCTGAGGTTTGTACTTGGCAAACAACAACAGGCGATTATTATTTATCGAATGATAAAAAAACCATAATGTTAGATCATTCTCTTAAAATCTCATGGAGTAATATTTTGCCAGCCAAAGGGAGTGGTCATGGTTCTATTTCAGTAGGAGATTTTAATATTAGTAATGAGCATAGTAGACCTGAAACACAGGAGCTGGTTCAGCACCTTGAAGGTATACTTAATACTAACATCATTTGCTATGAGGATTACGATTGCTAAAAATTCTAGGCTAGCGCGTAGGGTGGGTTAGCTCAAGCGTAACCCACCATCTAATTAATGTTTAAGAACGTTTATATATAACTTATTCCGCTAAACCCTACCCAAAATCTTCCTTCAAAATAGCCGCCATATTACGCTCGGCAAGTCCGGTGATAAATACATACGGATTGACGCCAGCGCTACCGGGAATTAACGCGCCATCTTGCACATAGATATTTTTATGACCCTTTACGCGCCCAAATTCATCAGTCGCTTTGCCAAGTACGCAGCCACCAAGTGGGTGATAGCAGAAGTTATCGCCGAAGCCTTTGGTGAATAGTAAGCTTGATGTCGAGCCACCATTTACTTTGGCGAGTTTTTCGATCAGCTCTTTGGCAGCGTTTACCGAGTACTCATTTTGCTCACGTTTCCAGTTGAGCTTGACGGTTTTGCTAGTTTTATCATAGTAATAATTACCGCGTTCTGGATTATCAGTAATGGCAAGATATAGTGTCGTCCACGTCTCAAGTCCTAACGGTAGTGGCGCGAGTTCGGCAAAGATTTTGTACTTTGAGCCGCCTCTATCACCGTCCCACATATTGATGCCTTTGACCGGAATGGTAGATTGGGTGGTGCCCGCGGCGTGGACGAAATTGCGCCCTGTCATGATGTTACCGTTGGGTCCCCAATGTTGTCCGATATGTTCGTTTAAGTTATTTAATTTCCCTTCAGCTTGGCTTTTAAGCAGTAACTCTGAAGTGCCCGTACTGCCAGCATTTAAAAATAGCTTATCGCAAGTATAATGCTCAATTTTATCGATGCCGCCCGTCATATTAATAACATGAACTTCTAAGCGCAGTTGATCATTATCCAGTGCTTGAATGCTATTTACTTTGCGTAGGGTTTTCACCGTGACATTGCCCGTGGCTTCAGCGTCTTTTAGATAGGTCAAATCCAGTGAGTACTTGCCCGCATTGTTGCCATAGATGACTTCACCGCCAAGGCCAGATTTATAGACTTCACTGCGCGCTTCTTTTTGCATATAGTCAAAATCGTAGCTGTTGCCAAAAAATTCGGTTTTCATTCCCGCCTTTTCTGCTTGGCGTTCAGCCGAACGAGTAAATTCGTAGTGCTCAGATTGATTAAAAAACGACTCAGGAATTTGGCTGACTTTCAGATTTTTCATGGCGCGAGGGAAATAAATGTCATACATCTCATTACTATTAATCCAAGGAAACACTTCTTCAAAGTGGGAGCGTCTTGGCTGAATGGCAATCGCGCCATTGACGATAGAGCCGCCACCGTAAGCACGCCCTGCAAAGACTTTCATATCGTCATATTCGATTAAGTCCAAAACCCCAGGATATTTTCTGATAGGAATCGGAATCGGGATAGGGGCGTTTGGCATATTGCTAAACCAGCTAGAGCGTTTATCGGCAGTAATCATTTTGCAAAAGGTATCGTGCTCGGGTGTTCTGTCCCAGCGCATCCCCATCTCAACAATCAGCACTTTATGACCTTTCTCGCTCAACCGCAGTGCTGATACCGCGCCGCCATAGCCACTCCCAACGATAATATTAGGAAAGTGTCCAGCTTGGGTGATGGTACTGGGTAGTTTTGGTTGCTTGGCAAGCGTTTGACAGCCACTCACCGCAGCAGAGGTACTGATCGCACCTAAGCTTAAACCCATGGCTTTAATAAGTTGGCGTCGTTGCATGGTGTATCCTAATTTGATATTTAAGCTAAAAAAGCCCGAGTTAAGTAATCTTGACTTTGGCTAGCAAGGGTGCGGCAAGGCGAAAGAGCGCTATATTAGCAAACATAGGTTGCGTTATTATTTCAGTCACGCGATTGCTTTAATACTTATAGGAAAAAGGACTTTAATTTACTCATAGTCCTTGCCAGCTTTTATTCAATCACTCGACCAATCTTGTTAGATTGATTCGTAAACTTGACCGAATAGAAAATTTCCCTTATTATCTTGTTTCAATGTACTAGAACGCAAATACATTCAATTATTCTTATCCTTAAAAAAGCTAAATAATTAGGCGAAAGCTCCAATATTAATACTCCATTTAAAATAATAAGGCTTTTATATGACAACGCAAAATACCGCCACTGGCTACGGTCTACACGCATCAATATTACCTAATAGCGATGGCCTATACGGCGAATTCGGTGGCAAAATTGCTCATCCTGAGCTTACAAAAGCCATGGCAGAAATCGAAGTGGGTTTTCGTGAAATCATTAAAGACGATGATTTTATCGCTGAGATGAAGCGTCTGCGTGAGACTTACGTTGGTCGTCCAAGCCCCATTTATCATGCGCAGCGTTTGACAGAGCATTGCGGCGGCGCGCAGATTTATTTTAAGCGTGAAGATTTGAATCATACGGGTGCGCATAAGATTAATCACTGTTTGGGCGAAGTCCTACTGGCTAAAAAGCTGGGCAAAACCAAAGTGATCGCCGAAACGGGCGCAGGGCAACACGGCGTAGCGCTAGCAACGGCAGCGGCCTTGATGGGGTTGGAATGTGAGATTCATATGGGTGTGGTCGATATTAAAAAAGAACATCCAAATGTCAGCCGGATGAAGATTTTGGGTGCCAATATCGTACCAGTCTCACGCGGCGCAGGTACACTAAAAGAAGCGGTTGATAGTGCTTTTGAGACTTATTTAAATGAGCTTGATAGCAGTATGTTTGCGATTGGCTCGGCATTAGGACCGGCGCCATATCCTGAAATGGTCAGCTACTTTCAGTCAGTAGTTGGTCATGAAGCACGGGAGCAGTTCCTAGCGACGACCGGTAAGCTACCTAATAAGGTTGTGGCCTGTATTGGTGGCGGCTCTAACGCTATTGGTATGTTTAGCGGATTTTTTGATGATGAAAATGTGGAAAAAATAGGCGTAGAACCAGCAGGCGAGGGCTTGGATACGCCCAATCATGCGGCGACGATGTCACTGGGCGTGAAAGGCGAGATTCACGGGTTTAAATGTTATGTACTTCTTGATGAAAAAGGCGAGCCAGCTCCCGTACATTCGATTGCCTCAGGTCTAGATTATCCTGGGGTTGGACCACAGCATTCGCACCTAAGAGATTTACAACTGGCTACGTATGAGTCGGCAACTGATGCAGAATGTTTAGAAGCCTTTATGGCGCTATCACGCCTTGAAGGTATTATCCCTGCTTTAGAGTCGGCGCATGCCATTGCCTATGCGATGAAAGTCGCCAAAGATATGGCAGCGGATGAGACGATTTTGGTCAACTTGTCAGGGCGCGGCGATAAAGATATTGATTTTATTTTGGATAAAGTAAAGCTATAAAGAAATCTGAAAGCAGTATAAAAATACAACATCCATCAAGCGTTTAAAAAGTTATCATCGTGGTTTTTTACCATCTAACGCTTGATAGGATTTACCCATGTCCAACCGTGACCTCATTATCTTTATGACCCTGTCCTTTATGTGGTCGCTGTCTTTTATTTTTTACCGTATCGGCGTGCCAGAATTTGGCTCGTTAGCATTTGCCAGTTTGCGGGTGGTATTTGCCGGTTTGGTAATGCTGGTTTTTGTCTTAATCAGTCCAAAAAACCGAGAAGGCATACGCGATAACTGGAAAGTATTGGCGTTGGTTGGACTATTTTCTGCAGCAATTCCTTTTATCTTATTTGCCTTTTCAGCGCGCTCGGTCAATGCCGGGGTGTTGGCGGTGCTTAATGCGTCTGTGCCGATGATGAGCGGTTTTATCGCCAGTACCTTTTTTAAAGACAGACTGTCAAAAAAACAAATTATCGGCTTAATCATTGGCGTTATCGGTGTGATTATTTTGATGAGTGAGAACTTATTTGGCGCTAGCGGGCAGGATGCTGAGTCAGATTCAGGGTTATTGCCGATGGGCTACGCATTATTGGCTTGTGTTGGCTATGCTGTCGGCGCGAATATCACCAAAAACTATTTATACGATGTCTCGCCAGTGGCAATTACCGCAGGCTCGCTTATCATTGCCAGTATTATCATGCTGCCGATAGCGGTTTATGAGTTTCCCTATGGGAAAACCATCAGTCTTACTGCTTGGGCAGCAGTGATTTGTATTGGTGTATTCTCAACTGCCATCGCGCTGATTTTTATGAATCAACTCATCAAAAGTATCGGTCCGATGCGAGCGACCAGTATTACCTTAGTGATTCCGATTTTTGCCATTATTCTAGGCTATCTGCTACTTGGTGAGGCTTTAGACACGCCAGCGATTATCGGCTCGGTAGTGATATTATGCGGTACGTATTTGTCTTTAGAGTTGTCTATTAAAAATATGCTGAAATCCTAAGATACTTATTGTTTTCTAAGTGATAAATTGGCTCTTAGTAGCTGCCAACTATTTAGCACCTTCTACCATGATAAGTTGAATAGGAAAGGTAATAATGTCAAAGGCCTTGGCTATCGGCATCAGCGTTTTGAGCCTTTTTTCTTCTGCTAATGCTTTGCCTGGCTGATAAGTATAAAACTTCAGCGTGGTCGGTTGCGGCAAGCGATAGGCGAGCATCTCGATATTTTTCACCGCCGGCGCCACCGTCACAGGGAGGCGCCAGAGATTTTTTGTACAGCGTGTCATGCCACCCGCGAAGCCATCATGACAAGTAAAATCAAACCCTTCAAGTTTAGCCGTTTCACCTGCGACTAGTAGATGCGTTGGTTTTTCAAACAATAATATGGTGGCAATGCATCCTTGCCCTGAGCTGCAGCCTTGTTCGCCTATTCTTATTCTAAAATAGGGCGCATTGAATGCCGGCATCGGCTTAAAAGAAAAATAAGCCAAATCCACTTGGTCTAAAATATCCATAAATTCACGATCTCTATTGGCGCTCTGCATTAAATAGCTGCGCTTTTCTCCGGCAAATACAATGGCATGCTCAACCCCTTGAATAGGCGCGGCGGGCTTGCCGACAGCGATGATGGTATCGGTAAACTGCTCATCGGCAACCCATTTTTCATCTTCTTGTAGCATCAATTGGTAATCGAGCTTTTCGGTGACGATACAGCCGCTTAAACCTAAAACTAATGAGCCAACTAAACATAGTTTAGAAAGTGATTTTGACATCATGTTTTTCTCTGCTTAATAAAATAAGAGACCATCGAGAAGAGATTGTTAAATGTGATATTAAGCCAGTTTTGCATAAATAAGTTGGCTAATTTGCTAAATAATTATAAGTAAAATATCAAGAGTTTTAGCGAAAAAATTTAGACATATATCAAGAGCTTAAGTCTTATATCCGTCTATTCAAGCAGAGAATCCTATAAAGTTGCTACTGATATATTGACAAAGGTCGACATTCGCTATTTAATCTAGGGATTAAAGCCAACTATAAAAAGTATGCATGATTTTATAGTTTGGTCGTGTTTTTAACTGACAAAAGGATATTGTCATGAGCGCTCAGCTGTTTTTAGGATTTACGAACTCTGCTAACCTTTCTCGTTCTTCGCGCTATTTGCTCACTGCTGGTACTTTGACGGCGCTAAGTCTCGCTATTAGTTCAGCGCAGGCTGCTGGCATCGAATATAGCAAACAATCGGTTGCGCCTTTTTTTGAGCCGGGTAATTATGCCGAGCTATCTTATGCGTATGTTGATCCAAAAATCGAAGGCACTGATGCTGCTGGTAATAAAATCGGCGACATGATGGATGACTTTGATTTACCCGGAGCCGCTATCAAAATCGCCCCGACCGCCAATACGGCATTGGCGGTGATTTACGAAAAACCCTTTGGTGTCGATACTGAATACCCAGCAGGGAGTATTTTTAACAATAGCATGGGCACCACTGAGGCGCGAGTAGAGACAAATGGCATCACGCTTTTAGGCGGTGGTAAGATTGGCAATAATGTGTGGCTATATGGTGGTCTTGAGTACCAAACGTTAAAAGGCAATATTACTGGCGCGCAGCCCGTAGGCTTGACTACTGCTGTTTCTCAAGTGATCGATCAGGCGGGGGCGCTTTTTGGTATACCAACCACTGAGGCTTATTATGATTTGGTTAATAAACAAAATAACGGCACGATTACGCCAACTGAAGCCGCAACTTTGGGTGCTATTAATGAGACGGCTATCAATCCTGTAGCGACAGCGCCGACCTATTATACGTTAGACTTTGAAAACGAAAATACGCTAGTGCCTGTCATTGGGATGGCGTATGAAAAGCCAGAGATTGCCTTGCGCGCATCATTAACCTATCGCGCGCCTGCCAAATATCAGGTATCTGGGGTAGAAAACCTACAAGTTATTTTACCACCTATCGCTGGTGGTGATGGGGTAACACCGGGACCAGCTACTGACGAAATTGCCTTACCGCTAGCGGGCAAGACCGAAGTGAAAATGCCACAGTCGGTCAATTTAGACTTCCAAACGGGTCTCAGTGAAAAATATCAGTTATTAGGAATGGTCAACGCGCGCTGGGTAGATTGGAGTAACTTTAATGTTGCCCCGCCTTTAGCGACATTATCGACACAGGAGCCCTTAGCTACTTATAAAAAGGACGGTTATGCGGTTGAAGTGGCATTGGGTAAGCAGTTTAATCCAAAAGTTTCAGGCGAAGTACGCTTGGGCTATGACCACGGTACTGGTGCGCCGCTCAGTCTATTGGGACCTTATGACTCTATCAAAAGCTTAGGATTAAGCGCGCAATATAAATTGACCGAGCAGCTTAGTGTTTCTGCGGGCGGTCAGTATATGTGGTTTGAAGGCGGTCCAGTCGATACCAAGGTTGATGGTCGCGTAGCCAATATCGACGATGGAACAGGCTATGCGCTTGGCATGAAACTTGGTTATCATTTTTAAGAGTTGACTGAGATTATTTATTAAAAATAGCTCATATTAGCGCTGATAGAAAGTAGAAAAAAGCACTTACTTTAAAAAGTAGGTGCTTTTTTTACTGCTTGAAAAGCGCTTTATTAATCAACGCTTTCGGTTTGGCAAAACAACCCATTTAAGCATTCTCGATTACTGCTGCCGATTTTCCAAATAGGAGGTATCTGCATCGCTTGATTTAATTGCTCATGTATCCTTGTCCAGTCATCCATCTCATAACCATCTTCGGTAGTGCTAGGCACTGGATAAAGCTCTTGACGCTCGCTATCGGACAACGCCATAAAGTTAAAATAGTTTGTTGCATCCTTTGCCAAGATACTATTGGGACGTTTTGTGAGTGCAACCATCGTCTGCTTATACTCTGGTTCAAGAAACTCATGAATGGCATCATCTGTCCATCCAGTATTGTCTGAGCCAAAGAATAAAGAATAGCGGTATAAGTCCAATAAAATCTTGGCATCTTTCACCGCGTAGCCATTTGGATAACGCGTTATATAATCTTCCCAAAACACCGCACGCTCAACCAACTCTTCAAAAGAGGTCGTAATGGCGGCATCGCTCCAAAAGATATCTTGATTATCCTTTGCCATCCGCTGAATGAATGCTTTTTGGTCAGGACGTAGATAAGGGATAAAAATGTCTGCCATAGCTTTCAAATCATGACTAAAGGCATAGTAACCTTCGCCTAAACTATAAACTCTAACATTGGCATCATTTTGGATAAGACCAATCAAGTAGCGTACGCGTGGGCTCAGATTTTTTAGTTTTTCTTCTGCTATTTTTTCGCCTTGCTCTAAGGCGTTCATCACGTCAAAAAAATCTTGGTCAAATTCTGCACTGTTAAGATCAGTTTCCTCCCATAAAAAACGCTCATACATCGCTTGATAGTCTTTTAGTAAATTCAATACCTCAGCGTTACTAGCCGTTGGTAAGCAGTTTTCTAGTAATTTTTGAATGGCGTAAATAGCTTCAATCTTACTGCTGTTATCAACTTTTTTCATGGCGTCACTAAGCGCTAAGCAGGTTGTTGCATCTAGCGCTGAGTCTGTTGCGGTAGTCGTTTTGGTTGCTGACTTTTCTAAGGGCGTCGGCTTATTAACTTGTTCTGTATTTTTGACCTCACTTGATTCAGATGACGCATCTGATTTGGGTTGGCAGGCGCTCACACCTAAGAGGAAACTTAACCCTATTGCCAGCGATAATATGGTTTTTTGCATGGACTCTATCCCTTAAGTAAAGGCTAAAAATAAATACTAATAAAAGTGACAGTTATTTAAAAATTGACAAAAGATGCATGAGTGGTGCATGTAACATTTAATAAAATTTTCACTGCTTTTATTATCTTAATACCCTTATAAGCTCACATAAATAATAGCGTTTAAAAGGTTGAAAATATACTTGCGTCGGTGTTTTTGTTTGTAAGTGTTACTTGGAATCATCCTCTCTACCCCCTATAAAGAACACGGCTGATAAATAGACCGCTTAATAATGATAAGTCACAATGACAAGCGCTGTTTATCAATGCTTAACGGCTCTTAATACCGTATTTTTATAACAACAAACAAGGCATCTCATGGCACACGATAACTTATTCGAACCCGTCAAAATGGGCACTCAAACTCTAAAAAATCGCATCATCATGGCACCGTTAACCCGCTTACGCGCGGTTGAGCCAGGCGATGTTCCTACCGCATTAGCAAGTGAATATTATGCGCAGCGTGCTGGTTCTGGATTGGTCATCACTGAAGCGACGCAGGTATCTTTTCAAGCAAAAGGCTATGCGGGCGCCCCCGGTATTCATACCGAAGACCAAACGACCGCATGGAAAACCATCGTTGATAGTGTCCATGCCAAAGGTGGAAAAATTGTCGTACAGTTATGGCACACAGGTTTGGTTGCACACGAAAGCGTCCAACCTGATGGCAAAGCGCCTATTTCAGCGTCTGATGTTCATGTGGGGGTACGTACGTCACTGCGCGACAGCAACAATCAAGCCATTCGCGTTGAAGCAACCACGCCACGTCCAGCCACGCTTGAAGAAGTGCAGCAAGTCATCGCTGACTTTGGTCTTGCGACCAAAAATGCCAAAGAAGCGGGCTTTGATGGCGTAGAGATTCACGGCGCTCATGGTTATCTGTTGCATCAGTTTTGGGTGGAACAAACCAATCAGCGCGATGATGAGTATGGCGGTAGCCGCGAGAATCGTGCGCGTTTGACTCTTGATGTCATCGATGCTTGCGTCGCTGCGTGGGATGCTGATCATATCGGTATTCGCGTATCACCGCTTGGTACGTTTAATAATGTCGAAGCAGGCTACAATGAAGACGAAAATATTTGGCTAATTGAGCAGATTAATAAGCGCGGGCTGATGTATCTGCATCTTTCTGAGCCTGACTGGGCAGGTGGTACGCCTTATAGTACGGAATTCCGTCAACGCGTTCGTGATGCTTTTGGGCAAATGATTATTGCCGCTGGTGGCTATACTGCTGAAAAAGCAGAAAAAAATATCAAGGATGGCTATATCGATGCGGTTGCTTTTGGTCGTGACTATATCGCCAATCCTGACTTAGCGGAGCGTATCCGCGAAGGCGCGCCGCTTAATGAGCAGCAGCCAGAAAGCTTTTATGGCGGCGGCACCGAAGGCTACACCGATTATCCGTTTTTAAACCAAGCATAAATGTTTATCGGATAAATCATTCGACTGGCTTTATTGATTATAATAAAGTGACATTAAATAAAAAAGCCACCCTGCGATAATCAGCAAGGTGGCTTTTTTAATGGGTAAATTTTAGCTATTTACCAAAGTTACCCGTTTGATAATCACGAAAGGTTTGGCGCAGCTCCTCTTGGGTATTCATCACAAAGGGACCATAGCCTGCTACTGGCTCGCTGATAGGTTCACCACTTAATAGTAATAATTTAACCGTACTTGGTGCTTGCTCATCACCAGAAAGCTTAGGATACGTTAGCTCAATACTATCGCTTATCTGCGTTGCTGCTTGTTCATTTATAGAATCAATAGCAGTACTAGTCGGCGTGGCAAACTGAATCAGACTGCCCGCGCTCACTGTCGTATCATTAATCAGTAACGCGCCTTCTTGCACCAATATCATGACATTATGGCTGTTTGGCACTTGCAGCGTCGTTGAGCCAGCGCTATGCAAGGCGATATCCCATAAATTGATAGGCGTAAAGGTACTTGCCGCGCCCGCGGTGTCTTCCCATTCGCCAGCAATAATCGCTGCTTTACCTATCGAATTTTCGTCTTTATTGTCCGTTAAATTAACAATAGGTAAGTCATCACGTTTCAGCGTTTGATATTTAGGCTCAGTCAGCTTATGGGCACTTGGCAAATTGACCCATAATTGCACCATGCTAAAAGGACCGCCACGCTGACTAAAGTCGGGCGAGTGGAATTCTTCGTGCTTGATGCCGCGCCCTGCGGTCATCCACTGCACACCGCCTTCTTGAATGACGCCATAACCACCGGCCGAATCCGCATGGCTAATCTCGCCGGCGTAAGCAATCGTTACCGTCTCAAAACCCTTATGCGGATGCTGCCCAATGCCGTGCGGCTGCGTCTTATAGTTTGGATTTGGCGCAAAGTTGGTCGGCTGACCATAGTCTAATAATAAAAACGGATCGGTATGATAATGATTAAAATCAGCATCATTATCTAAATGATTGAACAAGGTTTTGACATAAAAACCATCGCCGACCCAATGCGGCGCTTTATCGCTATGAATATGTTGGATAGAACGCATTGAGCACCTCGTAAACCTAACTGTATTAAAGAATACTTATTTATTTCATCATCATTCTTTAAACGCTCATTATTAAATAATAACTCTTTAGTAATAACGACAGGCAACTATTAAGTAATTCTAAATTTATACCGATTTATATTGTGATTATATTTATAATTATCAAGTATTTAGCGGTTTCTATCCTATTTAAACAACCTACTTTTTGATAAATAGCCTTTGAATGGTTAGAATTTACATTAAAAGCATGCCTTAATATCAAACGACTTCGCCACAAACAAAACCGCTGGCCCATGCCCATTGAAAGTTATAACCGCCAAGCCAACCTGTGACATCGAGGACTTCGCCGATAAAATATAACCCGTCTTGATGCTTACTTTGCATGGTCTTTGACGAGACTTCATCGGTTGTGATGCCGCCGCGTGTGACTTCAGCAGTTCGATAGCCTTCGGTGCCAGACGGTTTTAGCTGCCAGCCATTGAGTATTGCACCAAGATCTATCAAGCGCTCATCTTTAATATTAGCAAGCTCGGTGGCTTTGATATCGTCCCATAGATGCGTTTGTAGCGCTGCCAGCAGTTTTTTTGGTAAAGCATTGTCGGTATTGTCTGCCACAACCGTCCGGATAAGCTGGCGTGGGTGTGATTTTTTATGAGCAAGTAAAAGCGCAGTCATATCGATATCAGGCAGCAAGTTGATGGTGATGGTTTCGCCAACATGCCAATAGTTGGACAGTTGCAGCATAGCCGGACCAGACAGTCCGCGATGGGTAAAGAGCAGCGGTAGCTTAAAGGAGATGCGCTCATTACTGGCAATTACCGGCAGACTGATACCGGCAAGCGTGCGAATCAGCTCACCGGTTTTATCGGTAAAGGTAAAGGGTACAAGGCTAGCATCGGTTGCTACCAATGTATGACCGAACTGCTGCGCAAGCTCGTAACCAAATCCGCTTGCGCCTAGCGTTGGAATAGACAAACCGCCCGTTGCTACCACGAGCGACTCACAGCGATAACTTGTTTGCGGCAGCTTGCTTTGATTGCCGCTGTCTTTTCTCTCTTGTTTTTCTTTTTTACTCAGCTGTTTGCTAGTGGTTAATTCAAAGCGGGATTTTTCACTATTCTCATGAGTCTTTACTTGTTCGATGTGGGTGTTAAGCCTGACTTGCACGCCCACGGCAGCACATTCATCAAGTAGCATGGTTAAAATATCTTGCGCTGAGTCATCACAAAATAGCTGCCCATGCTCGCGCTCATGGTAAGGGATTTTATGTTGCTCAACCATGCCGATAAATTCCCAACTCGGATAACGGCTTAGCGCTGATTTACAAAAATGCGTATTGCTACCGATAAAATGCTCAGGCTCGACAAAGTAATTGGTAAAGTTACAGCGGCCACCACCGGACATGAGGATTTTTTTACCAGCTTTATTGGCGTGGTCGAGTACCAAGACGCGGCGACCACGGCGACCAGCGGTGAGTGCACAATATAACCCTGACGCACCAGCGCCAATGATGATGACATCATAATGCGAGTATTGTGATGCAGTGCGGTGATTGTCCATGGTCGATAGTTCCTGATTTTAAAAGAGCAAGTGAGACTCATAGAGCCTATTGTGATATAAAGAATGGGATATAAGTTGCAGCGCTTTATAGCAGTTTGCTATTGTCCATGTTTTATAACAGGTTACAAGGATTAAATAGCATTGTTGCAGCTACATTTTAAAAAATAGCTGCTATACAATATTTTTTGTTAAACACAGTGGTGTGCTATGCAATTGTTGTGATTCACGGTTGATGTCTTGCAACCCTCGCGCTTATTTGTCAAACTATCCTTAGGTGTCACATTATGGAAGATGACGCTTATTACCTGTAGCAGCTATTGCTCGACGACTAATGTTCGACAACAACCGCTATAGGTCATAATAATTAGAAAAGGATGACTACGATGACTCAGAAATCATTTCCTATCACGGCTGAATTTGTCGCCGCTGCCAATACTACCGCCGAGCAATATACCAAAGACTATCAACAATCCATTGCGTCACCCGAGGCAAACGATGCCTTTTGGGCAAAGCGTGCCGAGCTGATTGATTGGATAAAAAAGCCCACCAAAATCAGTGATGTCAGCTACGATTTAGAAGACTTCCGTATCAAATGGTATGAAGATGGCGAACTTAATATCTCGGTCAACTGTCTTGATCGTCATGTTAAAAATAACCCCTATAAACCGGCGATTATTTGGGAAGGTGACCATCCGTCATTGCATAAAATCATCTCATTTAAAGAGTTGCATGAAGCGGTTTGTCGCCTAGGTAATGCCATGCGCAAAATTGGGGTCAAAAAGGGCGATCGCGTCACCTTATATATGCCTATGATACCAGAAGCCATAGTAGCAATGCTGGCGTGTACCCGCATTGGGGCGGTGCATTCGGTAGTGTTTGGCGGCTTTTCTGCTGAGAGTTTGGGCAACCGTATTATTGATAGCCAATCTAAATTGGTCATTACCGCTGACGAAGGTATCCGCGGCAATAAGCGCACGCCGCTCAAAGCCAGTGTCGATCGGGCTTTAGACATGGATGGCACGGACAGCGTGACCAACGTCATTGTCGTGCATCGTACGGGTAATTCTGTTCCGATGAGCGGACGCCGCGATGTTTGGTATCACAGTTTGATCGATGGTGAGTCAAAGCATTGCGAACCTGAGGTGATGAATGCCGAAGATCCGCTATTTTTATTATATACCTCCGGCTCAACGGGCAAGCCCAAAGGCGTGTTGCATACGACTGGTGGTTATATCACTTATGCGCTATCTACGTTTCGAGATGTCTTTGATATTAAAGAGGATGATGTCTACTGGTGTACGGCTGATGTCGGCTGGGTGACGGGTCATACCTATGCTACTTACGCGCCGCTTGCCAATGGCACGACGACGGTTATGTTCGAAGGTGTACCAGAATATCCAACGTGGGCGCGTATCGGACACATCATAGATAAACACCAAGTCACGGTTTTATACACGGCACCGACGGCTATTCGCGCCATGATGAAAGAAGGTGATACCTTTGTGCGTGAATCGGATCGCTCAAGTTTGCGCTTGCTCGGTACCGTTGGTGAGCCAATCAATCCGGAAGCGTGGGATTGGTACTATCATGTCGTCGGCGGCGGTAAATGTCCGATTGTCGATACTTGGTGGCAGACGGAAACCGGCGGTATCTTACTGGCGCCGATACCGGGCACGGTAGATATGAAACCGGGCGCGGCGATGAATCCCTTGTACGGTATTGTACCGGTCGTCGTTGACGGTGATGGCGAGATACTCGAAGGTGCTGCGGAAGGAAATCTTGCGATAAGCGGCGGTTGGCCGGGGCAGATGCGCACTATTTATAATGACCATAAGCGCTTTTTAGAAACCTATTTTACAGAGTATCCGGGTTATTATTTTACGGGTGATGGCGCGCAGCGTGACGAAGACGGGCATTATTGGATTACTGGACGGGTAGATGATGTGCTTAATGTTTCGGGGCATCGCTTGGGCACGGCAGAGATTGAGAGCGCGGTGGTTGCGCATCCAGCGACCGCTGAGGCAGCTATCGTCGGTATGCCGCATGAGATTCGCGGTATGGGTATTTGCGCCTTTATTATTCTCAAGTCGGGTGAAACCGCCACTGAATCACTAAAATCAGAGCTGAATCGCCATGTACGTATGGAGATTGGTCCGATTGCCAATTTAGATGCTATCTATATCGTTGATGTTTTACCCAAGACACGCTCTGGGAAAATTATGCGCCGTATCCTGCGTAATCTCGCAGCAGGGCAGTATGTTGGACTGGGGGATTTATCGACCCTTGCTGATAGCGCCGTTATCAATGAGTTGGTTGATGTGGTCAAGGCTGAACGCGGCGACTAAATAGCATTATCAATAGCTATATATCGCTAAGAGGATGTTGCTATAAACATATGCATTAGACTGACGCTTAATTTCTAAAAAGCCATGTTATTAAAGATAGCATGGCTTTTTTACGTAGATAATATTGATATTGGCAGGCTTTAAAGGTTCAATATACTAAAATTACCGTGCGGTTTTTATAGCCTAACGGCTATCGTTTCTATTTTGCCCCATACTTTATAAGGTTTACTGTCATTATGCCGTACTCTTCTTTGCAGCCTACTCAGACATCAGTACCGAAAATTGCCATTATTGGGGGCGGCTTAACGGGCTTATTTACTGCTACCTTATTAGAACGTGCTTTTAGCCAAATCAATGACAAATCCTTAATACCAGAAATTAGCATTTTTGAAAAATCCCGTAGCGTTGGTCGTTTAGCGACTCGTTATCGTAGCTATAACCATACTAATAAAAACTGGCAATGGGCATTTGGCGCGCAGTTTTTTACTGCCAAAAGTGCAAGCTTTCAGCAGTTTATTGAGCCTTGGCTACAGACGGGTTTGCTCCAACCGTGGTGCGCGCAAGTAGTGAATTTAATCCCAATAAATGCGACTAATCAGACATCTGATATTCAACTTAAAGAGCAATGGAGCCGCACACAAGCGCGCTATATCAGTACGCCAAAAATGACCAGTTGGGGGCGAGCATTAGCCGATGAGTTACAGCAGACAACCATCAACTTTAAAACCCGTGTTGCACCTTTGGCTCAATATAACCAAACTCTCGCTGATAAAACTAGCAAAAAAACCAGTAAGAAAACTGAGCTATTTGACGAAGAAGGCAGCAGTCTGGGCAGTTTTGATTGGGTCATTTGCACCGCGCCAAATTGGCAAGCGATAGAGCTCATGGCAGCTAGTGGCTTTGCTGAACAAACAAAAATCACTGAGCCACAAATGCAAGCGTGCTATACCTTGATGCTCGGCTGGGATGATAAGCAGCCATTACCTGAGGTATTAGGCCATCAAGCAAAAGCGTGGGATGTGGCATATGTGCAAGATTCTATACTTGATAAAATCTTTATCGAGCATCAAAAGCCTGCCCATGATGAGCTATTACCTAGCATCACTATTCATGCGCGCAATGATTGGTCAGAGCAGCACGTCGATGCCGATATCGATACGATAAAGGCGCAGTTATTGAAAGCAGCCCAGCAAGCTTTGAATTGGAATGAGAAAAGCACGCCGAGCCAAATTGACTGTCATCGCTGGCGTTATGCTGCGACCGTCAAGGTGTCTAATACAGTTTCTAATAATATAGATTCTAATAAAGAGCCATTAGGAATATTGGTTGATAACGAGCAGCAATGGATTGTCAGCGGAGACTGGTGCGGGCAAGGTAATATCGAAAGCTGTTATCAGATGGCAACACAAGCCGTAGCAAGGATTTGCGCGCACTCATGAGTTAGCCTACGGTCGCTATGAGATTGCTATTATTTTATCCTTCGTAGGCTTTTTAATTTTGCAGTTTTCAGAGCCCTTTAAGTCAAAACGTAAGCTCTAATGTTCGATAGTTTTATCATGCGACAACTATTATCGTGCGACAGTTTTTATCATCTGATAGTCTTCAAAAGTTTGTCATATTATGAATATAGATAAAAATTTATATTAACCGGAGCAGTTAATGGCCAAGCTTAAATCTCGCATACTTATAGCGTTGGCAGTCATTGCTGTATTCGTTATCTTATTTTTAGCGATCGTTATTAACAACGTGGGTGCTATATCAGATCCATATATGAATGAGCGATATATAGATAAACAGACTTTTCAAGGTGAGTGGCCATTTACTTCGGCTGCAGGCGTCATAAGATGTGATAACGCCGGTAGTGACAAGGCAATATCATTTAATAGCTCTGAGGGTACAACATATTCTCTCAATAATGCGGCACAGCTATATTCAGATAAAAATAATCTAGGCTGGCAATCCTTAGATATTCAGAATATTCAGCAACTTGATGCTAATATCAATGATGTTATTCAGTTAGGTTCAGCGCTATGCATTAAGTGATAAGGCCGCTAGTAAAAATTCATTGCTAAGTAGGCAATTGCTACCTATGAGTCACAGTATCAGCGAAAATTATAAAAGTAGAATTAAAATTTCGAGCAGATGCTGGCCAAATTGGTGGTCAATGCAATATATAGAACCATCAAATTTATATAAATCAATTCTTTACAGGCAAAAAAAGAGCCCACGAAGGAGGGGTCGTGGGCTGAGGAAAACTTATCATGCGACTGAGCTGCTATTAATGCATACAAGTCACAAATAAATTGAGCAAGATTTATTATTGTTAATATAAAGATGATGTCAGAATCCAATATTTCAAGAAATTCTTACATCTGCTTACAAATTTCAGTGTACAACTGTATTTTTACTTTTTCATCATAACCGAAATTTAGTAATTTACCTAGTTTGCTTACATGTCATTACGTTTGGGGAAGTCGATAAGCAGCTTGACGCTAACTTTGACCTTAAATAATGAGTAGAATAACAAGGTTTTTATAACCATTTACCGGTTAAAATAACCGATGCTTTATTACAGCAAGAACCAACCTACACAGATGGCATGACGCCATGACCGAAAAATGCTAAGCTAGCCACATTCTTATCGTTCACTATCAACTGGGTTTGCCATGACCGAGAGTACAAAGCTGCACACGCCAGAACAAAAACCGCTACCGGCGCAAAATGAAAAAAGCATTTTTAATCTGCCCAATAATCTAACGATTGCGCGTATTTTAATGATTCCGCTATTTGTAGCGATTGCTTATTGGCCGCCTGCCATGGGGATTGGTATGCCAGCGATTTCGGATAACGTGATTGCGCGGGTAGGTATGAGTGATTTTAGCGACAGTTTACTGCGCCATTTATTGCTGACCGGCGTTTTTATTATTGCGGCGATTACCGATTGGCTTGATGGTTATTTTGCTCGCAAGCTCAACGTAGTATCTGCCTTTGGGCGTTTTTTAGACCCCGTTGCTGATAAGCTCATGGTCGCAGCCGCGCTGATTATCTTGGTACAGTGGCATCCCAATATTATTATGGCGATTGCCGCGATTGTGATTATCTCGCGTGAAATTGCGGTATCGGCATTACGTGAATGGATGGCAGAGCTCGGTAAAAGTACCAGTGTGGCAGTGTCTTATGTGGGCAAGCTCAAAACTACTTTTCAGATGATTGCTATCACGGTTTTATTATTAAACTGGCAATCGCTTGAGATGATAGGGTATGTATTGATGGTGGCGGCGGTAATTTTAACCTTGTGGTCAATGATGATTTACCTAAGAGCGGCTTGGCCTTATTTAAAGCAAAGTGGCTAGCTCGCTCACCGCTGTAAAGATATGCTCATAAATAGCTAATGAAAGATAAAAAATACCAATAGTATCAAGCTACTGGTATTTTTTTTGTCTCTGATATTTTTTTGTCCTTGATATGGCCTTTAAAGCTTTGCTATAACTATTTTAAATCTTGATTGTTTGTATCGTTAAGATATACTAAAAATAGTTAATGAGAGCCAAAATAGGCGCGTCAATATATGGAAATAATAAACTAGGTGAGGAATACCTTATGAAGCTAAACAAAGAGCTGTCGTTCAGCGCCGTTTTATTATTTGCATTATTAGCGGGTTGTTCATCATCGCCAAGCATGCAAAAAGAAAGTGCCGATGGCGCACAAGAAAATACGCAAGCGGAGTCACAAGACCGTTCAGCAGACAGGCAAGCCAATTCAGTACAAGCAGAGGCGATGCAGGACGCCGCTGAATCAGAACGTTTGGGAACGCAGTGGGGTGATGATTTAGACTCGTCAGTGACCACCGTCGATCTACGTCGCGTCAGTGACGAGCCTATTGCGCAAATGCAAGTTGCTTATGCGGACAAAAGTTATAAGGGGCGGTCGGTCAATAGTATGTCGTTGCTGGCGGGAAAAGTTGAATTTTCAGCGGCTAGTGATAATGGTAAATTACCGCTTTATCGTGATGGTAGTCATTACTATCTGCAAGGTAGGGCTGGTCAAGCCTATCGGTTGGTATATCATAATAATAGCGCCAACACCTATGAGATTGTCGCCAGTGTCGATGGTTTAAATGTGCTCGATGGCAGTACCGCCAGTCGTTATGACAGCGGTTATGTATTAGAGCCCAACGACGATTTAGTCATTGAAGGCTTCCGTAAGAGTGAAGATGCTGTCGCTTCCTTTATCTTTAGCAAGCCAGATAACGCCTATGCCGCCAATACGGATAGCGGTTCTATAGAGAATACTGGAGTAATTGGCACCGTCATTTATGAGCTATATGATCCTGCTAAGCCTAAACGACCTGAGCCAAAATCAAAATCGCCAAAAGCATTTCCAGCAGATAATGCATATGCAAAGCCGCCACAATAATTATCAATCATGCATGATTATATGAATTATATAAAACGCCAATCGTGATAAGCGACTGGCGTTTTTATTATTAGTATTCGTGATTACTTATCTTACTTCTACTCATTATTAAGTTATTATAGCTTGATAGAAAAATTCTCACCTAAGCTTTTTTCAACTGCATTATCAGTCAAAGCCGCTGCTGCCATTTTGACCGCACTGGCAATCGCATTACCATTGGCCCAATACTCTGCACCATGTGGCACAACCTTGATGAGTTGGACTTTTGGGTCGTCTTTACCTAGTTCAAAATAAGCGTTATACATGACCGACCAAAGCTCATTTAGCTTTTCTTCATCTTCAACCAGTTCAGCAGTACCACTAATAGATAAATACTTATCAGATTCTTGAGTGACATAAGCTAAATTCACTTCTGGATTTTGTTTAATATTATCAACGGTCTCAGAAGGCTTATGACCAATAAACCAAATCTCTTTAGCGCCAATACTGGTTTCGGTGGTATTCATCGGGCAAGAGTGCAGATGATTTTCATCATTGCGTGTGGTCATCATGGTGTATTTAATATCTTTTACCATCGCTTGGATAGTGTCCATTTGCGCTTGTTTATTCATGATAGTTGTCCTTTACTATTGAAATGTTAAGTTAAAAATTTTGGCTTTAAAAGTCATCAGGAAATTGTGCCGTAGTAAAATAATACGTCGTTTATAAATCTTAGTGAATGACTCAATAAATGTAGAATCAGTTGTTAATATAATGAAGTTGCCTAATAAAACTATATAGGTGCTCTGTAATGGGCGGTGACGCTTTGTAAGCTTTTATGTTATTGAAAATATAAAGGAATTGATGGAAATATAGGAGAGATTTAAGCGATAAAAAACGCCAGTAAGCATATTGCTAATGGCGTTTTTGTTTATCTTCTTTTTATCTACCTTCCTTTTATTTACCTTCAGTGCGCTACTGATAGCTTATAAAGAGACAGAAAAGGTTTCGCCCATATCTTCAGCCGTTTTACCTTCTTGTAGCGCCGCGGCTGCCATTTTAAACATATTCACGACAGTACTACCGCTTAACCAGCACTCTGCACCATGAGGCACGACTTTAATCAACTGCACGTTTTTATCTTCTTTGCCATCGGCAAAAAAAGCGTTATAGACAGGTGACCATAACTCGTCTAGCTTGTCTTTATCTGAAACAAGTTCTGCATTACCACTGATAGAGACATAATTTTTTTCGTCTTGGGTAGCATATGTTAGACCAATTCTAGCGTCATCTTGAATGTCTTTGACGACGTCTGAGGACTTATCACCGATAAACCAAATTTCTTTCTTATCGAGATTGACCTCATTGGTGGTCATAGGCCAAGCATGAATATCGCCTTTTTTATTGGTGGTACTCATCATGGCGAACTTCACATCTTTAATAACGTCTTGAATTTTAGCAATATGCTCTTGGTTACTCATGGTGATTGTCCTTTTTCATTATAGTGATTGATTTCTGGTTAATGGATTATTGTTATTGATTAGATTTCTATCTTATTAGATATTCAGTTTAGACGGTTAAGTAATTAGCTTGCTAGCCCTCGTTAATAACTGCTACCTAGAATAACGATTACTGGTAGGTTATTTATATAGGTTGCCAGTAATGCGATGTGAGTGTTTGTAAGGACTATAAGGATTGAGTAAAAATTGTGACCTTAAACGCATAAGCTTTTTATGATGAAATGCTTATGTGTAAAGTTAGAAGCGCAATACAGAAGCTAAAATGACAAGACTAAGATGAAGTCAGCACAGTTATTTAGCCCTAACTGTTTGGCAATGGTTTGCCAAATCTATATCTAACCACTTGCGCAATTTATCTTGGTTTTGACCTGCTTATTACAGGGCTTCTTGTTATAATACGCGGACCATTTACTTTGCATGGCAGAGATGCCTGTTATTGCCTATATCCTATGGAATATGCCTTTATGATGACCATCGCCGGACAACCGTTTCTTACCGATTTTCAGACGCAGCAACTCATCAGTCAGTTTCAGCAAAAAACCGAGCTAAATGTCAGCCAAATTCATACCCAGCAAGTGTATGTGTTATCACGAGAACTTTCCGGTGATGAGCATAAAAAAGCGCTAGACTTACTTGCTGTCGATAGTAGCACTGTCCTTGCCGCGCCAAAAAGCAATCAGTTACAAGTCATCGTCGGTCCGCGTTTTGGCACCATATCGCCATGGGCAAGTAAAGCGACCGATATTTTTAATAACTGTGAAATTGCCATCAATCGTGTCGAGCGCGTGATTGTTTATACGCTAACGGTCGATGGAGAAGCAGGCGAGAAACTGCCAGTAGACGCTGAGCAATTATTGTTCGACCGTATGACCCAAAGCTTGGTTTATGATTTAAATGATGTGAATAAACTGTTTGAAGATCAGCAGCCAGCATCGCTGAATCATATTGACGTGATCGGGCAAGGTCAGTCGGCGCTTGAATCAGCCAATACCGAATTTGGTTTTGCGTTATCTGTAGAAGATATCGACTATTTAATGAATGCTTATGTCAATGAGCTAAAGCGTAACCCAACCGACGTTGAGCTAATGATGTTTGCACAGGCAAACTCAGAGCATTGCCGTCATAAGATTTTCAACGCTGAATGGACGGTTGATGGCACAGTACAGCCAAAGTCACTGTTTCAGATGATTAAGAATACTTATAAAGCCAATCCGCAAGGTATCTTGTCTGCTTATAAAGACAACGCCGCAGTAATGGCAGGGTCTGACGGTATGCGTTTTTATCCTGTGCCTACTGATGCGATGGATGTCAACTCTGCGCATCCTTACGATTTCCATCAAGAAGAAATTGATATCTTAATGAAGGTCGAAACCCATAACCATCCAACCGCTATTGCCCCTTATGCAGGTGCAGCGACGGGCGCAGGCGGTGAGATTCGTGACGAAGGCGCAACCGGTCGTGGCGGTAAGCCAAAAGCGGGTTTAACGGGCTTCCACGTTTCACACTTACATATTCCAGAATTAGCTGAGAAATGGGAGCAGTCAGGTCAATTAAGTACGCAGAATTATGGTACGCCAGATCGAATGGCGACCAGTCTTGAAATTATGACCGAAGCACCACTCGGTTCAGCCAACTTTTCTAATGAATTTGGTCGTCCAAATTTATGCGGTTATTTCCGTAGTTTCCAATTGGATACCTCAGCGGCAAAAGATGGCAGTCAGATGCGCGGTTATCATAAGCCAATCATGCTTGCCGGTGGTTACGGTAATATTAAACGTAATTTAATTGAAAAAAATGCCATTCAACAAGGGGATTTATTAATCGTCCTTGGTGGTCCTGCGATGCAAATTGGTCTAGGTGGCGGTGCGGCCTCTTCTGTCGATAGCGGCTCACTTGATGAAGGCTTAGACTTTGCTTCCGTACAGCGTGACAATGCTGAGATGGAACGTCGCTGTCAAGAAGTCATCGATCGCTGTTGGGCCTTAGCCGGTAATGGACAGTCGGGCAACGATATTGATGCGAGTAACAACAGTAAAGATGGCAACCCAATCGTTTCACTACATGATGTCGGTGCCGGTGGTTTATCAAATGCGATGCCAGAATTGGTTAATGACCATGAAATGGGCGCGGTGCTAAACTTGCGTAAAATTCCATCGCTAGAAGCCGGCATGTCGCCAATGGCGATTTGGTCAAACGAAGCACAAGAGCGTTATGTCTTGGCAATTCGTCCTGAGAGTAAAGATCAGTTCGATGCCATCTGTGCCCGTGAGCGCTGCCCGTATGCCATCTTAGGGGAAGCCACTGAAATACGTCAGCTAGTCGTTAACGACGAATTGCTCCCTGAGCAGCCAGTCGATATGCCAATGCAAGTATTGCTCGGTGGTACGCCGCAGATGAAGCGTAGCTTTGAGCGCCAAGAAACTACTTTACCAGCATTAGAGTTAGGCGAAGTCAATCTAGCGGAATCAATCAAAGATGTGTTACGTCATCCAACCGTCGCTAGCAAATCATTCTTGATTAGCATTGGTGACCGCTCTATCACGGGTATGGTTGTACGCGATCAGTATGTTGGTCGCTATCAAGTACCGGTATCAGATTGTGCCGTGACTGCTTCAGGCTTGATTGCGCTAGATGGTCAGCCAATGAGCGGCGAAGCAATGAGTGTTGGCGAGCGTACGCCAGTAGCCTTGATCAGCCCAAAAGCTTCTGCTCGATTGGCGGTTGGTGAAGCTATTACTAATATCGCAGGCGCACGTATTAGTCAGCTATCTGATATCACCATGTCAGCAAACTGGATGGCAGCATGTGGCGATGATACCGAAGACGCGGCATTGTTTGATGCGGTCTATACGGTTGGTGAAGAACTATGCCCAGCACTTGGTATCGCTATTCCAGTCGGTAAAGATTCACTATCGATGCGAGCCAATTGGACGGACGAAGACGATAACGGCAGCCAAGATAAATCAGTCGTCTCACCAATGAGCTTGGTTATTACCGCTTTTGCTCCTGTTGTTGACGTGGCAAAGACCCTAACGCCTGAACTCATTAACGGTGATAGTGCGTTTTACCGTATTGACTTGTCTAAAGGCAAGCTACGTCTAGGCGGTTCAATCCTTGCGCAAACCTTAAGCCAATTAGGTAATGATTGCCCAGACTTGGCGCAGCCAAGCGACTTGGTCGACTTCTTTAACTTTATCCAAGCGGGTAACGCGCAAGGCGTCATTAGCGCTTATCACGATATCGGTGATGGCGGACTACTGGCGACTATTGCTGAGATGCAATTCACTAGCCGTCAAGGTGTCAAGCTGTCATTGACTGATGACAATTTATTAGGTCAATTATTCAGTGAAGAGCTTGGCGCGGTTATTCAAGTATTACCAGAAAACGTCGCGGCATTAATGCAATTGGCGGAAGAATTTAATGTCAGCGATATGCTGAGCCTTGTTGGTCAAAGCTCTGAGGAAGATAGCTTAATTATCCAAACGCCAACGCTAAACGGTGATAAAACGCTTAGCTTTAGCCGTAGCGAGCTACAGCAAGAATGGAGTCAGGTCAGCTATCAAATCGCTCGTCGCCGTGACAACCCAGCTTGCGTCCAGCAAGAGTATGACTTGATTAGCGACGCTAGCCATCAAGGTCTTATCGCTGCACCAAACTTTGACCTCAATCAAAAAGTTGAAGAACCGTACCTAAATAGCCGTGAAACTAAGCCAAGAGTTGCTATCCTGCGCGAGCAAGGCGTCAACGGTCAGACGGAAATGGCAGCAGGCTTTACCCAAGCAGGCTTTGAAGCGGTCGACGTGCACATGAGCGACTTGCTCAGCGGTCGCATCAATCTACGTGACTTCGACGGTCTGGTCGCTTGTGGTGGCTTTAGTTACGGTGATGTATTGGGCGCAGGCTCTGGCTGGGCGAACTCTATCTTGTTCCATGACGAGTTGCGCATGCAGTTTGTACGCTTCTTTGCCCGTCCTGATACCTTCTCACTCGGTGTCTGTAACGGTTGTCAGATGATGGCGCAGTTAAAAGACCTCATCCCAGGCGCGGAAAACTTCCCACGCTTTATCGCCAATAGATCAGCTCGCTTTGAAGCGCGTACGGTCAACGTCAAAGTTGAGCGCACCAAGTCTATCCTGTTTAAAGGTATGCAGGACAGTATCTTGCCAATCGCTATTGCTCATGGTGAAGGCTATGCCACCCTTAACGAGACAGAAATCGATGGTATGGCAAAACACGGTCAGCTCGCCATGCGCTTTGTCGATAGCCAAGGTCAGTCAACTGAGACTTATCCGCTCAATCCAAACGGTTCGGTTGGCGGTGTCACTGGTCTATGTAGCACTGACGGTCGCGTTACTATCATGATGCCGCACCCTGAGCGTACGCTACGTGCCTACAATCACAGCTGGAAACCTGAAGGGTGGGACGAGGACGGCGCATGGATGCGTATGTTCCGTAATGCGCGTGCTTGGGTTAGATAATCTGGTTTAAGTTATTGTAGATAATAAAAAAGGTGGGCTTCGGCTCACCTTTTTTATGTTTGGGGTTTGATTTTTTAGAGGTAGGGGAGCTAATCCCGCCTTCCGCTTATATCTGCCAGTCTGGGCGAGGCGGTGACACGAGTTGAGATGTTACTGTTGCCTCGATATGAGGAGAGGAAAAGCAAGTGTCTGGGAGACAGTTGCCCCGACGCAAGAGAAAATCTATGATTTTCTAAAGAACATAGCCACCGTAACTCGCCCAAACCAGCAGGATGCCGCTACAGTCGGGGCTAAACCGCGCCGCTGAATGACCATTTTATGATAAATTAGTCTGAACTTTAATTTTAATCGGTGCGCTAGGTGCACACTACGAGCTTTTCAATAAAACCAGTCGCCATTACGAAGATTTTCTATCTCTCTGTCACTTGATTTACGCACCATGTTAGATATTGCACCGTTAGCTTGTCCATGGTCTAGCTTTGTAAGAAAAGTATTGACCTCAGATTCATTCGCATGAAGTATCTTATCTAAGTAATATCGTTGTTCACTCTTGTCTAATGCAGTTTCTTGAAGTTGAAAGGGTCTATGTAGCGCAGCTTGAAGCAATGCCACTCTATATTTATCTTTCTCGATTACTTTAAAGTCTTGAGCATTTATATCTATGATCACGTTATATTCTGCGAAACCACTTTCAACAGAAATATTTAAAGTGTAAGCTTCATTTTCTGCTTTCGCTAGCATACGAAGATCATAAAAGATGATTTTTTTATCCATATTTTTTCCTAATTAGCTTTCCCTTTCTGAGCCTCAGCAATCAACTCATGAATCTTCGCGCTTTCCTTCAGCACACAAGCATCATACGCAGAGAGAGGTTCAGTTTCTTGCTGTTTTTCTTGTGCTTGTTTGGCTTTTTCTTCTAAGTATTTTTGAAGCTCGTCTTGCTCATTTTGCTCGTTGCATTGAGGGTTACTCATGGCTTGTGTCTCCTAATATTTTTATCGTTTAATAAAAGTCATCACGACCAGCATACTTCTTATTGAGTGCCTTTAAAATAGCATAAGTTTCTAAATCTAGCTCGCCCGTTGGCTGCTGCGGTCTGAAGTGCAATTGAAAGGCATAAACGACATTGCGACTGGCTTTATCCCACTCAGCGCTGTCATTGATTTGATAGCCGTAATCGCGAAACGCTTGCTTAATCTCAGGTATCGTTGCCGCTGCAAACGCATCTTGATGCATAAAAAATTGCTTATCAAATTCATCATACCAAGCGCCAATCCCGTAATCGAAATACAGTCGTTGCCACGGGAACTTTGCACCGGGATCAATTTTACGTGAGGGTGCCATATCCGCATGACCGATGATATTCTTTGGTGAAATTTTATATCTCGCTGCCAAGTCTTGCACTAATTGCGCGACTTTTTTAATCTGCAACTCATCAAATTCAACATAGTGCTCGTAAGAATGGTAGTCGAGCGCGCCGTTCTTTAAGGCGTTTCGATATTCATGCTTAATGCCGCTATTGACAATCTCGATGCCGATAGAGGTATCGTTGAGTATCGTTCTACCCGCAAAGCCGCCGTTACCAGCATGCCAAGCGCGTTCACTTTCCGGTACTAGGTTATAAATCTTGTTATCATCATGGTTTAAAATTAGATAGTGGGCGCTGACTTGACCTGTAGTCAATGTGTTGATAGATCTGGCATTATTGCTCACCGTGTAATGTAGGACGATGGATTTAATTCGCTCGCTCTTACCAGTGGCTTGATAGGTTTCGCTATCGATAATGAAAGATTCACTGTTCGCCATTTGGGTGTTATGAGTGGTCACGCAGCCAGTTAAGGGCAGCGTTAAGGCACATGCTAATACTAAAAGGATATTTTTTGCCATGAAATGCTCTGTATGAATAAAGGTAGGCGCTGATACTTACCTTTATCTTATATTGGTAGTAGATAGTAAAATCGAGATATTTTTTTAAAACTTCTTTAATCCTTGCGAATCTTCTTCGCCAAAACCACCTTCCAGCTTTCTTCCAAACACTCAATCGCGAGCCAAGGTTCAATAATTTCGGCGTCAAACTTCTCTTTTGAATTGCCTAGCTGCCATAACTTTTCAAGCGTGGCAAAAGGATAGGGACGTTCGATAAGATAAACCGCCAAATCAGCGCCAATCATACCGTCACGCACGACCTGAAAATACCAGCCAGCGATACCTTGTGTAGTCACCCAAGAGGCGATATTGGGCACTTTATTAAATTGTCCGATTTGATCATTGATTTTGTAGCATGGACGGCGCGGTTGTACGATGCGAAGTTGTACGCTCTCGTTATTATCATTATTGCCATACTTCCCACCATATTGAAAGACATCACCAATACACACCGTCGACTCATCCATTGCAGGCAAACCATTGACCGCTTCAGTCGTTAAGTTTTCACCTAATGTGCCAACGCGAACCTTTAAACCAAACTCAGCGTTAATCTTATCGTAAGTTGCCGTTGCTAGTTGATGTACGGCTTTTAGTGGGCCGCCATGATGACGTCGGTCGGCTTGTTCGTCGGTGGTGAGACCCATAAAATTGACGGCGACAGGCGCTTTGATGGGCGCTTTATCAATCGCGCTCATCTGCTCACGGGCAAACGGCATGGCTTTGCCAGCACGGACGCAGACTAGATTGGCGATATGTAGCGGCAGCGCTTGATTGAAATCAGTATTATTTTTTTGGCTCGAAGATACTATTTGCTCTATGCTCATGGAATATCCTAATCAATAGGGATTTATTAGGCGAGTGGCTAACTCATTAGTGGTATGAATGATGCGTATTATCTTAGCCTAATCATGCGGCTGATTATACGGTTGCAGCATTTTAAAGTTTATCAGCACGTTAAAATTTATGAGTGCTATTTTTTAAACAAAAAAAGACCAGAATAGCTATCTGGTCTTTTTAATTGTGCGTTTTTCAGTATTAAACAATTATCGCAATGGATAATCTTATTTGTTTTTATTGCGACGACCAGCGGTTTTCTTTTCACGCGGCACGGCAACCAGCTCAGCCAATTGCTCAGGTGATGACCATAGACCTTCTAAGTCATAAAACTCACGGGCTTGTGGGGTCATCATATGCACGACCACAGCGCCCAAATCAATCAAGGTCCAGTCAGAGTCGATACCGCCTTCGCGACCAAGTGGCATAAAACCCGCTTGCTTAGCTTCAGCGCCGACACTGTCCGCCATCGCGCGCACATGGCGTTTAGAAGTACCGTCAGCGATGACGATACGCTCCATCACGTCAGTTAAGCTTTCTACATTCATTACAGTGATATTTTTCGCTTTCATATCGTCTAGCGCGCTTTCGACTACCGCTAAGCATTCTTTTAAGCGTTCGTCAGTCATGGTGTTGGTCATAAAATGTAATCTCTTGAATCGTAAATATTAAAAATAAAATGGTAAATCGTCAATTTGCATAAAGTTGTATGGCCGAGCTGACCCAATATGAGCAGTGACGTATCTAGGCAAGACATACAAAATGACAATAATATGATGATTTTAACGGAATTGAGCAGCAGAATATAGCTGATGGGCAATAATATATTGATAAACAGCAGGATTTAGCCATTTAGCGAATGAATTGGGTGCAGTATCGCCTATGATATCATTTATTGGTTGCAAAGATGCGATTTGCATTTCGGCAGCGTGCTTTATATTTAGAGATTGAGGCGCTTGCGGTCGTTGTTGATAAAGTTGTTGCTGCAACTGCTGACGTACTTGCGTACTTGATACGGCTGCCACAGGGCGCGGGTCTATATAAATGTGACCTTGATAAGTGTTTTTCAAGATAGAACTGGCGGTTGAATGTCGGATAGGCGGTATGACAAGTTCTGTAGCTGTATCAACGGTTAAAGGTTGCAGCGGCACGGGCAGTTGAGATTTTAATGGAGTTTGCGAATTAGCCTTAGAGAAATCTTTGTTAAACTCAGTATTTTCTTCACGATTAAACACCCATAAATTGACATAATCTGTGAGGCGTAAACCGTCTTTCCATTTATCCAAACTGCGCGCGCTATCCATCCCCATGATAAATATCAAACTGTCATTTGGATAGCGGTCGCGTAATGTCTGTACGCTATCGATGGTATAGACGGGCGGCGCTTGCCAAAGTTCAAGCTCATTAATTTGTAATGGCGTATCTTGTATTGCCAGTTTTAGCATGGCCAAGCGCTGCTCAGGATCGGTGCTGTCTTTTTTAAAAGGCGAGCGTGCGTTTGGCAATAATGAAACCTGTAACTCGCGCTGTTGCTGCTTAGCTAGCGGTAACAGACTTTGATAAACGGTCATTGCCAGTTGTAAATGACCATTATGCACAGGATCAAATGAGCCGCCCAAATAGGCGCGGATAACTGGGGCAGTTTTTATTGTAGGGTAATGATGAACAGTATTTGGCATAAATGAGTGAATAAAAATCTGATAAAAAGGCGGTTATGGTTAATTTATTTTAAATGGACTATAACATGTGGCCATTCACTTATCGTGCTTATCGATTTTATTATGCCTAACTATAGCGGTTAAGCGCCAATAAAAAACCGACCATCATAGCGATAGTCGGTTAAATATAGAATGATTACTTATAAATTTTAACGTAATTAAATCGCATCGCTATCGGCTTGGATGGCAGTTAGAGCGATGGTATAAATAATATCATCGACCAAGGCACCACGTGATAAGTCATTAACGGGTTTATTTAAGCCTTGCAACATCGGTCCGACGCTGACCACATTGGCGCTACGTTGTACCGCTTTATATGTGGTATTACCCGTATTTAGGTCAGGGAAGATAAAGACATTGGCTTGTCCTGCAACCAGTGAGTCAGGCGCTTTTTGTTTACCGACGCTCATGACCGAAGCGGCATCATATTGCAGTGGTCCATCAACAGCAAGATGCGGCGCACGCTGGCGGACGATTTCAGTGGCACGGATGACTTTTTCGACATCAGCGCCAGTACCTGATGAGCCAGTTGAGTAGCTAATCATCGCCACTTTTGGATTGATACCAAAGGCAGCGGCAGACTGCGCCGATTGAATAGCGATTTCAGCGAGCTCTTCAGCATTTGGATTTGGATTGATAGCGCAGTCACCATAGACCACCACTTGCTCAGGTAATAGCATAAAGAATACTGACGATACAAGCGAATAATGCGGTGCAGTTTTAATCAACTGAAATGCTGGGCGCACGGTATTCGCCGTGGTATGAATCGCCCCAGAAACGAGACCGTCAACTTCATTCATCTCGAGCATGGTCGTACCCAAATAAACCGTATCTTTTAGATATTCAGCAGCCACTTCGGCATTGGTTTTACCTTTACGGCGCTCAACCACGGCAGCAATATATTTAGCCATATCAAGGGTGTCAGGATCGATAATCTCTAACCCTTCAGGTAACACTAAGTCACGGTTTTTAGCCACTTGCTCGACGTCGCTACGTTTCGCCAGCAATACACAGTTAGCGATACCGCGGCTTTGACAAATACAAGCAGCTTCGACCGTACGTGGTTCAGAGCCTTCTGGTAAGACGATACGTTTTTTGGCACTTTGTGCTTTTTTGACCACCTGATGACGGAATGCAGAAGGTGATAAACGCGTCTCATATTCTTGACTGAAATATTCTTTAATCCAGTTAAGGTCTAAATACGCGGCAACATAACTCGCCACTTCTTCGGCGCGCTCGGTATCATCGCTTGGAATCTCAGCGCTCATATGGACAAGACTTTGTACGGTCTCATAACTGTCACTCTCGACACTCATGACCGGAATGCCAGTTTTCAGCGCCGATTGCCAAAGCTCGGCTACCGTTGGGCTTGGTGCTACGCCGCCGGTTAACACCAGTCCTGCCAATGGGATGCCATTGATGCAGGCAAGTCCCGCTGCCAATAATAAATCATCGCGGTCGCCCGGTACGACGATCAGCGTGCCGCGTTTAAAGACTTCATCGACCCGCGCAACCGAGCGCGCCGTCAAACTGATACGGTTGATACGGCGCGATTTTGCTTCACCAACATTTAACCAAGTAGCATCAAGCTCAGCGGCGATATCCCACGTACGCGGTACCGAAAGTGAATCGCTAAATGGCACCACACCGATTAAACGGAACTGCTCAGTATTAAAATGCGGTGATAGGCGCTGAACTTCTTGTATAAAACCTTGGTCTAAATGAATGACGGCTTCACCCGGGGCGACCATTTGATTTTCAATGGTAGTTTGGACATTTGGCAAATCATGCATACGCATTAAAATACAGCCGAGCGTACGATCACTGGCCATACCACCAAATTCACGAGCATGGACGTCAAGCTTGTCGGCTAAATAGGCAGGTTTGCTGCTATCTGCGGTGCTGACAAAGATGATTTTGGCGTCTAGCGCATTGGCAATCGCGCGGTTGATTTGCGACGCATAAGAGGTCTCAGTCGTCGATACTAAGCCTTCGCAAATGACCACATCATAGTCATCACCAAGGGTATTATAATTAACGACTACTTCTTCCATCAAATCATCAAGATTGTCATCACCAAGCATACGCTCAACGCGTTGACGGCTGATAGACTTGGGCGGATTAAGACCAAAAGCATGCATGGCTAGGGCGCTTGAGCTATCTAGACTGTTTTGTTTATCAAGGGTGTCGTCTTGCAAAAACGGCTTCATAAAGCCCGCTTTGATACCGTTATAATCAAAAGCACGAATCAAACCTAACGCCGCTGACGTCACACCGATACCGCGGCTGATAGGCACAAGTAAAAAAGTTTGCATAATGTATCCTACTGTTTATTATATTTTTAACGAGGTTCTCATTCTTTTATCTATAAAAAGGTTCTGAGAGCCTCTGATACGCATTGCATTGCTATTAATTTTTACGCGTTGCTACTAGCCTTTAAGCATTGCCACTAGTCTTGACGCGTTGCTAATAGTCCTTAGATATTAATAATAGACTTATTCTATACCCAATGCTTCACGCGTTTCTTGCGCGATACGGTATTCTTCATCGGTCGGTATTACCCACAGCTCAATACTGCTATCATCGGCTTGGAAACTGCCTTCGTTACCACCGACCAAGCTGGCGTTTTTATCGGCATCTACTTTGATACCAAAATGCGGCATCATCTCTAAAATACGCGTACGCGTGGAAACCGAGTTTTCACCGATACCACCGGTAAAGACGATACCGGTAAAATTAGGTAGCGCACAGCTTAAGCTGGCAAGGTATTTGGCGACGCGATAACAGAACATCTCAATCGCAAGTTTAGCGTCTTGATGACCTTCATCAGCTGCTTGCTCAATAGTACGTAAGTCATTCGATAAACCCGAGATACCAAGCAGACCGCTTTCGTTATTGAGCATTTTGTCAATTTCTTCTAAGCTCATACCGAGTTGGCGTTTAAGGTGAATGTGCAAGCTTGGGTCAACATCACCGCTGCGTGTACCCATCATTAGCCCCTCGAGCGGGGTCAAACCCATGCTAGTATCAAGGCTTTTACCTTCGTAAACAGCGGTCGCTGAGCAGCCATTGCCTAAATGCGCCGTTAACCAACCATGTGGTCCTTTTGCGCTGGTGATTTCGCTGGCGCGTTCTGACACATAAGCATGCGAGGTGCCATGGAAGCCATAACGACGAATTTTGTGTTCTGCATAAAGGGCTTTTGGCAGCGGATAACGGAAGGCAACGGGCGGCATGGTTTGATGGAAAGCGGTATCAAATACCACCACTTGTGGAATATCAGGATAAATAGCTTGAACCGCTTCGATACCTAGCGCATTGGCCGGGTTATGTAGTGGCGCGAGTACTTTTAAACGCTTCACTTCTTGCAGCACATGATCATCAACACGCACCGCTTCTGAATATTCACGTCCGCCATGAACGACACGATGACCAACAGCGATAAAGTGATACTGCTCTAGTAACTCAAGGATTTTCTTTAAGGCAAGCTCATGACGACCACCAGCAATGGTGATTTCTAGCTTTTCGCCGTTTAATGTGGTGTGCTTGATACGAGCGGTATCGAGTCCTAAGTTTTCGGCCAGACCCGTGATACGGGTATCATTGTCTTCACTAATCAAGGCGTATTTGATAGAAGAGGAACCGCAGTTGAGGACTAAAGTGGGGTTGGTCAGGTTTGATGTTCCGGTATTTTTGTCATCAAAAGTTGTGGTTAGGCTGGCGCTCATACTCTATCCTTAGATTTTATTTTGTAAGTGGTGAGTCATCATCGATTATCACCGGTTGTATAAAAAAACCAGCCATATCCTTGCTGGCGCATGCCAAACAGCTGACATACACAAACCATGACATCGCTGATTTTTTTATTGTTCTTGGGCTGAGACTGACTTAAAGTACGTTAAAGGTTTATAGCTATCTGTTTTTAGAAAGCTATTTTCAGAAATCTGTTATTGCCAATTATGGCAAACGCCAAGTTTTTGGGTTTTTAAAGTTTAATAAGGCGCAGACTAGCACCTCGTCACAGCCACAAGTGTTAAGTATAATGTACCATATTTTTATGCTTATACCACGATAACTCTAAGGTTTTAATCTTCTACCTTAGGCATGCTTAATACAAGTGTACACCGAAGGTCGTCAGTGTTTATCAGCCATAATGAGACAGATGTAATCTTTATAAAAATTGTAAGTAAATTTGTCTAATTTTATCTGGTGGAGCTTTATCACTTCTCTATGACTTATCTATACAGCCGATTTATTGATAGTTTTAGGCATTTATTTTGATAAATTTATAGGTCAAACAGAGGTCGTAGGCGCACAGCTTTAGCGAATAATGCTATGATTAAAAAATTGTCCTATTTTCCCTATTGCAGCCTTGCTTTTTGCGCTGGTAATTATTTTTATTTCGATTCTATCTAAGCCGTTGCAAGACAAATTGTTGCAAGATTAAAGGTTAGTCACTCTATGTTTACTATACGCTGCACTCCCACTATTAAAAGCGCTGACTTAAGCGCTTTTTCAAGAAATGTTTCAAGTATTAGCGCCAGTCGCCCTGCTATTTATAAGCTCATTTTAACTACTCTTGTGCTAGGCTCAGCAATATTAACTGGCTGCGGACAAAAAGGCGATTTATATCTAACTGACGCCAGTAGCCAAACAGTGAAAGGTAATGCGCCTGCACTTGAGAGCAGCAGTCATCCGCAAGATGCTGCCTTTGCTAAAATTGATGACAATCAAAATAGAGAGCAAAACGCAGATAGTTTTCAGTTGCCTGAGCCGAGTACCGATCCTAACGACTATTAATGATTAATCGTTGCTTATTAACTATTAAGAGACTAACTATTGTTAGCGTATCCGAGCTGCTATTTACCTTTATGCATTAATACCTCTATGCATTAATACATTGATTAAATTAGAGATACTTATATGAGTCAGTCAGTCACTACCAAAACTGAGCAAGGATTGTATGTGCATCCTGAAGCCTTAACCACCCATTTGCCCGCGCTAGATTATCGAAACGGCGCGTTATATATGGAGCAAGTCGATATTGCTGAGGTGGTCAAACACTATGGTACGCCGTGCTATGTCTACTCAAAGCAAGCGATTTTAGATGTTTATCAAGCTTATACGACGAGCTTTGCCAGTCTAAAGCACCAGATTTGTTATGCGGTAAAAGCCAACTCCAATTTGGCGGTACTTGGTATTTTGGCGCAAGCAGGAGCAGGGTTTGATATCGTCTCACGCGGTGAGTTGATGCGCGTATTGGCGGCAGGCGGTGAGGCTACACGCGTGGTGTTCTCAGGTGTGGGCAAAACCTATAGCGACATCGAATATGCACTGATGCAAGGTATTGGTTGCTTTAATGTTGAGTCAATCAGTGAGCTGACCTTAATCAATGAGGTGGCAACGAAGTTAGATAAAGCTGCCCCAATCTCATTACGGGTCAATCCTAATGTCGATGCCAAGACCCATCCGTATATCTCAACCGGTCTAAAAGACAATAAGTTTGGTATTGACCATGAAAATGCCGTCGCTGTCTATGAGCAAGCCGCGCAATTATCGCATATCGATATCGTCGGTATCGATTGTCATATCGGCTCGCAATTGACGGAAGTTGCGCCATTTGTCGCAGCTTTAGATAAAGTGATTGAGCTGATACATAGCCTGCGTGATAAAGGGATTGAGCTGCGTCATATCGATTTGGGCGGTGGTCTGGGCGTGCGTTATATCGATGAGACGCCCGTATCTATTGATGAATTTGCGCAAGCGTTATTACCAAAACTTAGTGAGCTTGGTTTAACGGTATTTTTTGAGCCGGGTCGTAGTATCGTGGCCAATGCTGGTGTGCTATTAACCAAAGTTGATGTACTTAAACCAACCGCATATAAGAACTTTGCTATTGTCGATGCGGCAATGAACGACTTGATTCGTCCGGCTTTATATCAAGCTGAAATGGCGGTGATTCCAAGTGTTTTACCTGAGAATGGCATTGATACTGATGATATGCAGCCGTGGGATATCGTTGGCGCGATTTGTGAAACCGGTGACTTTTTAGCAAAAGACCGCTTATTAGCACTTGCCACTGGTGATATCTTGGCTATAACCGGTGCCGGCGCGTACGGCTTTACCATGAGTAGCAACTACAATTCGCGCGGTCGTGCCAGCGAGGTGATGGTAGCTGATGATAATCATCAATTGATTCGTAAACGCGAAACGCTTGAAGCATTATATGCTGATGAGATGTTGTGGCAGGATAAATAGCCTATTAAAAACCTCGCTTTTTTGCGGATAGAAAATGACCCATTGTTATAACGACAATGGGTTTTTTATTGCCTGCTTTAATTAAAAGTCTATTGAGAGACATAATTTGACGGTATAAGGCTTATTTAGCATAAAGTTAACTTAGCGTTTGATAGCGGTGATAATTATGATTGTATCTGACAGCGTGCTAATATAAGGCATACATAAAAATAGGATAGGATAACAAGGATATGCTAATAGAATTTACAAAAATGCATGGGCTGGGTAATGATTTTATGGTCATCGATTTGGTGACTCAGCGCCTAGAGTTGACCAAAGATTTGGTGCAACTGTTGGGCGATCGTCATTTAGGCATTGGCTTTGATCAATTGCTTGTCGTTGAGCCGCCGATGCGTCCGGATGTTGATTTTAGCTATCGCATTTTTAACACCGATGGTATGGAAGTGGAGCAATGCGGTAATGGCGCGCGCTGTTTCGCCCGTTTTGTGCAAGCGCGTAAGCTATCGTTTAAGCAGCGTTTGCGCGTCGAGACGGCAAGCGGGATTATTTCGCTGACGACAGATCGCTATGGTTGGGTTGAAGTCGATATGGGTAAGCCAAAATTCGAGCCAAGCGAAATCCCTTTTACCCCAAAAGCGACGACTAAAATCCAAAACGCCTATCACTTAGACGTTAATGGTACGCCAGTGCAGCTGTATGTGGCCAATATGGGAAATCCGCATGCGGTTATCAAAGTGGATAGCGTACTCGATGCCGACGTCGAAAAACTGGGCAAAGCCATCGAATCACATCCTGCCTTTCCGGAGCGCGTCAATGTTGGCTTTATGCAGGTAATGAATCAGCGTCATATTCGCCTGCGTGTCTATGAGCGCGGTGTTGGTGAGACCCAAGCTTGTGGTACGGGTGCTTGTGCAGCCGTGGCAGTTGGTATTCGTGAAGGTTGGCTCGACGAAGGCGAAGACGTACGCGCGCAGCTTTATGGCGGCAGTATGGTGATTAAATGGCAGCCAGGTTATTCTGTGATGATGACCGGCCCAACCGTATTTGTCTATGAAGGTGTGTTTAGCCCAGATGGTTTGATGGCGCAAGCAGGCATTAAGCCAAATCCAGAAGGCTAATAGATAATAGCTGAATGGACAACGATAAGCGGTGAATATCAGCCGTTAGGTAAATGCTATGTTCAGTAAAAACACTCAGATGACAGAGCGTACCCCGGATTCTAAGTCAAAATCATGGCTATCAGTTGAGCACGCTGCTGCTATAGAGTCGGATGCCGCACTACGAGAATTGTTAGCGCCGGTACATCGTTGGCTAAATACGCTGTCGGTGCGTAACCATTCCGAACATACGCTAGTGGCTTATTTTGCAGGGCTGAATCAATTGGCGCTGTTTTTACGCGGTAAACGTCTGACGTGGACGCGCTGTGATAAGCGCCAATTGGCCCAACATATTAGCCAACGCCTCGATGAAGATAAGTTAGCGCTTGCCAGCGTTCAGCAAGAGCTATCGGCTATCCGTCATTTTTACGGCTGGCTGATAGAAGAGGATTTAGCACGTATCAATCCAACCACGGGCTATCAGCTTAAACGCAGCCCTAGACCGCTGCCGTCTATTGCCGATGTAGATTTGCTTACTCAGTTGCTCGACCAAGAGATACCTGATACGCCCGAGCAGGCGCGCTTATGGTTACGTGATAAAGCGATGTTTGAATTGCTTTATAGCAGTGGTCTGCGTGTCGGGGAGCTGGTTGCGCTTGATATAGTAGATATTGACTTGACTGATTTGCGTGTGCGCGTGACAGGTAAAGGCAATAAAACGCGCTTAGTGCCCTTAGGTATCAAAGCCGCCGAGGCGATTAAGCGTTATCTACCGCACCGAAATCTGTGGGTAGAGCAGATGGATAGCGCCTTATTTATTAGTGAAAAATTAGGTACACGCTTATCAACACGGGCGGTACAGCAGCGTCTTAAAATTGCGGCCACGCGTGCAGGTATCGCACAAAATATGTATCCGCATCTATTGCGTCATTGCTTTGCCTCGCATATGCTCTCAGGCAGTGGCGACTTACGAGCCGTCCAAGAAATGCTTGGTCACAGCGATATCAGCACCACGCAAATTTATACCCATGTTGATTTTGCTAAATTAACCCAAGTCTATGACCGTGCCCATCCTCGTGCAACTCACGCACCTAAAGATAGCAATCCAACCACCTAATCTCATAGAATGACTTTCTAAAAATGCATCTTGCTAGAAAACAGCCTTATGCCAAACGATGACAGTCAAAAATAGGCATTTTTTGTCGCCCTTGCTGTTGTGCCTGTTTATCTAAGGTTGCCAAAACTAAAGCATAATTTTTATGATCTTTTTTAGCAGAATGGTTTAATTCACTATCTTCATAGCTACTCATAACGGTTCCATCATAAGCAGTGATAGCCGTATGCCCCCATGTCTGCCGTGCATGACCATCTTTATAAACGTGATCACCACCTTGCGCTGCGCCAATCACCATACATTGACTGTCTAACGCGCGCGCGCGTAGCAACAGCGACCAGTGCGCTTGTCCGGTTAGATAGGTAAAAGCGGACGGTGCACTCAATAATTCTGCACCTGCTTGCCGTAGGCGCTGCGCCAAGGCTGGAAAACGCAAATCAAAACAAACCATCATACCGAGTTGATAAACCGCATCATTTGCTTCTAATGTTGCAACCACTGTTTGCGTGCCAGGCTCAAAGGTCGCCGCTTCATTATAGCTGCCTTGCTTATCGGCAACAGTCGCGGTAAACAGGTGTATCTTATCGTAGCGCGCAACACGCGTACCATCGGGCGCAAACAGTTGACTGACTTGACGCAGCCTGCCATCGGGTACGATTACGCCATCAGGTCGGTAAGGGCAGGGCAATGAGCCTGCTAATAGATAAATACCAGAGGCACGCACATATTCTGCCATCGTTTTGGACAGTTCATCAAAACGCTCTGCAGTGGCAAACTGTCGACCCATACTACAGCAGTTTTCTGGTAAAACGACTAGCTGAGCACCTTGCTTGCTTGCATCGATAATGGCGGCTTTTATATCTGCTAAATTGTCTTCGATATTTTGCTGGCTATTCATTTGCACAGCAGCAACGGTCAGGTGCGCGTTGTTTATTGTCTCATTCATAGTGTTGTTCTCAATTTTTAAGCTTTATAAGGCTTTGCTCTTATTTATTTTTTTATCCTGTTATATTTAAAGGCTCGACATCCCTACAAAGCTATTTATGTTTTATGATTTGAGCAAGAGGCGAGAAATAGCTTATCTGAATAGAGTATAAATTATCATAGCAACATTGTAGCAAAAAATGCTATCGTCATGACCTGACAGCTTAAAGCGCTTTTTAATGATTATAAGCGTTAATAAGCGCAGGCTTTAACCAGCATAATATATAGAATCTCACCACGATCGGAGTGTAATAAGTCACCCATGAGTATGTCGTTTGGATTGGCGACCACGCTAAGTACCTCGCAAAAACTGACCCCGCAAATGCAGCAAGCTATTAAATTGTTGCAGCTCTCTAGTCTTGAGCTTGCGCAGGAGGTTCAGGCGAAGCTCGATAGCAATCCATTGCTTGAACGTATTGAAGATGATGACGATGAGTACGACAGTCATAAAGATGAGGCATTTGATGAGTTTGGCGAATCATTAACGCTGGATAGTTGGAATCAACATACTGGCATTGATGCATTTTCTACATCGTCTACCACCTCATCTGGTGATGATGATAATGCCTCTGAATATGATAATGACTTTAGTGACAGTTTGGATAAATTACAGCAAGCCAGTTTTGATGATGATGCGATAGACAACTATGCGCTTGATGGCGACGATTATAGTGGTTTTGAAAATAGTAACTATGCCTCTGCGGCGACCAGCGCTGGCAGTCACACAGGCGATGCAGACTTTGATAGTTATCAAGGCAGTACTAGCGCGAGAATTCAAGACCATGTACGCTGGCAGCTGAATTTCAAACATCTTTCCGAAACAGATACGCTCATCGCTGAATACTTGATGGACTCTATGGATGACATGGGCTTTATACGCCTTGACATCGATGAGTTATTGCAAAGCCTTGATACCATGGCAAGCTTTTACCAATGGGATGAGCGTGTTGAGCATGATGAGGTCATGGCGGTAATGCGCATTATCCAATCGTGTGATCCGCTTGGTGTTGGCGCGCGCACTCTCAATGAATGCTTAGCGCTGCAATTATCCAAGCTTAATGCGAATACAAAGTATCTCAAAGAAGCCCAAGCTCTTCTCTCAGCAAGCGAACATTTAGTCAGTAATAATATCAAAGCCTTAACTGAGCTGACGGGACTCGCGCCTGAGTACATTACACCCGCTCTTACTCTATTACGTACTTTGAACCCGTCACCTGGCTTGTTATTCCAAAGCAGTCAGCCTGATTATATGCAACCATCAGAAAGCTACGATATTCCTGATGTGTTGGTTACGCCTATTCGCCGTCACAATAGCAATAACACCACCAATAACAAAAACGGCAGCGATACTAGTGCGCAGGTAGATGGCTGGCAGGTGCGCCTCAATCCTGAAACCTTGCCCAAGCTACGGGTCAATCAAGAGTATGCCAATTTAGTCAAACGCGGTGATGATAGCCCTGATAATCAATATCTGCGTGAAAATCTCACTGATGCGCGCTTGTTTATTCGTAGTATCGAAGAGCGCAATCAAAACCTATTAAAAGTTGCAACCAGTATCGTGCGCTACCAGCAAGATTTTTTGCAATATGGCGCAACCGCTATGCAACCCCTTATTCTAAAAGCCATTGCCGAAGAAGTGGATTTGCACGAATCGACCGTCTCGCGCCTGACCACTAGCAAAACCATCTTGACGCCACAAGGGTTATTTTCCCTCAAGCATTTCTTCTCATCTCATGTTAGCAGTAGCGACGGTGATATCTCCTCAACTGCTATCAGCGCCATGATTAGACAGCTCATCGCTGATGAAGACCCAAAAAAACCGCTTTCTGACAGTCGCATAAAAGATATTCTATTGGCAGAAGGTATCGATATTGCTAGACGAACGGTGGCTAAATACCGTGAAGCCATGAATATTGGCTCCTCCACTCAGCGCAAACAAAAGTATTAATTGTTGCGATTCAATGGCTTATAAATAGCGAGCTACTGTGATTAAAGTATTTTCAAATGAAATAAAAAATAAAATTTTTTGATTATATAGAAACATAAAAGAAACATCAGTTATTATTACATTTGGTTACATTTTAACGTCTTGCTACTATTCGCTTTTCATGACAAATTAGAGTCATACCAACAACGAACACCAAGTATCGGTTTGGCTTATTTATATAAATTATTAATCATCAAATATGATAAAAATACATTTTTATTTTAATAAAGGAGTAGAGGAATAAAGGCGTTAGTCACTAAAAAATTAAAAGCTAAGCCATCTGAGATAAAAAAGATACTAGGTAAATGTTTGGTAAGGCAGGGTGATAAAAGCAGCAATGCTGGCTCATCTGTTGATTGTAAGTAAAAATATAAGCAATAATAAAAGGACAATAATATGAATGTTTCTATCAGTGGTCACCATATCAGTATTACCGATGCCATGGACAAAGCCGTTCGCGAAAAACTTGAAAAGGTAGAGCGTCACTTCGATCAGATTCAAAGTATTAAAGTGATATTATCGCTAGACAACAGCGGCGCAAGTGATGGCGGTAAAAAGACCCATAAAGCCGAAGCGATTATGCGAGTGGCAGGTCAAGAGATGTTTGTTCAAGCGCTTGAAGATGATATGTATAAAGCTATCAATGAGATGGCAGACAAACTTGATAGACAAGTGCGTAAATATAAAACCCGTCAAGACCGCAAGAAAACTCAGGGTCCAGGACGTGATGAACGCTATGAAGATTTAGAAGATGCTGAAGCAGCACCAGCGATTTAATTGCCATTATAGGATTTGCTGTCGCAATATTAATCAATCTTAGCCAATCAATAAATAGTATAAATAGCAGGATGGTTAATGATAAATGATTGACAGCTTTAGTAATTAAAACGACATGCTAAGCTGACTAAGCTAAGCAAAAAAAAGACCTCTAACGTATCATTGTTGAGGTCTTTTTTATTATCTTGTTTTAGGCTGTATGATTTATAAATACTAGCCGCCACCAACCGCTTGTACGACTTCGATATTCATACCTTCAACGACATGTAGCTTATCAAGCTCACTTTTTGGTATCAGCTCGCCATCTACTTCAACGGCATAGCGTCCACTACTAAGCCCAAGCTCATTGACGACCAATTGTACCGTCTGATGGGTGGTCTGCAATCTTTTACCGTTTACACTAATATTACTCATAGTATGTGCTCCCTAATGACTTGATATTCCTTTTTATCAGCTTTTCTTTTGTATAATCTGATATTTAACTGATGTTTTATATATGATTGCCAATAATTTATTTTGCATGATTGATGAAGCGTTTTGACTATTTAAACCAGAGTAGCTACTAAGAAAATACCTATTAAACAGGTAGATGTTAAGTAACATGACCTAAACGGAACGTCGATACAGCAAGCCATAACCAACCTGCAATCATTAATACGCCGCCGATAGGGGTGATGGCCCCAAACCAGCGCGGCGCACCAAGCGTCATCGCATATAAACTGCCGGCAAAGATAATCACCCCGATTTGTAATAACCAAGCTGTGGTTTGAGTCGTATAGTTAAGGCGAATGAGTATACCAACGAGTAACAATCCAAGCCCATGTATAAACCAGTATAAGGTCGCCGTTTGCCACCATTCAAGCTGCTGAGAGCTGACGATAGCTTTAAGGCCATGAGCACCAAAGGCGCCTAAAGCCACGGCGATAGCCAAATTAAGCGCCGCAATACTTATCCAATTTAGCATGGTAAAACTCGTGTTATAGAAAGGGCTTTAATAATGGCTTTTTTCATCTGATAAGCAGCTTACTGAATATCATTCGGTAAAATCACGCTATCGATGGTCATGGCTTCACGGATTTTATCCATGGCATTTTTCTCGATTTGGCGTACACGTTCTGCCGATATAGAGTAAACCGCCGCTAGCTCATGCAAGGTGGATTTTTGCTCAGAAAGCCAGCGCTGCTCGACGATATCGCGCGAACGATCGTCTAAAGTATCCATTGCAGCTAGCAGTGCAGATGAATTGTTCTCTTCCCAGTCAGATTCCTCAACCATTTCTGCAGGGTCGATACCGTCCTCTAAGAACAGCTGCGGCGCATAGCGTCCATCGTCATCATCGCTTGATTGCGCTTCAAATGACGCATCATACGACGTCAAACGTGACTCCATCTCAAGCACTTGCTTGCGCGTCACATTTAAGTCGTTGGCAATCGCATCAGCTTCTTCAAGCGTTAGCTGGTTGTTGGTCTTTTTAAGGCTACGTAAGTTAAAGAATAATTTACGATGTGCCTTAGTAGTGGCAACTTTGACAATACGCCAATTACGGATGACAAATTCGTGAATTTCAGCTTTAATCCAATGCACAGCAAACGATACTAAACGTACGCCTTTATTGGGGTCAAAGCGTTTAACCGCTTTCATTAGTCCTAAATTGCCTTCTTGGATTAAATCGGCTTGTGGCAGACCATAGCCTGAGTAGCTGCGCGCAATATGAATAACAAAGCGTAAGTGTGACATAACTAGCAGGCGTGCGGCTTCAACATCACCTTCATCGTAGTAGCGATGAGCGAGCTCTTGCTCTTGAGTCGGTGTCAAAATTGGTATTTGATGCACGGTATTAATATAGGCACCCAAATTTACCCCAGGCGCAGATAGATGCGTTGGCATCGCAGGGACCAAATCGCGGGTGCTGGTATCGCCAAGCGCACTGGCGTCATAAGGCGGACGCGCCGCTGCCGCTTTTAACGCCGCATCACGTGCTTCGTTTTTTGCAGGCGCTGCACTGTCTTTTTTACGGGAGTTTGCAGCGTTCGTAGAAGTATTAGCCATATTCTTGACCTTGGTTAAATAGATAAGCAATGAGTCAGATAAAAATCTTTATAGTTGTAATTGTAAAGGATAGCGCCGCTTAGTTGCTATCAGTTTTGGTAATGATGAAGTGATATATTGTATCAACAGAATCTCTAGGTTTTGTCGCTATAGCTTCTTCGCTATTTGCCACTGTCTTCTGATTAATAAGCAATAATAATAGGTTTGTTGTGTCCGTTTTCTGACTCTGCGCACAAAAAGCAGTGATATCGGCTTGCGAATTTGGGTCAGTTGCAACCACATATAGTGATTCACCCGCGGCTACCTGACGTAATGCCACTTTGGTTTTTAGCAGCGGCATCGGGCAGGCAAGTCCGCGCCCATCTACTATATCTTTAATCTGAATGATTGTTTGCGTCAGACTTGAGTTATCATTTAGCTTAACGTTATCAATTAATCTAATAGTATTGTCGCTCAATAAATCCATCAGTTGTCTTATCACTTGCTGCTTTACTCCAGGTAAAGCATCTGACAAATAAACAGCATACTCACCTCGTACAATGATGGGTTGATTATCAAAGGACATAAAATAAACCTATAAAATATCAGTGTTTAACAGAGCTTGGCTTAGTATAGTATTGCTCAGAAGCCTTTATCATGACTTGCTATTATAGCAAATTGCCACTATATAATTGCAGTTGAATATAATCATCATAATGATTGGTCAATCAGCATATCTTATTAGCATTGGATAATAGATTGATACTTTAAATTTACCGCTTCTATTTATACAGCCTAGATTTACACAATCATGTTGCACAATCGTGACGCACGGCAGCGTGATTGGTAGCCAGAAGCAGACGACAATTGACCTTGAATAAACAAGCTCGTATAGTCAAAAAGACGTTATGATTACTCGTATAGGATACGCACTTGTATTATTCTCATAGACCATCGCTGCTAAACACATTAAAAGGCGCTGTTGTGCTAAGGGTTAGCATATCTGCTACTTTGCTGGCGCTAGCAACCACTGCCAACAGTATTGGCACGCAAGCGGCACCATTTGCTTATGATTCACGGCAGCCTACCAATGCTGAAGAGTTAGATTTGCCCAATTTACGCGGGCAGGGATTAAGCTTTGCGGAGCAGTATGAAAATAAACTGCTTGGCGAATGGTCATTAAGAAACATTAATGGTCGCACTAAGATGGAGCATGACCCTTGGATTCAAGAAACGGTCAAGGAGATGACATGGCGACTAAATGCGCAAGCCCGCCAGCAAGCGCCACTTGGCTTGGTTATTATTGATAATCCCAGTATCAATGCTTTTGCGGCGCCAGGTGGGGTTATTGGTCTCAATACGGGGACGATACTAGCGGCGAGCAGTATGGATGAACTTGCCAGCGTCGTTGCCCATGAGGTGGCACATATTAGTCAGCATCATTATGAGAGCGGCGCGGATGAGCGTAAAAAAGCCTTGCTGATGCAAATAGGCGGCATGCTGGCGGCTATTGCCGCGTCAGCGGTCGATGGTGATGCAGCCGCTGCCGTCATGATGGGCAGTCAAACTGCGACGATGAATAGCAGCATGGCTTTTAGCCGTAATAATGAACGTGATGCTGACCGCGTCGGTATGCAAATCATGAACCAAGCTGGTTACGATCCACGCGCCATGCCGCGATTTTTTGCGACGATGAATCAAAAAAGCCAATTGAACCAAACCGCCAATCAATTCTTACCCAGTTTTGTGCGCTCGCATCCTTTAAGCAATGAGCGTTTAAGCGAGTCGCAAAGCCGTGCTCAGCGTTATGATGCATTGCCTTTGTCAAAGCAGCAACGCCATCAAGCGTTGTTTGATTTACTGTACTGGCGTACGCAAAGTACCGGCAAGCATGTCTCTGAAACCGCACTGACGACTGCCGCTAAAAATAGCGTCGGCGCAAAATTGGCGCTGATGTATTGGTATGGCGAGCAGCAGCGCTTTGGCGAGGCCAATGAGATATATAATGAGCTGTCGGCATTACCCGCAACGCAGCGCCAAGTATTAGAGCCGTTATTGTCCATTACCCAAAGCCAAATCCTTACTGAGCAAAATAAATGGCAACAAGCGGCTGAACTGCTCGAGAGTCAGCAGCGCCTTTATCCTGAGCGCCGTGACCTGCGTCTTTATTTAGCGGAAGCACTGACCAATAGCAATCAGCCAACCAAAGCGCAAGTATTGCTTAAACCCTTGACTGAGCAGCAGCCAAATGACCGTTATGCGTGGCAAAGTTTGCAATTGGCCAATGAGAAAATTGCTAAAACCACCGACTCGGTGCCGCTTGCAAAAATTGCCACCATCAATGCGCTGCGTTATCGAAGTCATGACCAGCTGTGGAGTGGACGCTATGAGCGTGCGCTGACCTCGTTGACGCAAGCCAAGCAATTGACTGAGCAAATGCAAAAAACTGCGCAAGCGAGCAGCGCCCGACCGTTACTGGCCAATATTAATGCGGAAATCAAAGCGGTAAAAACCGCCAAAGACTTTAAGCCTTAGGCGGTTGTTTGAGAGCTTAAGTTTATACAATAATTAAGAATATATAGCAGACGGGCTTTAAAGTCGATACAGTGCGACTGGGATGAATTTTTCGTAGCCTCTGTGATAGCAGCAAGCAAGGAAAATTTATAACAGTCGCACGTGGTTATTAACGTATCAAGTTTATTTCAAACTAACTAGCGCTTTTCTTAACTTCAATTAACCTTGCAAAGCGTCTTTCACCAGTTTAGATATTAAGGCAGGGTCAGCACGGCCCGCAGTTTTATTCTTTAACACACCCATCACGCTGCCCATATCACGCATCGATGTGGCGCCTTGTGCAGCGATTTCGGCATTGACCAAAGCGGCAAGCTCGGCATCATCCATCTGTTTTGGCATATATTCATTGATAATATCAATCTCAAACTGCTCTTTGTTTGCCAAATCATCGCGACCGTTTTCGGTAAAAATAGTCAAGGATTCATGGCGTTGCTTGAGCTGTTTTTGTAAAATCTCAAGTACTTCGGCATCGTTAAGTTCTTTTTGACGGTCAATCTCGATTTGTTTGATAACCGCTTGTACGTTACGTAGGACTTTGACTCGTTCAATCTCACGTGCTTTCATAGAGACGATGATGGTGTCAGTTAACGTCTGTTTAAGCTGGCTCATTGTTATTATTCCTTATGAGTATGGATAAAATAATTTTTAGTAAAATAACTGTTGGTAAAGTAATAGGGGATAAAGTTTCAAATAAAATCTGCTGAGTATTTGCCAGCATGAATAACAAAAATTGTAGCATAAAAAACGCCACTGTTATTCATCGATAACAGTGGCGTTAGTGTAGCGCTGGTATTTAGCTAGTCGAATAATCGATTAGTACATACGAGTGGTACGAATAGTTTCGCGTTGTAATTTCTTCTTATAACGCTTTACTGCAGCAGCTGCTTTGCGCTTGCGTACTTGCGTTGGTTTTTCATAAAATTCACGCTTACGTACATCTGCCAATACGCCAGCTTTTTCACAAGCACGTTTGAAACGACGGATAGCGATATCAACTGGTTCGTTTTCTTTAACCTTAACTGCAGGCATGAAGACTCCTCGATTAGGATGAGATATAAGGGCATTAGTTTGGCTGTATATTAGTGTTTAGCCGTAATATCTCAAGATTACTGGCATCAGCTCAAACTAGGATAATCTTGCGCAATAGCACAAGGGCGCCTATTTTAATAAAAAATGGCAGCAAAGTCAAAGGCTTTCGCGTATCTATTTTAAGTATCAGTCACTAACCATACACTGAGCGGTACAAATTTAATAGGACGTTAATTTAAATAGAAGTGTTAATATTTTTAATAATCTTTTAACAAATTATCAATAAAAGATGGACAAAACACCTGTTTGGCAATAACGGCTTATATTAACTCTATGCTATGCTATGTTCAGTCTGACCTTGAAACCTAAACCAAAAGTAGAGGCAGGCGCTACAAGGCTTTTATAGCTATCATATTGAGGATTTTTCGATGAAAATTGGCATGAGAAAAACAGCGGTTAGTACGGCATTATGGGCGACCTTGCTTCTTACAATGGGCGTTAGCATCAGTGCGTGTAGCAATGATAAAGAAGCAGCGGGCGCAGAGTCTGGTGAAGTCTTAGCAAAAGATAAAGTAGACGAAGCGGCAGAGCTTGCCCGTAAAAATGCGCCTGAAGCAGAAAAGCTAGATTTCCCAGAAGCTGCGCCAATGCCAGCGGCTGAGACAGACGCGACCACTGATACTGAAGCAGGTACTGAAATTGCTACTGCACAAGACGGTACAGTTGCCACTGATGCATTAGAAGCGCCAGCGACTGCAAGTGCGGATACCGAAGTGGCTAGTACGGATACAGAGATGGCAGGTACTGATGCGACTGCTAATGCGCCCGCAAGCAATTAATAACAATAAGCAAGCGAGTCAGTAAGTAGTACGCTCGATTAATAATAGCGATTCATCATTGCCAGCTTTTGACTACTATGCCAGCTATTACATTGGGGTTCATTACCAATAATCTATAGATGAAGGAATAACTATGACTATTCAACAAAATATGAAGAAAAAATCGATTGCTAAATTAGCGTTATCTAGCCTAAGTCTTAGTGCTTTACTGGCACTTAGTGCTTGTAGTGGCGGTGACAATAAGGCAGAAGAACCTGCCGCGGTTAATGAGACAGAAACAGTATTAGAGCCAGAAGCGCCTGCTGCAGAAACTGAAGTGGTAACTCCTGAGCCTGCGGTTGAAGCAGAGCCTACGGAAGTGCCAGTCGTAGAAGCTGAAACTGAAGCTGCTGCTGAGCCTGAATTGTTGGCCGCAGATGCTGGTGCGCAGCTGTATGAAAAACAGTGTAAAGTTTGTCATGAAAATGGTTTGCTTGAAGCGCCGAAATTTGGTGATAAAGCAGCTTGGGCGCCACACCTTGCCAAAGACATAGAAACATTACGTATGCATTCTGCCAAAGGCTTCAATAAAATGCCTGCGCAAGCGGTTGGAGACGTCACTGAAGCACAAGTTCATGCAGCAGTTGATTATATGGTTGCTGCCGCTAGCTAATATTGCTTGTTGAAATTTGCTAGAATGACCGCCATTGTAAGCTAACAGTGGCGGCTTTTTATTGGCGATGCAATACCGCTATAACGTATATTCTAAAAAGCTGTTTTTAAGCAATAAACTTTGTATAGTCATAATAAACGATGCACAGTTATAAACACTGCAAGACAAAATATAAAGGCATATAGATGAAAGTATTGGGTTTAGAGACCTCTTGCGATGAGACTGGTCTAGCGATTTTCGATAGCGAGCAGATAGATAGCAACAATAAAGGTCTGCTCGGGCAAGTGCTGTATTCGCAGATAGAACTGCACGCCCTTTATGGCGGTGTGGTGCCTGAGCTTGCGAGCCGCGACCATATTCGTAAGCTGGTGCCTTTATTTAACGAATTACTAGAGCAGTGCAATATCACTAAAGATGAGATTGATGCCATTGCCTATACCAAAGGCCCTGGACTTATCGGTGCGCTGATGACGGGTGCATTATTTGGTCGTAGCTTGGCTTATGGTCTGGATATACCAGCGATTGGTGTTCATCATATGGAAGGGCATTTATTAGCACCTTTGATGGGAGCGAATCCTCCGGCATTTCCGTTTGTTTCCTTACTGGTATCGGGTGGTCATACTTTGCTTATTGCCGCCTATGGTATCGGGCAATATGAAATCCTCGGCGAATCCATCGATGACGCGGCGGGCGAGTGTTTTGACAAAGCGGCAAAAATGCTCGGTCTGCCGTACCCTGGTGGGCCAAATATTGCCAAATTAGCGGAAAGCGGCGATAAAAATGCTTATGATTTACCGCGTCCAATGCTGCATCGCGGTTTAGACTTTTCTTTTAGCGGTATGAAAACGGCGGTGCACAATCTGATTAAAGATACCCCATGTTCAGGCGGCTCAGGCAATGGTTTTGCTAGCGATCCACAAGTGCGCGCTGATATTGCCGCAAGCTTTCAACATGCGGTAGTTGATACGCTAGTGAAAAAATGCGTCAAAGCCCTTAAACAAGTCGATATGAGCCGATTGGTAATAGCTGGCGGCGTCAGTGCCAATAGTCATTTGCGTGAGACATTAGAGAGTGAGCTTGCTAAAATCAATGCCACCGTTCATTACGCGCCGCCAGCGTTATGTACCGATAATGGCGCGATGATTGCTTATGCCGGTTACGAGCGCTTGCAAGCAGGTCAGGCAGATGATTTGGCTGTTAGCTGCGTACCGCGTTGGCCGATGACCGAGCTGCCTGCAGTATGAATGCTATAAAGTCGCTTGTACCCAATTTATTAAACTTTATCTCACTCAAGGATAGCTTATGCAGTGGCTTGCGATTGGATTAGGTGCTGCCATTGGCGCTTGCCTGCGAGGCTGGCTGGCGCGTTTTAATCCGCTGCATAGTTGGATACCACTCGGCACTTTGGGTGCCAATGTCTTAGGTGGACTTTTGATAGGGCTAGCCTTAGTGTGGTTTGAACGCGTGGGCAGCAGCTTGTCTCCAAATGTCAGATTGTTTGTCATAACTGGTTTTTTGGGCGGACTGACGACTTTTAGTACCTTTAGCGTTGAAGTATTTACCTTTATCAATAACGGCAAACTGCTTGCGGGTTTAGGGCTCATCGGATTACATGTTGGGCTGACGTTATTAGCAACCGCGCTGGGATTTTACTTTTTTAAGTTGGTGCTTTGAGCTTTAATAAATATCATTTAATTAACAGTCTATTTTGGGTGGTCTATGAATAGTTTAAGAAGTCTGTTTAGTTAGTTCCTGTAGGGTATGGGTATACCCCAGTGAAAATCGACTCATGTGACACAAGAATGGTTTTTTTAATGGCTAAGTTTCTCTTTGTTTGATATATATATCGTACCAAGCTGATAATGAGCTTCTTCATTTCCTTGTTCATAGGCTTTCCAGTACCATTCACTCGCTTTGGCATGATTTACCTCTACTCCTTTGCCATATCGATACATTGAACCCAGTTTACTTTGTGAACTTGCGAGTCCTTGGTTAGCAGATTTTTCATACCATTCAAACGCTTTGCCATAGTCCTGATCTACGTCTTTACCCATGTCATACATCAAACCAAGTTTATACTGTACCTCAGCATTGCCTTTTTCAGCAAATCTTTTTAGTTTTATAATCTCACCACTTTCTTCGATTAGCGGTTGCACCTGAGAAATTTGTGAACTCGTTGCGCTATGCATTTTATGACAGCCTATAAGTAGCATAGGCGATAAGAAGACAACGCAAAAAGTGGCGGTTAACTTGATTATAGGAAAAACCATAGGTTTGTCTCAGTAATTAAAAATTATCTGTTAAGTATATTATCAATAAAGTAAACAACCAAAACCATTTGATAGTCTTAGCCTACAGCCAAACCTTCAGGTCCTTACTAGGGAACCATCATTTACCATAATAGTCGTTATGATATGAAAAAGTGGCTAATATTTCATAATTATAAAAAACTAATTGGTAATGAAACTACAGCGGCTTCACAATTCCTTCTAATAAACTGGCAAACCCTTGCATATAAGCGGTCTCTTGGCTTGAGGTGCGCGTCGCCGCATACAGCTGACAGTAGACGCCGTTACCTAATGGGCGTGAAACCACCCAGCCTTTTTTCTCATATTCAGCGACCACCCAATCGGGTAATGCTGCTACCCCACGTTCGCTGGCAACCAATTGAATAAGCATCGCCGTTAGCTCGGTGGTACGAATAGCTTTAAAACTGACCTCTTCCGGGGTCATAAAATTGGCAATAATATCGAGGCGCTTAGCTTCCACCGGATAGGCAATCAAGGTTTCATCAACCAAGTCTTGGGCATGAATGAATTGTTGCTCAGCCAAGTCATGAGTCGGCGACAGCACCAAACGGCTCTCGTACTCAAATAACGGCTGATAGCTGATACCTTCTATCGGTAAATTACTGGTGGTAATCAATAAATCGATATCACCTTCCATCAATAAGTGATGCGGCTCAGGCTCAAAACCAGTGGCGAAATCCAGCTCGACATCCGACCATTCACGGCGATAATGATTAAGTATCGGCATCAACCAATCAAAGCAGCTATGACATTCAGAGGCTAAGCGCAATCGACCCGCTTGACCATGGGCTAAGCGTTTTAAGTTTGCTTTGGTGCGCGTGACCTGTGGCATGATGCTGTCAGCAAGTGCCAGTACCGTTTTACCTGCTGGCGTAAAGGTTAGCGGACGCGTGCGCCGATTAACCAAGCTGATATCGTAGTAATTCTCTAACTCTTTTAACTGATGCGAGACCGCAGAGGCTGTGACATGTAGCTCATCGGCAGCAGCGGCCAATGAGCCATGGGCTCGCAGCGCAGTTAGTGTATTAAGATGACGGAGCTCTAGCATAAAATAACCTAACCACTGACGTTAAAGAAATAAGTAATTGCGACTTATAAAGGCTGAAAGAACGATTCAAACTTTTTATCTAATATGATGTTAAAGCTGTTATGAAAGTAAAATTAAAATTAGCGCCGACGTAGGAGCAATTGCGAGATAACCACCAAAATTAATGAAGCAACCAATAAAATTGTCCCAATGGCATTAACTTCAGGTTTAAGTCCCACGCGCACCATAGAATAGATACGTAACGGTAAAATCTCATAGCTAGGACCAGTGACGAAGGTCGATACCACTACATCATCGAGCGATAAGGTAAAGGCTAGCAACCAGCCAGCCATAACCGCTGGGAAAATCACTGGAATCAACACCGTACGTACCATCGTTGATTCGCTAGCGCCTAAATCACGCGCCGCTTCCATCAAACGCTCATCCAAACTGCTTAAGCGCGCAAAGACAGTAATGACTACAAACGGCAAGCAAAAAGTAATGTGCGCTAATAGCAGCGAGACAAAACCGAGTTGCAGGCCGATTAATAAAAACAGCGACAATAGCGATATCGCTAAGACAATCTCAGGTGACATCATCAGCACAAATAACAAGCCATTTAGCAGCCCTTTACCGCGAAAGTCATAGCGATGTAGCGCAAGTGCCGTTAATGTACCGATGATGGTTGATACCGTGGCGGCAACCAAGCCCAACACGATAGAATGCCAAAAGGCATCAAGCATTGCCTGATTATTAAATAACGACTCGTACCACTTTAGACTAAAGCCGCCCCAGTTATAACCAATTTTTGACTTATTAAAGGACATCACCACCAATACAAGGATGGGTAAGTATAATAAAGTGTAAATCAGGCCGAGGTAGCCTTTGGCAGCAATATTACCTAATTTGATAGAGCGTTTATTTTTAATTGGAGTATTATTCAGTGAACTATCAGACATTAGGCCACCTCGCTAAAATCAGTCTTGCCAATACGGCGGCTACTGGCGCGATAAGCGAGTAATAATACTGCCATGGCAAGCGTTAATAGCACACTGGCTGCGGCGCCAAATGGCCAATCACGCGCATCTAAAAACTGGTTTTTAATAATATTACCGACCAATAAGTTACGCGAGCCGCCCAAAATATCGGCGACATAAAACATCCCCATCGCTGGTAATAATACCAACAGCACCCCTGAGATAATCCCCGGTGTCGTTAATGGTAGTACCACGTGCCAAAAGGTTTGTCGTTTTGAAGCACCCAAATCTTGCGAGGCGAGCAGCATATCATTGCGCAAATCGCTAAATACCGCATACAGCGGCAGCACCATAAAGGGAAATAACAAATAAGTTAAACCGGTAATGACCGCGCCTTGGGTATATAGAATATCAATGGGCGCATCAATAATTCCGATTGCTAATAAGGATTTGTTAATCAAACCATTACTGGCAAATAATAGTTTTAGCGCATAAGTCCGTACCAAAGAGTTGGTCCAAAATGGCAGTATCAGCATGAGCATCAACAGAGGCTGCCAGCGTTTACTGACTCGAGATACAAACCAAGCAAACGGGTAGCCAAGTAATAAGCAGATAACTGTAGTGATGCCAGCCATCCATAATGAATGCACAAAGACGTCAAAATAAAGCGGGTCAATCATGCGTACGTAGCTGTCGATAGTAACCGGTAAACTAATAAAAGCCGTGCTATCACGGGTCAAAAAGCTGACTGCAATCACCAGTATATTTGGCAATAACGCAAAGATGAGCAGCCAACCCCAAATTAGCCATAGCGTTGCGGTACGAAAAGGGCTTCTGTTGCTCAAGTTTTTATTACTTGATTTTTTATTACCTAAGTTAGTACGCGCCATTAGCTGATATCCTTTTGGGCAGCTAATTTGCTATTACTATTATCCATCCCATTATCAATGCCGCTATCGAGCGTATCTTCTTCTGGCAATACCCATTCCCAGCCATCTACCCATGACACTTTAACGCCTTCGTTAAGCTTATAATCAAAACTTGGGTCATCTTCATCAAAGAATTCCGAGGCTTTAATAATATGCCCGTTAGCCAGCTCAATAATCGAGTCTAAAGTGCTGCCTTTATAATTACTCTCAATCACGCGCCCTAATAAACCACTATGCTCTTGATCATTGGGGTCATAAATGCGCAAATCTTCTGGACGCAATAGTAAATTAACGATATCGCCGACTTGTACGTCATTGGCAAAGTCAGGACGGCGCAGATTACGTAAGGTCGTCGGACCCTCTTGCGCTTGTGCCTCGCAAACTTCGACTTCAATACGGCCATTGGTCACACGACCATCGCGATCGGGCTGCTCAGGATAAACGCCTTTGACTTCCGCCTTAAATAAATTGGTCTCACCGATAAATTTGGCGGTAAATAGATTGGCAGGGGTTTCATAAATCTCAATCGGCGTGCCAATTTGTTGAAATCTGCCGTCTTTCATCACTGCAATGCGGTCTGACATCGACAACGCTTCTTCTTGATCATGGGTGACAAAGACAAAGGTAATGCCAAGCTCACGTTGCAGACGTTTAAGCTCAGATTGCATTTGTAGGCGCAGCTTATGGTCGAGCGCCGATAATGGCTCATCGAGTAATAATAGTTTAGGGCGATTGATCACCGCGCGTGCAATCGCCACGCGCTGCTGCTGGCCGCCAGATAAATCTTGCGGTCGACGATTGGCCAAATGCTCAAGCTGTACCATCGCCAGCATCTCACGCACGCGCGTTTGAATCTCATCTTTTGGGACTTTTTTGAGCTTAAGCCCATAAGCGACGTTTTGCGCCACCGTCATATGCGGAAATAACGCATATTGCTGAAACACGGTATTGACCGGACGCTTATCGGCTGGCAAGCCTGCCATTTGCATGCCATCAAGATAAATCGCCCCAGCGTTGGGCTGCTCAAAACCAGCAATTAAACGTAGCAATGTCGTTTTACCGCAGCCTGATGGGCCAAGCAGGGTTATAAACTCACCATGCTGAATATCAAGGTTGATGTCCTTTAAGACTTCGGTTTGATCATAAATTTTTTGTAGACCAGTCAGTTGTAGCAGTACCTTGTCAGGATTGGGCGATACAGGCATGGTTTGCAGGTTTATATTCGATTCGGTCATAAGGTTGGTTCCTAAAACACCAAATGCTCAGTAGCGCTAAAACACTAGTTACTGGCAGCAATTTACATGGTGTTAAGTATGGCGATAAGCGATGGATATATATGGAGTCTGGTTGCTGCATATTATAACAAACCCTTGCTATAAGTCAGTGCAAGTTCGTTATCGGTTGTTTGGTTTAGGTTGTTGATAGCATAAGCAGGATAGAAAAATAAAATCAGCTTGAAATATAGCGCTCTTAGAATAAAGAATTTTTACCGTTTTCTTGCTTTGGTTGCTATACAATAATTTTATGTATGCTAAATACAAGGATATTTGCGATAGCAAACGGCTAAGCTTAAAAGATAAGTTTAGCTGCAAAAGTAATTTAAAGTAGAAAACAGAATGCTAGAGCAATTTATAATTTAAACCATTTTGATAAACAAGGACTCCTTATGCCTAACAGTAACCGCCCAAAAACTGGTCAAGAAGCACTGGCACTACTTAAAGAAGGTAATGTGCGCTACGTGGAAAGTTTGACCAGCACTGACCCCTGTATGCAAAAACGTCCCGAGCTGATCAATGATCAAGACCCGTTAGCGATTATTTTGGGTTGCTCGGATGCCCGCGTACCGGTTGAGATTGTGTTTGATCAAGGTTTGGGCGATTTGTTTGTCATACGCGTGGCGGGCAATGTGGTTGCGCCATCGCAAATTGGTTCGGTTGAGTTTGCCGCCGAAAAATTTGGCACTAAGTTGGTGGTGGTTCTTGGACATTCGCATTGCGGCGCTGTAACCGCGTGTGTTGAGGCGCTGATTAATCCTGAGCAAAACTACTCACCAAACTTACAGTCAATCGTCGATCGTATTCGCCCGAGTGTCTATAATTTGCATGAGTTAGCTACTGCCAATGGTCAAGACGTCGATGCGGATGAGCTGGTCGATCGCTCTATTCGTGCCAATGTACGTATGTCGGTCAGCCAATTGAAGCACGGTTCGCGTGCACTAGAAGACTTAACCAATAGCGGTCAGCTGCTTGTTGTTGGTGCTGAATATAATTTAGAGACTGGAAAAGTACGGTTTTTAGACGCTTAATAGTCATTTATCATTAATTATTTAGGATAGTGGGTACACTTTATCATCGAGAACGTATCCGCTATTAACGATTAAAAACACTTAGATATTGGAAAAATTATGACTGATTTAGAAAATTTAAATAGCAACCAAGAAGCTATCAACCAAGAAACGATAGCTCAACCTAAAAGTAGCGTAAATGCAGAAGGCGTTCAGCCTATTTCAGCTCAGACATCAGGTTATACCTTTAATCACACTATGCTACGCGTAAAAGACCCTGTCAAATCATTGGCTTTTTATACCGGCGTCTTAGGGATGACGTTATTGGCGGTAAAAAAATTCCCAGCGATGGGGTTTGATTTATATTTCTTGGCCAAACTCACTGACAGCGAGCGTGATAATTTACCCGCTGGTGATGACTTAGAGATTTTCGCCTTCCGTCAGCGCGGTATTTTAGAGCTGACCCATAACTATGGCACTGAAACCCAAGCGGATTTTAGTTATCACGATGGCAATGGTGAACCACAAGGTTTTGGTCATATCTGCTTTAGTGTGCCGAATTTGGATGAAGCGGTTGCTTGGTTTGATAAAAACAACGTTGAGTTTAAAAAACGTCCTGAAAACGGTAGTATGAAAAATATCGCCTTTATTAAAGACGTTGACGGTTACTGGATTGAAATTGTGCAAGCGGATTTGATGGGCTGATTTTTAAAAGCTTGATAAGCTTATTAATAATATGGATTTATCTAAACCAGCTTGTATATTTTAAAAATCATCAATAAAAAAGCCGCTATATTAAATATGAACTGACCCCCATAAGTTGGACACAACTTTTGGGGGTTATTTTATGAAATACGACATAGACTTTAAGATAAGAG
>NZ_JBXWIV010000009.1:0-101404 GCF_058197955.1 Janibacter sp. CoH_79_TC_3
AAAGGACTGAGTCCTGTGCAATACAGAACTCAGTCCTTGGGGTAAACTAAACCGTCCAATATTTGGGGGTCAGTTCAGCATATACCCTTTTTTATAAAATACTTGAACTAATACTTGGTTAAGTTAGGAATAATCAACCAAGTACCTGAATGTAAGCGCCGGCGCGTAGTTCTTGTAGCCAGTCTTCTTTGGCTTGTGGGGCAAGACGCTGATATAGCGCTTGGCGTGCCATATTACGACGGTACTCATCGCTGACATCTTGTTCACGCTTACCTTCAACTTTTAAGATATGCCAACCAAATTGCGTTTTGAATGGTGCAGAATAATCGCCGACCGCGGTATTTTTCATCATCGCTTCAAACGGACCAATCATTTGCTCTTCACCGACCCAATCCAAATCGCCACCGCGTCCTGCTGAGCCGGGATCATCTGAATAAGTCGAGGCTAAACCAGCAAAATCAGCGCCACTACGTAATTGGGCATAGAGGTCATTGATTTTTTGTTCAGCAAGCGCATCTGTTTGCAACTCATCGACTTTGACTAAGATATGACGCGTATGCCACTGCGGTACTAGCATGGTATCACTGGATTTTTTATCAGCCAGTTTAATAATATCAATGCCTTCAGGGGTTATGAGTGGCGCGCTCACTGCGCCGACCTCAAGCTTGGTGATTTCGCTTGCCAGTTCAGTCGGTAAAGCTGCTGCTTTATGGAAGCCCATATCGCCACCTTGCAACTGAATAGGGTAGCTGCCTTGACTTGCTGCGATAGCTTCTGTTACATCAACATTTGGTGCTTGTAATCGTGTACGTAGACGCTGCGCGACTTTTAGCGCCTCACTACGCTGAGCTTCTGACAAGCGGCTGTAATCATCCATATAGGGAATGCGGACATGAACGGTTTGATATTCGCTTTGACTTAAACGCTTAGCTTCAGGAGAGGCCAAAAAGGCATCGATATCTTGCTCACTAATACGCACGCGGCTAGATATTTGGCGTTGTTGCAAAGCTTGGATAGCCGCATCTTCAATCAATTGCGCACGTAGGGTGGCGTAGCTACCTGGTTTTGCAGCGTCCAAACGTTGCTGCAGTTCACTAATGCTATTTAGTCCTTCCGCTTGGGCAATTTGAGCTAAGCGTTGATTGATGGCTGCTTCATCAGGATTTAATCCAACACGTTTGACCATAGTTAGCTGTAATTCACGCAAGATAAGGGCGTTTAATACTTCAGACTGTAGCTGTGCTGAATTGGCAATCGGTTCACCCGCTGCTTGAGCACGCGCTTGAGTCTGCGCCATAGCAGCGATTAAATCACTTTTTAAGATCGCATTTTCATTGACCAATGCAATGATGCCGTCTGTACTATTGGCAGGCGTCAAACGATTCACGCTATTTTGTCCAGCTGCGGCATTTGCTTGAGAGGCTTGCGCTTTTGCAGGCTTAACGGTCGCTGCTTGCGCACTAAGGCTTAGGGCAATAGCGCCAGTCACACTCATAGCAACTAATACAGCTCGGCTAGTTTGACGTAAAGAAAAAAATCTCATGATGCTCCTCATCAATGTCATTGCATCGGATGGTAATCAGTTAAGCCTATTGACGATACTCTTAATTCAAGTAGCGGCTAAGGTTGTCTATAATAAATAGGGTGCAAACACTGTTATATGTTGTTATAGCAAAAATACTACTATATAAATAACGCCATTAATCATACGTTAATATAATCGTATAAACGATACTTTATTAATCCTTCCATGCACTTTGAACGGGCTCAAACCCTAACACTTTGTCAGAAAGTAAGCGCGTTAAACGGCTGCTACCGCTACCAAGACCATTGAGTCTGATTTCTGCCATAATCGCTTGCGTCGGTTTGTCTTTGATATTTAAGTCATTATAGTAACGGCGACCATAAACGGCAAAACCAAAACAGCAATCCTCATAATCGACACCAACTAACGAATCGAGCATCTTGTCACGATTATAATCATACTGACCTTGCGCTAATACGCGCCAGTTATTATTGATCGGGAAAACCGCTGAGGCGGTAAACGCTGACAAAGGTAATTGGTCGGTGTTTTCGTCACGCATACGCTTCACGAAACCGACGTTAAATAAGCTGTTATCAGATGGCTGATAACGTAGCTCAGTAGTAACGTAGTTTAAATCATAGTTGTTAGTAAGCGCACCGCTCATATCGATCCAGACGTTATTATAAGGCTGAGTACTGGTATCCCATACCATTCCTGAAGACGATGAAGTTAATACAGGTTTTTCGTCATCAAGGGTCACACGCCCATCGTCGATATAAAACTGCTCTGCGATACTACCATCAAAACGTGTCACACCCGTTGCGTCGATGTAACGATAATTAATACCCGGTGTAAAAGCATGCAAATCTTGCAAACGGTCATGGCCTAAAAACCAGCTGTCCGAAAACAGTTGCTCGTAATTGATAGAGGCAATACGGGTATTAAAGTTAGGAATCTCATTTTGATCTTTATACGGCGAGTAGGTGTATTTTAAGCGCGGACTGAGTAACCGATAACCACCCAAAGTATCATCAAACGCGCCAAAAGGTGAGCCTGCTTGATAAAAATGAAGACCCGCGTCAATACTGGCTTGCGGTACAAATACCGATTGACTGCCATCGTCTTTATTAAGATCGTTATCTGCTAAACTGTCTTCATCATAAGAGGTATAAAGATGCTGTAAGCTGAGCTTGGGCTTGATATAACCCCAAGATTTTTCCATAGGGTAAACGGCGCTGAGCTTATTATAAATTCGCGTACCACTTTTTTCATTTTCAGAACCATCATCGATAGACTTTTTAAAATAAGCGGTATCACTTACCCCTGTGATATCAAAGCTTTTTGCCCATGGCAGACGATAGTCCAGTGTGAGCTGCGGCAGACGCGAGTAAGGCTTATCTTTATCCTGTAATGGTTGCCCACTATTGGTAATGGCATCCAGCGTTTGGAAAGTTTCTACCTTTAGCTCACCATTGACATAGTCATTATAATAATTCACCCGCGCACGGCGTGGTAGGTTTAAGGTGTTGTCTGACAAACCTAAGGTATCAAAGTCGTTGAGATAGTCTGCATCAGATACGTAACTATATTTTGCATCGCCACTTAAGCGCGGAATGCTCTTAGATGCCCAATAATGATCATAAAATAAGCTGCTGCGATCTTCGCCGTCATACTTTTTATCATTAGGCAGATATGAGCCGTTTAAAATACCTTCGCCATACTCTTCAGTCAAATAGCGAAACTCACCTGAGAGCATGGGGTTACGGTTAGTATAGACGTGGGTATTAAGGGTTGCATCATAGTTTGGTGCTAAATTAAAGTAATAAGGTACATCAACTTCAAGCCCGCTTTCACTACTGATACTAGCGTTAGGTAATAAAAACCCACTACTGCGTCGACTGTCTATAGGAAAGTTAAAATAAGGCAAATAGAATACAGGAACATCAGCAATACGGAAGGTCGTATTGTAAGCTTCGCCGCGACCCGTTTCGGTATCTAAGTCGATACTTTTGGCATCAAACTGCCATTTACGATTGGTGGGCGGGCAGGTGCTGAACATGACTTCATCAAGCTCGTATTGTGTCTCATTAGGGCGATTTAAGCGCTTGGCATAGCCATGTGCTTGTAATTCTACGCTAGCAAAAGCGACATCGTTAGCGGTTGATTGCCCAGTCTCAGTATTATAATTTAAGCTGTCTGCGACACCGATAAGTCCACCTTTTGAGGCTTTATCAGTGAGGCTTGCAGTATTATTTTGAATATTGTTGTTGTAAGGTCTGCTGTTTTGAACATTGCCAGCTTGGAATGGAATAGAAGATGCATTGCCATTCCCCGTAGCTTGATCGGTAAACATCACTTTACCTTGCGCGGCTGCTACATTGTTATTCAAGTCTATAATAATTTTGTCCGCTTCGATATGCTGCGTACCTTGGTCAACAATCACATTACCTGATAGCTCAGCATAATCGACATTATCATAGTAGCCATAGTCAGATTCTGCAAACAGCGGTGCTTGATTGTTGGGAATGCCATTTAGATTGGGTGCTGGCTGACCGTTGCTTACACCAGTTTCATTGACTGCTCGCTGATAATTGGGATTTTTCTTTGGGTAAACCCATTGACCTTCACAACGTTGGGCGCTATCGACGCTATTTGGTAGCAGCTTTAAGTCGTTGCCTACCGCCGGAATGGTTTGCTCGGTAAACGTATTTTGAATATCATTTTGGTTGTTATCTGCTACATTAGCATTGCTATTATTATTTAACGTTGCAGGGTCAGTTTCAGGCGTTAATTCATAAAACTCTGCCAAGCGTCTGAGACTTTCTTGAATACTTTCATCACTGTCGTTAACCTGGCGGTTATCGGCTTTAGTTTCAGCTGTAGCAGTACTATTTACTGGCGCAGCAGTATTATTTTGATTATTATCAGTTGCATTAATATTGTCATTACCATCAATACTGCCATTAATTTCTGTGATATCGATAATTTTACTATCTAAAGCATTATCAAAGCCAGAATTTTGCTTTTGTACCTTTTGATAACTGATGTCTTGATTGACACTATTGATGTTGTTATTGAGATCGTTATTGACGTCAGCCGCTACTTTTGGCTCATAGGCGCTAGCACTGTTAACCGCTGACGGCTCAGTGGTCTGCGTATTTATCTGTGCATCATTACTATTAATAGCGGCGCTGACAGTCAAGCTAGATAAGCTTAAGGCGCCAAATAAAATCAAACGGATGCTTTGGTAAAGCGGAGAATATAACAAGGGCACACCTATGTATGATTGTAGAGCCTATTGGATTGCGATCATTAAATCACTTTGGGTATTTTAGCGATATTTAGCGGCTAATAAACCAGTAATTTATATGATAATCTCGAAAATCAGAACGTTTTATATATAATGATGACTAATCATAGTCAAAAAAAACCAAATCAGCTACACTATTTAGCAAAATTTATAATATAGCTCAATAAACTGTGCGAGCTTCGTTAACAGCTAGCCCACATAGTAAGTTATAGCTAGTAGCTTATATATACAGACTGACTCTAAGCGGATTTATAAATATACATTGATTAATTTACTTAGAGCCGAAATTAACTTTCTTAGAGCCGGTTGTTAAGGTAAGCCAAGCGCTCCCTATTTTAACAACTATTTGCCTCACTTATCACTACTTTAGTCGTTTACGACTGATATTTAACCTGCGATGTTTTTTATGACCGATAAAACCATGTTAGAACCTAGCGTACCCGCTACTCGTCAGCAGCAGTTAGAACAATGGCTGCAAGAAGTATTTGCCAATCAACCATTTATTCTTGATAGTTTGCCCGGTGACGCCAGCGCACGCCAATATCATCGTATCCAGCTATTAGATGATGGTGTAGAAAGCGCGCGCTATATTGTCATGGATTCTGCTGATGAACAAGAGGCGTTGCAGCAGTTTATTAATGTGGCAAAGCTGATGTCACCAGCAATCAATGTCCCGACGCTAATTGCCCAAGATATAGCAAAAGGCTTTTTGGTATTACAAGATTTTGGAGCGGTAGAGTTTGCTCATCTGTTGGTAGATGCGCCGCCTATTCAGATTAACGATTATTATCAATTGGCGATGCGTACTTTGGTGGCACTACAAGCGGTACCAGTGGCAACTGCAAAAGCCGACTACCAATTACCAGATTATGACGCGGCATTATTAACCCGTGAGATGGATTTATTTAGCGAATGGTTTATTCCTTATATTGGCGTAGAGCTTGAACAGACGCTATGGGAAAATCTTAAGTCTGCCTTAATAACTGAGATTTTGTCACAGCCGCAGGTCGTTGTGCATCGTGATTATCATAGCCGCAATCTTATGCAAGACCAAGCAGATCATACGCGCTTAGGCGTCATTGATTTTCAAGATGCGGTAGTAGGTTCGTATACATATGATTTGGTATCGTTGGTAAGAGATGCTTATGTAGAATGGCCAGAGAGCCAAGTAACGAGCTGGGTTCAGGATTGTTGGCAATTACAAAAACAGGCAGGGCTTAAAACTGCTGATAATGCGGCCCAGTTTGAAAATGATGTGAATGTCATGGGCGTACAACGGCATCTAAAAGTGCTGGGTATTTTTATCCGCTTATTCGAACGTGATGGAAAAAGTCGCTATTTAGCCGATATTCCAAAAGTCATGCGTGACCTGATTTTTGAGCTAGAATGGCTTGCAGAATACGGCAATCCCGATATGAAGCGGGCAGTCAGCCCTTTTAATGAATGGTTGCGAGAGGTTATCTTGCCTGCTTATCAAAATAAATTTGTGCAACAATACATCTAGATAGCATTAATAAAGTAAAAGCGATTGCAGTACTTATTGCTTTTACTTAGTCTAAAATGGTCAAAAATTAGAAATAGCCAACAACAAGGAGCGCGTATGTCGGTAATAACGCAAGCAATGATTTTGGCTGCTGGCAAGGGTACGCGCCTGCGTCCGCTAACACTTGAGACGCCAAAGCCTTTGGTTGAAGTGGGCGGGCAGCCACTGATTGTTTGGCATATCAAAGCGTTACAAGCTGCTGGTATCAATAACATCACTATCAATGCGTCATGGCTTGCGGACAAGCTGATGCAGACATTGGGCGATGGTGCCCAATATGGGGTCAAGCTGCATTGGTCGGTAGAAGAGGATGAGCCGCTTGAGACGGCAGGTGGGATTTTTCATGCCTTACAAACCGGCAAGTTGCAAGATGCGCCCTTTATCTTAGTCAACTCTGATGTTTGGACGACCTATGATTTTGCTCAGTTGCAGGGCTATACGCTGGGTGCGGACCAACTTGCACACTTATTGTTGATTGATAATCCTGAGCATAATAATGGTGGAGATTTTGCTATCAATAATGGACTGGCAATCGAACAGCCCATTGCTGATGCTGATAAATATACCTTTGCCGGTATCAGTGTCATCTCACCTAAACTGATCGATGGCTTAGTATCAGGGCAGCCAGCGCCACTTGCGCCACTGCTAAAACAGGCAATGCTAAAGTTCCAAATTACCGCTGAAGTGATTAAAGACAATTGGATAGATGTTGGTACACCCGAGCGCCTAACGCAAGTCAATGATTATATAGAAAGTCACGGTGTCGATAACCATCGCGGCACATAAGCTTTCTTTATCATTGTCACAATCTTTATGATAGTGACAATTAAAACAAATAAAAAAGCAGCGCTGAGTATTAAATGTTCAGCGCTGCTTTTTTATAGATATAGAAATGTAGGTAAAAGGATACGTTTTAAACGCCCATTGCCAGTTTAATTAACTGTGCAATCGTAAAAATAACCAAAAACCCTGCCACATATAAGCCAATAAACCATGCCCATTGTGACTGTTTTTTACTGAGCTTTTTCATCACTGTCTCCCGTCAATCTCCTAATAATGTATCCATCAGCTTGGTGAGCTAAGCACCGCTATTATCAATCATGCTGAATAGATAATAGCCAATGCTATCCTGACTTAATACATGTGTTCATGATCGGTTTTGCCCTTAAAGGTATAATAAGCAAAAGCGGTATAACTCAAAATGATTGGCAGCATAATACCGGCACCGATGAGCATAAAGGATAGCGAGGTATCGGCAGCCGCCGCTTCATAAATGGTCATCTGATACGGTACGATATATGGGAATATAGCAAAACAAACCCCGATATAGCCCATCAAAAATAGTGCGACAGTCAATAAAAACGGGCGATATTCACGTTCACCAGTCAAATCCTTACGCATCAAGAAAAATAACAGCACAACGATAATTGGCATCGGTGCAAGATACAGTAGACCTGGGAAGCTGAACCAACCTTCAAGCGCTTTGATATCTGAGAAGTACATAAACATCGTGACGCCGATCATCGCCACTACTAAAGCACTTAGCATCCAACCAGAGACTTTACGTGCCCATACTTGCAGGGTATGTTCTGTCTTAATAATCAACCACGTCGAACCGAGTAGCGCATAGCCAATGATGAGCGCAATACCACAAGCGATAGAGAAAGGCGTGAACCAATCAAAAGGACCACCAGTATATAGGCGATTGCTTGCCTCTAATCCTTGCACTAAAGCGCCGAGCATGATTCCTTGGAAGAAAGTGGCAACGACAGAGCCGATAAAGAAGAAATAGTCCCATACATAACGGTGTGAAGTCGCTTTAAAGCGAAATTCAAACGCCACGCCGCGCATAATGAGACCGAACAGCATAAAGGTCACTGGCAGATAGAGCCCAGTCATAATGATGCCATAAGCCACGGGGAAGGCGGCAAACAAGCCACCACCGCCCAACACTAACCATGTTTCATTACCGTCCCAAAAAGGGGCAATAGAATTCATCATGCGGCTACGGTTTTTATCGGAGCCAGCAAACGGGAATAGAATACCGCAGCCCAAATCAAAGCCGTCAAGCAAGACATAAATAAAGACAGATAGAGCAATTAAGCCGCCCCAGATTAAGGGTAAATCTAATACATCACCAAAGTTAAACATTAGCGTAACCCTCCATCATCGACGTCATCGGCAGGTTTATCCAAATCTTCTACTTTCTCACTGGCGTTACTATCACCACTTAACGTGCGACCTTGACCTTCAGTGATAGAATGCTCATAGAAGTTATCATCAGCAGGATTTTCGTACGGCTGTGGACCCTTGGCAATCAAGCGTAGGATATAAAAGCTTCCTGCGCCAAATACAAAGACATATAGGATAATAAAGCCAATCAGCGTCGTAGCAACTTGTTGAGCCGCAACCGGAGACATACTTTCAGCAGTGCGAATGACACCATAAACAGTCCATGGCTGGCGTCCAGTTTCAGTCACGAACCAACCAGCAAGTAGCGCAATAAAGCCCATTGGTGTCATAAACATCCAAGCCCGATGGAACCATTTGCTGTCACCATCGAATTGTTGTTTTTTAAAGTATTTATAGAGACTAAATAGACCGACAAATACCATCAACGTACCAATAGCAACCATAATGCGGAATGACCAAAAAACGATAGGAACGTAGGGCCGATCTTCTGGCGCCCAGTTTTTAAGTCCTTTAACTTCGCCGTCTAATGAGTGGGTTAAAATTAAGCCCGAGACATAAGGTATTTTAATTTCATAGTGGTTTTTTTCTGCTTTCTGATCTGGAATACCGAATAACACAAGCGGCGCACCGCGCTCATTTTCCCACAGACCTTCCATCGCCGCGACTTTAGCGGGTTGATGTTCTAACGTATTTAGACCATGCATATCACCAATAAATATTTGTGCTGGCGCAACAAAGATCGCCATGACCATTGCCATACCGAGCATGACACGACCATGCTTACGATGTTCAACATGTTTTTTGGATTGCAAATAATACGCACCGATACCACCGATAACAAAGGCAGTCGTCAAGAAAGCTGCGGTCATCATGTGCGCATAACGGTAAGGAAATGAGGGGTTAAAAATGATTTCTAACCAATTGGTCGGATAGAGCAGACCATCGGCACCAACCATAAAACCTTGTGGCGTCTGCATAAAGCTGTTGGCAGCCAAAATCCAAAAACCTGATATCAGCGTACCGATAGCAACAATCGCTGTCGAGGCAAGGTGCATGCGTTTACTAACGCGACCCCAACCAAACAGCATGATACCTAAAAATGACGCTTCTAAGAAGAAGGCGGTCAGTACCTCATAAGCAAGCAGAGGGCCTAGAATATTACCAGCTTTATCAGAGAATACTGCCCAGTTGGTACCGAATTGGTAGGACATCACCACGCCCGATACTACACCCATCCCAAACACCACGGCAAATATTTTTACCCAGTGTTTATAAACTTCTGCATAAATAGGCTCACCAGTTTTGAGCCAGCGGAACTCTAAAACCGTTAGAAAGCTGGCAAGACCGATGGAAAAAGCTGGAAAGACAATATGCCATGAGATAACAAAAGCAAATTGAATTCGCGCGAGCATCAGCGCATCAAGCTGACTGATCATAAATGTAGCGAACATAAACGGTTACCCTTATCTGTTAGCTGAATAGCGCTAGCTTCCATGATACGCTGAAGTAACTGTCCGTAGTGGTCCATCAATCAGGACGATACGGACAATGGCTAAGTGTTATTTAGCATTATTGTCGTTTAGATGACATTTTAACTAAGATAGTGTCAATCGCTACTATTTAGTTAGATTAAACAGTTTATATCCTTATAAACTATAAATTATGTATTCTATGACAGTGTTAATAATATTTACTGTTCAAGTATTATGCGCCTGACCATGCGCACACGCAAGTTAGGTGAGCTTCTTAATACACACCTATTAGTCATAATTTATTAACAATATTATTTAATGTAATTTCAATTAATAGCCATTGTTCAAGTAAGGTTATCAATAGACACATAAGAGTAATCTAAAAAAACATGTTTTAATAATAATTGTTTAATGCGTATTATAAAAATATTACTTACAAAAAATATTTGGGCTAATTTTTTAACTGCTGATGCAAAATACGACGGAGGGTCAAAATAGTTTGCGGATTTTCTTGAATACTATGACCACCATTAATCACGGTCTCAGAAGCAGCGCCATCAAGGTGAGCACTGGTATAGGGTACGATACCGTCCGAGAGCTGCTCGGTTAATGCTTGCCCAATCTGACCGTCGACCGTCACTGCAGCGACAAGCGGCTGACCTGGCAACTCATCGCTATCCGTTAAGAGCTCATTGGTATTATTGGCACTATTACCATCGATAACGTCATCTGAACGCCCGTCTTCCTCCGCTATTTCTTCTGATAAATCGAGCTTTACTCCGGCGGGTTGCATTTCTGCCAAACCTTTGGTGATATCTGGGTCGTTATTGGCGATGATTGAATGATAGGTGATGCGCTCATTGATACTGATGTCTTTGGTCAATTGAATAAAGGAGGATTTATCACTTAATTGACTGGCACCATTTTGTAAATATAACGCGCCGAGTGGGTTTTGGGCTAAGTCGCCTTGAATAGCAAGCGTTGCCAAGTTATCGGTGACCGTCTTGACCAAACCGACGGGCAAGTAAACTATGCGGCGTAACGCACGGGTAAACCAACGGTCGGCATAATCGGTGCCGCGAAAAGGTGACGACAAAAACACTGCGGTATCGACTTGCGGTAAAGTTTTTAGCTCGAAACGCTCACGTAGCTGCTGTTGGCCAAATGATTCTTTTACCGCGTCACGTATTTGGCGCTTCTCATTCATTGACAATACGTTTTGGTCATCCAGTCTGTCTAAATCATCGACCAAGTTTTCGTCAGAAAGCATCATACGCGCAATGATACCGCCCATACTGTGGCTGATAATAACGCTGTTTTTACTGGCAATATTTTGCCCTGTTGGATCTGTTTGCTCATAGGTCGCATTGATGAGCTTTTGGATTTGATAGCGGTTTTCTAAGATAGGCAAGTTGGTTGGATAAAAAATCTGCCAGACTTGATAGTTATTGCGCAACTTATCATCATTAAAAATATCGTTGGTCAAATTGACCCAGGTTGCTGGGCTAGAAGCCAAGCCATGCAGCATAATGATGACACGCTTATCTGGGTCATAAGGCTCTAACATAAAGAGTTTTGGTAAACTGGCTTCTTTTTGGCGGGTAATTAAATTTAGGTAACCTACGCCATCGAGCTGGTTTTCTGCCAGCCATAAGCCATATCCCGCCGAGAAGTTGGCAGCAAGCGGATAGTCATCGCCTAAGATATTGGTGCTCTCACTGCGGTAAGGATTATATAAATGGATATCGAGCTGCTTGCTGGTCAAGGTATCGAGCACGCTATCACCAGCAGGCTTAATCAAGCCGGTCATCAGTAAATGTCCAGTCGGATAAATGCGCGTAGTGGCATCATCACTGTCTAAGCTGTCCTGTGCTAAACCATCCTTTACTAAGTCAGCCTTTGATTCTTCTTCTATAGTACGATTACGGGCTTTTTGAGGGCTGGCTTCTTGACTGAGCCTGCCTGATAGCGAGGAGACCAATAATTGGCGAATGGTAGTGGTATAACGGTCATCTAATGAGGCGACTAAACTAATCCCCAAACCTGGGCGTTTACTGATGGAGTTTAGTCCAGAAAGGCGCAGCTCGTAGGTTGAGACCAAATCTGTTAAGGCAGCGGTTTGTTGATTGGCATTTTTGAGGTAGTTGTTTTCGTTGGGCAAATATACATTAAGATTATAGTTATCTATTTGCATTTTCATGACTTTGATTTGATCGGTGGGTTTACCATTTACCGGTGTACTATTAGCAATCGCTGCTTGCTCGCTGCTATCACGAGTACTCGCCAACGTTGGTAAGTATTCTACCTTGGTATCACCCATCATTTTACCGCTGCCGTCAGCCGACTGATAAAGCTGGGTAATCACATCGTTGCTGGCCGCGTTATAGATATCTTGGGTTTGGATATCCATCTCACTTGGGATACGACTTTGCGCTTGTGAGCGAGATTTTTCTTTATCCGCGCCTTCAAAGTCATGTTCTAAACTGTCATAAAATAAGTAAGTGTAACTGTATTTAATAGCATCAAATAAACGCCCTTGATAACCAACTAAGCAGCTATCGGTTCTTTTCTGCTGCGCTGTGGCATCATCATCACTTAAAGGCGTGTTGGCATAATAAGGGTCAAGTGGCGGGCGCGCAAGGGCATTGCGGCAGTCTTTAGATTCGCCAAGCTGGCGCGCTTTGGCGTAGTGTAATTCAGCAAAAGCTGCCAATGCTGGACGGTAGTGCTCATTCAGCATACTGTCCGTCAGCTGCGTTAAGCACAGATCAAACTGTTGCATACAAGCTTGCTGATTAAGCCCTGCTGACAACAAAGTCGAGGCGGTATCGCTACTGAGCTTTTTATCGGTGACGATATTACCGCGCTGAGCAGCAATGGTTTTTGCTGATGCCTGTTTATTGACAGAAACAGTACTACAGGCAGGCAATATCGCCATTGCTGTAACCACTGCCAATAGAGCAATAGGTCTTTTATTTTTATGGCTTGGTACCGCGATATTATTGGCAGGGTCAGCAAAAATCATAGGTAATTCCAGTGAATAATAGTCAGGAATGCACAACAAAGACAGGATAAATGACACATTTATCTGTCCATAGAAGTGTAGCGCAACTTTTGTTAGGAGACTATTGTATTTAATTAAGAAGATATTTAATTGAGGAAATATTTAATCAAGGAACTTCTAATTAACAGGCTTTCAATTAATAAGCTATAGAAATAAAAAATTTTAGGAGTAAAAGATTATAGGCTAATGAGTGAAAATTGCTAGTTTAGTGAGAGGCTGATGATAAATGAGTGAGTCATTAATATAAGATTGGCGTTTGTATTAGGCATAAAAAAGCGCGCTTAAATTATTGCTAGCAATAATTCAGCGCGCTTTTTGGTCTTTATCTTAGTTATGCGGTAAATGTCTAAATTATTAACCTTAAATACCTATTAGCTAAAAATAACCAGGATCTAAAAATAACGATTAGCTAACTAGGTGCTTGGTTTGATATTGACGTCTGGTGCAGGAATATCCCAAATATAGAATTTACCGTCTTCGACAAGTTTGATTTGTTGACGAATCATCGCATTGTTAGGCGTTTTCTGCTCTAAACGGCGCAAGCGTTCTAGGGCTTTGTCGCGGCGATCACTCAGTACGTCCGATTGCGCTAAGCTTTGTTCGGCTTCGGTATAGCCGAGGTTGACTGCTTGATCAAGATACTTTTGACCCTCTTTAAAGCCGCCACCTTCTGAGAGCATCATGCCGTAGATGAAATTGGCTTCACCGCTATCAGGCTTCAGTTTAATCGCACGATCGACATACTGTCCGCCGCGTACCGTATATTCTGAGCCTAAGTCTAAGTTACGTCCCATGCCATTCAGTTTAGCAGCACGAATCAATACATCAAATGAAGCATTTGGTGCTTTGGCATACGGTTCAATCCACTCGGTCATGACTTTGATTTTTTCACGGGCGTTATGACGTTGGGTGCGGGTAGGGAAGTTTGGCGGATAATGGCGCGCATTTGGCGACACCTCTTTAATAAACTCATCGAGTAAGCTGACGTCCAGTTTATCGGTGCCAAGTCCTTGTTGCTGCGATATTAGCACGGTCGGTACAAAGCTGATATCTGAGATATTCACTTGCGGTGCTGGGATATTTGGCAGCTGACCGCTACGTAAATCAATACCCGTTGCGGTCATTGGACCACGCTCATAAACACGCGTCGTACCAGTCAACTCTGACGTATCCGGCGTTGGTACGGCTGGTGGTTGGGCAATGTTCGCAGTATTCAAAGGCGCACGGTTTGGTTGAGTATTACCCGCTTGAGAAAACGTAGGTTGCGCCATGTTATTTGGTTGAATGGCATTCTGCTGAGCGCCAGTCTCAACTCCAGTGTTTGCTTGCGCGTCAAGTTGAGCAGTACTGATAGCTGTATTTGGTTTGGCTAAGCGAATTACCCGTTTACTGGAATCGATTGCGCTCGGTACAGCAGTGCTAGCAGGAGCAGGAGCAGCTGCTGCGGTATCGGCTTCAGTTGCATTCACAGGCGCCGATAGCATCATGGCACAGGCCGCGGCTAATGCGGTTAGGGTTGCAAATTTCGGCGCTTTGCTAGATATATTTGGTTGGCTGATGGCTTTCATAAAAATAGTTACCTTATTTATTTAATAATCATTTTGTTTATTGAATCGTTATCTAACAATCCATTAATTGCTCGTTATGTCTTATTTTTGCGCAAAATCGTACAAATTTTTAATACCCTAGCAAATTAACTGGAGTGCTAACAGTAGTAGGATTGTTAAAAGTAGGTAATACCTCGCTATCGCTAGCCGTTATGACAGAGGCTTAGCTCAATATAATAGGGGCTATTATAGACGATAAACGCTTATAAATGATAAGCAGTGGCTTTCATGCGATTGGCCATCCAGCGCATGGTATAACGTACCGGCGGTGACAATGCCGCGCCGCCGTTGGCCAGTGCCAATTCGCGATGATGTAATTCTTCAATATCCATTTGCGCCAGTATTTCTCTTGAGCGTTTATCTTGTGGTGGTAATTGTCCAATATGATCTTGCAAATGCTCACTGACTTGCGCTTCAGTTTCTGCGACAAAGCCCAAGCTGAACTCGTTAGAGATAGCACCTGCTACCGCCCCAAGCCCAAATGACATGCCATACCATAATGGCGTGAAAATACTAGGGTGACTGCCAAGCTCATCCAAACGTACCTCGCACCATACCAAATGATCGACCTCTTCTGCAGCGGACTGTTGCATGGCTTGTTTAACATTATAATCTTTTGCCGCAAACGCTTGCCCGTGATACAGCCCTTGCGCGCATACTTCGCCGGTATGGTTGATACGCATCAGGCCTGCGACATGACGCGCCTCGGTGATACTCAGCTCAGGAATCTCGTCGCTACTCACGGGCAGCGGGCGAGTGCTAGGATTTGAATGCGGTACGACCGCTCGCAATGCCTTGTCTACCCCCAGTAATAAATGGTCAATTTTTGATAAGGGACGCTGCGCCATGGTTCACTCCTGATGGCTATGTATATTGTAAATATGCTCTATGATTAACGGCTTTTAAGCCAGTTGAAATTCGCTTAAAATAGCAAGTTTGCACGAGTATTAAGCACTGTCTATTAGCAGTTTGCTGATGAGTCTTACTATAACAAACAATATAGACGGTCAGCAGCAAAATTATCAGCTTGATGATTCACTTATAATAGCATCTTGCAGTGTTGCTAATTTAGATGACTTGTTTAGATGACTTGAATACCTAATCGTGTCGATTACGTTCATCATCATGGGTTTGAATGACCGCTTGTTTGATATGTTTATTAAGTTTCAGGTATAGAAATACCCCAAAAACCAGATTCAATATGCCCGTTACTAAGAACAGTTGCGGTAGGGTCATACCTAACGTATTTAACACCACAATCGAAAAAATCGCCGAGCTGACCATAAAGATGGCATTAAATATATTATTGGCACCGACGATGCGCGCACGATGGCTTTTTGGCGCATAAGCTTGCATAGAAGCATATAAAGGCACGATATATAAACCGCCGCTAAAACCTAAAAAGAATAAGTCGGCAAACACACGCCAACTACCGTTCATACCCCATAAATCGCCAATACCGAGTAACGATTCTGTATTAACGTTGATATTGAGTCCTGACAAAGAAAAATATAAATCAATCGCAAAAATACTAAGACCAGCGATACCAAACGGCAATAAGCGCAGGCTGACTTGGTTTTTGGTCAATGATTTACAAAGCAGAGAACCAATCGATACCCCGACTGAAAACAGCGTCAACAAGAAAATAACCACCGATTCATCGCCATGTAAAATGACTTTACTGAACTCTGGCGTTTGGGTCAAAAACGTCGCGCCGTAAAACCAAAACCAGCTATTACCAAGGATGACAAAGAATAAAAAAGGCAGCGAGTATAAATAGCGCACTGTCGCCATGCTAGTAGTAAAGATGTTCCAATTAATCTTCAGGTCAGGCTGCATCGCTGGCATGGTTGGAATAAAACGAGATGCAAAATAGCCTATTGCCGCGACGATTAGTACGGTGATACTAATCCAAAATAGCGGCTGCGTTATCTGGGTCAATACCCCAGCGATAATCATACCGAGCAGGATGGCAAGCGAAGTACCCATTTGAAACAAACCATTGGCACCGACCAGCTCATCTTCTTTCATCGCTTGCGGTAAATACGCATACTTAATCGGACCAAAAAATGTCGATTGGGCACCCATTAAAAACAGCGCCACAAATAATAGTGCATACCATTCAAATACAAAGCCGACGGCGGCAATAACCATGATGGATATTTCAAGCAACTTAATCAATCGCGTCAGTTTTGATTTTTCAAATTTATCGGCGATTTGACCTGCCAATGCCGAAAATAAAAAGTACGGCAAAATAAACAACATCGCCGCTAAGTTGTTTAAAATACTGACTTCCATACCCAACTGTCTGGCAGCGGTATAAGTCAGCACCAGTATCAGCGCTTGCTTAAAGATATTGTCATTGAACGCGCCCAAAAACTGGGTAAAAAACATGGCGCTAAAACGGCGGCGCTTAAATAATTGAAACTGATTGGCCATGAAAATTCCTACAGATGGGTCGCAACTAGTATGATGAGAGCAAGGTAAAACGCAGTCATTGATATATAAACAATTGTTAATATTATCAAAAACTTATCGAAATATAGCATAGGTTTTATCAATGTTAAGCCGTATAATAGCAAGGCTTTGGTAAAAATACATGCGCTCGATGCTATGATTTGATAATTAACTAAGTTATGATTTGTAAATTTTAGCCGCCCAAACCAATAATTTCAGTTAACTGCTCTACTTTTATTCACCGGTAAGACTCGTAAAATTGTGCCGCGTGAGGTGATAGGAAATAAATATGAAACATCAGCCTTCAACTCTAGCGCACAACTCATCGGTTATGTTGCGTGATACATCAGCAGACATGTCAAAGGGCACAGCTAAAATTTCTAATCTTAATTACGTTAATCGCAACCATCGTATCGATAGTCCGCGCGTTTATTTTACGCGTACGGCGATTTTTAGGGCGTTGACCACCAGTTTGGTTGGTTTTGGGGTGAGTGTCGGTATGGCGCCTGTCGCTTTTGCCGCTACCGATTTAAATAATAATATGGTCAATAGCCCCAGCAGCAGCCAAGTCATCGGAAATAGCGAAGGTGATACAACCACTGCACAGCAGCAATTACAATCGCAGCCAACAACGCCAAAACCGCCTTTTAATTCTTCGGCTCAGTCCTCGTCTAAACGAGCACTTTCTAAAGATGCCTATGAAGATAGGCAGCTTGATATCGCTTTGGATGCCTTACGTCTAAAAAAAGCTGTTGAAGAAGGTATTATCGATCAATCGGTATTGGATGATTATAGCGAGCAGAACTTAGGTATTAAAAATCCCAACAAAAACGCCACCACGCAAGCAAATAACACCGATAAATCCCAGTTATCAAATAATGATATCGATAGTGTTAATGACTTTGCTAATACTATCGGTAATGGCATAGATAGTCTAGGCAACAACCAAGCATTTGATAGCAATGAAAACTTAGAACAGCAAGTCAATAGCGTGCAGCAACAAGGCTATCAGATGATGACGCCTGACGAGATTGATCGCGAGCTGGCGGCAATGGACAGGCAAAACGCCCAAGATATTGACAGCATTAATCAGAGTAATAGCGTTAATAATATCAATGGCATGCGTCGTAATGACAGCGACTTTCAAGCATTTAATGAAGCGTTTGATGCACCTGTAGCAAGGTTAGACGATAGCACGCCGCCGATTGGGCTGGACGTGGGATTGGATGCCACCAATCTACCAGCGCCAAGCAATCTTGATACCTTAGGTAGAAATGAGACGGCTGCTAAACAGGCAGAGACTGACGATGTAATGTCGCGTCCTATTAACGTCAGTGATTCGGTTAGCAGTGATGGCAATAGTAGCATCAGTACCAACAACGCCAGTGCAAGTGTAGAAACGGATAGCGATTATGTAGAAAATGCCCAGTCAGATAATGCTCAGTCAGGTAGTATCAATCCTGATGATTATTTACCGAATTACGAAAACGATATTAACGCGGTAAAAGAAAGTATCGAACAAGCAGCAAAACCTAAAACTATGGCACGCAATAAGAAAGGCAATATCGTTAAGCGTCTTTATAATCGTTTATTTAATGGCGGTGTGATAACGCTACCGCACGTCGAAACAACGGTTTATCTGCAACAAGCGGCGGCGGATAATTTAAGCGATAATAGTAAAAATAATGGTACAAAAAATAATGCGCCAAACAATGCGTCAAACAACGCCAGAAACCTTAAGCCAACATTAACCAAAGCCGATGATGATATTCAACCCTTTAAGAATATCAAAGCTGCGATTGATGAGACTACAGTGCAGTCTGTAGTCGATTTTACCGCCGCACTACCGCGTCTACGCCAAAGCGCATTAGATGCCGCAAAAGCCGTTGGTTACTATGATGTGACCCTACGTTTACGCCAACCAAATACAGATACTATCGATGTCATCATTGAGAAGTTGGGCGAACCAGTACGTGTTGATAGCCGTATTGTTGATATTCGCGGCGAAGGTAGCGAGCAAGAAGAATTTGCTGCGCTTGAAAAAGACTTGCCGCCACAAGAAGGCGATATCTTTAATCACCGAGTTTATAAAGACAGTAAAGCGGCACTTGAGTCACTTAGTGATACCTATGGTTACTTTGATCAATATTGGCTAAATAAATCGGTTGATATCATCTTGCCGGACAATACTGCCGATGTATCGCTGGTCTACAATACTGGTGAGCGTTATGAATTTGATGAAGTGGTGTTTTTTACTTATGATCAAGAATCACGTACGCTGACGCGTGACCCTGAAAAACTGCCGGTAGAATTGTCATTATTACATCAGCTAGTAGGCTTTAAAGAAGGCGATCCGTTTTATCGTCCGGCAGTGACCAAATTTAGTAATGATTTATCAGCGACCCGTTACTTTAATACCGTTAACGTCGAGTCGATTTTACCACCAGATGAACGCAGTGAAAGCAGTACTTTAGCCTTTGATAATTCACCTAATAGCAATAGTACTGATAATACCGATGATGACGCCGACATCAATAATACGCGGCAAAACGGCGATGGCATGACTCAAGCTGATGGCGAGCGCTACGCCACTAGTGGCGATAGTGTCAATCCAGCTGATATTGCTGCGATTGAGTTTGAGGCTGATGAAGAAACACTGGCTAAACTGCAAGCCATTAAACAAAAAGCCGAACGTCTAAGCCGTTTGCCCAATGATCGGGTATTGGACGAAAAAGACCAAGAAGCCAATAGTATTTTAGGTAAAATCAGTGACTCTATTAGTAATATTGCGCAGAAAATTTTCCCTGATGAGAAAAGCATTCTTGCAGATGAAAACTTTGTACCGCCAACGCTTGCTGGACGTAAAACGCCGCAAGACGTATTAGAAAATAAAAAAGTACCGCTTTATGTTTTTGTATCTGCGAACAAACCGCGTGATGCTCAAGTCGGTCTGGGTTATGGCACCGACACGGGTGTACGTGCAACCGCCAAGATAGATTATAATTTACTCAATCGTAAAGGCTATCAAGCAGGCGCAGAAACCGAAGTATCACGTATCACCAAGAACGTCGCCCTTTACGCCAGCCGACCATGGAAGCATCCTTTGAATGATAAGTTAGATGCGCGTTTGACTTATGAAGAAGAGGTCATCGACCAAGGCGAAGGTAATTTTGACTTATCTACCAGAACCTTAAAAGCCGCATTGGCACGTAATATCCGCCGTGAAAACGGCTGGGATCGTAGTTACTCTGTGCGCTACCGTTTAGATGAGTTAGAGACGGGCATTGATGAGGATGAGTTAGACAATCTTCCGGTACGCTTTACTTCCTCTAAACCTACCCAGCAAGCCTTGTTATTTGGTTACGGTATGAGTAAGACAGACGTTGATAATCCTGCCAATCCTACGCGTGGGTTCCGCCAGTATTATTCGCTTGAGGCAGGTTCAGAAAGCGCCCTGAGTGATACCGATTTGGCGATACTACGCGCGGGTGTCAGCGGTATTTATAGTTTTGGTGCTGATAATAAACACCAAGTGCTGGGTAGTTTAAATACCGGTTATATTTGGGCCGATGATTTTTATGAAGTGCCTTATAAACTACGCTTCTTTGCTGGCGGCGATCAAAGTATCCGCGGTTACGATTACGAGAGCCTATCACCGATTGATAAAGGCTATCTGACCGGCGGACAAATCCTTGCCGTTGGTAGTGCCGAATATAACTATGAGTTTAAACCGGGTTTCCGCGGGGCATTTTTCACCGATGTCGGTAATGCTTATGATAAAGACTTTGAGACAGATACCAAAGTTGGCGTGGGCGTGGGTATCCGCTGGGCGTCGCCGGTCGGCGTGGTGCGTGTCGATGTGGCTGCGGGTGTGACAGAAGACAGCATTCCGGTTAGATTACATCTATTTATCGGTTCACCTTTATAAGCAGTAAGCAGCAAAACAGTCCTAACTGTAGTATTAAGTACAGTCCTATAGTATTAAGCACAGTACTATTTTTTATCCTAGCGCATGCTGGTAATCATTCTTTAACGTAGCTGAGTGTCATGTCGACTAAAAATACCCTGCCAAACAAGCCCTCGGATGAAGATCCAGCACAACGCGACGCCCGCGCCGTAAGACGTTGGTATCCTCTGTCTTTTTTGCTCAAATTGATGGTGCTCATTGTTATCGTATTGGCGATTATGTTCGCCGTTTTTTTGTATGCGGTCGGCACCGAATCAGGCACCAAGTTCGTTTTAGAAAAAATTAGCGCCGAGACGGGTATTAAATTCAAATATGGTCGTGGCAATCTGCGCGATGGTATTTGGGTCACTGATATCGATATCAAGGCAAACGAAGACCTTGAGATATTGGTGGATAAGGCTTATGTCAAAATTGGCTGGCGCGCATTATTTGCCAAAGAAGTGCACCTGCGCGATGCCGACATCCAAACTATTGAGATTATCAATAACAAACCGCCAACGGGTGAGCCGTTCGATTATCGAACCCTTAGTTTGCCGGTCAATTTGCGTTTTGATCAAGCAAAAGTAAAAACCATCATTTATAAACAAGTTACCAAAGACCCTATCATTGTGCATGATATTGAGGCGCATGATTTGACGTGGGTTGGTAGTATAGTAACGGTTGGTCGCGGTAAATTACAATACGCTGATATCGTTAAGGTCAGTGCTCTAAAAGGATATGCGGATTTACAAGGTGATTATCCTTTAGATTTGAGCGCCATAGCTGAAGTAAGCGCACTAGGCAAGGCTTATATTGATCCATTAGATATCACTGCAACCGGTACGCTTAAACGCACCGTCGGTAAGGTGCGTAGCCGCTATAACGACAGCGATGTCAGCGGCGATTTTGTGGTGCAGGGTCTGGATAAGGATTCACCATTTCAGGCGAAGCTTGAATGGGACGATGTTCTTATCCCGTATGCCGACAGCCAAAATATCCACCTAAAAAGTGGCATGGCGACGGCATCGGGTGTTATCTCAGAGATACGTCTGCGTATCAATACCGAATTGACTGCCAAAGATATCCCCTCTGGGCATTATCAAGGTCGCGCTATCATTGCCAATAGCCAACTGCGCGTTGATCGCTTGGATGCGCAGGTGCCAGCCGGCAACTTGGTGCTACAAGGTATTTTAGACTGGAAGGGTAGCTTTGATGCAAGAGTGCGCGCAACTGGCAGTAATTTTGATATTCGTCGCGTGATTCCTAAAGAGTACGCGGATTTTAAAGCGTATGCACCGCAAAAGCTCAATGGTCGCTTGTCCGTACACTATCAGCATAAAAATAAAACTGGCAATCTAGAGATGGATGCAGATTTGCGTCAGCGTGATGGCGAACACATTAATGCCAATATTATTCAGGGTAAACCCTTAGCTCGTGGCAGAACTTCTAAATCTAAACAAGTAACACCTTGGTATATTGATGCTAAATGGCAGAACCTCGTGCGTCGTAATGTACCTAATATCGGTAATATCGACAGTCCAAGCGGACAAGCAAATGTCATCATGCGCGGCTCGAACTTATCGGTCGATGGCAAGGCGGTGATTAATGAGCTAAATGTCGCACCTAAAGGCAACTACGATGTGCGTGTGCGTAAAGCAGGTGACGTCATCGATATCAACCGCCTTAATTATAAAGGCATAGTAGGCGATTTATCTGGCACAGGACAAATTCAACTGGCGAGCAAAAAACGCCCGCTAACGTGGCAGATAGATGCGCGTACCACAGGTTTACTACCCAAAAAATATCGTAGTGATCTACCACTTGAGCGCCTAATGGGACGTATCAATGCACGCGGGCGCATGCTCAATATCAGTAAAAACCGCGTCAAAGGTCAGCGTCATATCATCAGTTTTAACAATACCGATCTGCAAGTAAACCTTGATGCCAGCCAAGATAGCCGCGCTATCGGTATCACGGGCAGCGGTGATGCCAGCGTCGATATTATCGGCGGTGAGCTATCTGTTTTTGATGCTCGTTTTGATGGTCACATTAATACCGCTGATGTTCCAAAAGGCAGCTTATCGATTGATGCCGCTGGGACGCCAAAGCTGATTCGTATCCGTAAACTTAACTATAACGGTGAAGCCGGCGCAGTAAAGGCAAACGGTGTTATTGATTTACGTCAAAATATCGGTTGGACGGTCGATGGCCGCTTTGATAAATTTAATCTTGGCTATTTCTTACCGAATAACGCCGCCATTATCACTGGTGGTTTAAAAACCAGCGGCGTGTGGCAAACGCCGCCAAAAAACAATCCTAATGCAAAGGGTAAGATTAAAAACTTTGCGGTAAATTTTGATGGTGTATTGGATGCTGAGCAATTACCAGCTGGTAAACTTACCATCGATGCCAGTGGTGACGCCCAGCTGATTCGTATCAAGCGTTTCCGCCATGTCGGCGCGGCAGGCAGCATCGATGCCAATGGTACGGTTGATGTGCGTAAAGGGATTGCTTGGGATATCAAGGCGGTGATGAATCGCTTTAACTTGGGCTATTTCTTTAAAGACATTCCAAGCACCATCACTGGCAGCATCGATACTGATGGGCGCTGGAGCGACAATCAGCAAATCATTAATATTAAACAAGTTAACCTAAGTGGTATGTTAAAAGGCCAGCCGCTCAGTGCTAAAGGTAGTCTAGCGGCAAAAATGCGTCTACCAAAAGACTTAGGCAGTTATTTCAAACGCTTACAAGCACAAGATGCACAGGGGCAATATAAACAGGTTAATGCGCTAATCGATAGCTTAAATGCCAATAATTTAGTGCTACGTTGGGGCGATAACTACCTTACTGCTAATGGTAATGCTAAGCAGCTACAAGCTAAAATTAATATCACCAGTCTCGACCAGCTCTCAGATAAGCTTGCCGGCAAAGTGACGGGCGGCGCGACCTTATCGCAGCCGGCAGGACAAGCGCTGCCCACGATTTATATTGACTTGGTTGGTGAGCGTCTAGCGCTACCGGGCTTCATTTTGCGTCAAGGGCGTATCCGCGGTAAGCTCGTCAATTTGGCCAATAGTCCAAGTCAGCTTATTATTAGCGCAGAAGGTCTGGATGCGGCAGGTCAGAGCTTCAAAAAGGTCAATGCGACTTTTAATGGCACTGAGCAGGCGCATGTGGTCAATCTTGAGGTGGCGAATGATGAGCTTGATATCTCAGCAAGGCTCAAAGGTGGCTTTAATCGCGATAAGCTCAGTTGGTCAGGGGTGATTGGTAAAGGTCGAGTCAAATCGAAATATGCGACATTAAATCAACTACAACCTGCGCAATTGATTGTGAATCTACCCAAAAAACAAGGTAATAACTCAACAGACTTAAAAGTACAGCTTGCTGCCCACTGTTGGCAGGCGAGCGACCAAACCGGCAAGCTGTGTTTACGTGAGAATCTAATTGCTTCACCCGCCGCGGGTCAAGTCAATTTAGCCGTACAAAATTTGGATACTTCGCTATTCTCAGTCTTTTTACCCAAAGATATTGATTGGCAAGCGAAAATTAATGGTAAAGCCATCGTCGGTTGGCAACGTGGTCGTCCGCCGACGATTAATACCACACTGTATTCTGATAACGGCAAAATCGGCTTGATTCAAGATGGCGACAGTCAGCCAGTTACCTTGCCTTATAAGCGTGTGTCCGTTATTGCTTTGTCGGTCCCTGAAGGTATCAAGCTGCGCACGGACATCAATACCGGTCGCGGTGCGCGCGGCTATGCTGAGGTTATCGTTGACCCTTATAAAACGCCAAAACCTATCTCGGGTGCACTGGTGCTCAATGAGCTTAATTTGGCGATATTTAAGCCTTTCTTCCCCGGTATGCGGGTGCTCGAAGGCAATATCACCATGGCAGGTGGCTTGGGTGGTACGCTCGATAAGCCGCAGTTTTATGGTGATGTAAAATTGGCTGACGGCCGTATTGCGATGCTTGATTTGCCTATCAATTTAAGAAAGGTCAATGTCGATGGCAAAATTCGTGGAACGCAGGCAACTATCAAGGGCACCTTTAATAGTGGTACCGGTACAGGTAAACTGACCGGTACGGTGAATTGGCAACAAAAGCTACAAGCCAAGCTAAGTATTATTGGTGAGCGTTTGGTATTAACTCAGCCGCCATTATTGTTAGCTGAGATTAATCCTGATATCGATATTATCGTGCGTCCGGGTGACCGTTATGTCAATATCACTGGGGCGGTCAGTGTGCCATCAGCAACCATTCGTCCACCAGAAGCCAGTGAAGACATCATTACCCAAACCGAAGATGCGGTCGTGCTTGATCGTCGTTTGATTGGTAATATTGATGAGGTTTTAGCTATCTCAAAACCTTGGTCAATCAATGCCGATATCGGTATCGACTTGGGCGATGATATTAACTTCCGTGGCTTTGGTGCCGTAATTCCTTTAGCAGGGGCGATTAATGTCACCCAAAATGGCACGGGTATTATGCGCGCCAAAGGTGTGGTGCAGGTTTCTCGGCGTACCAATATCAATGCCTTTGGTCAGAGTCTAGAGCTCAATTATGGTCAAGTGCGTTTTAATGGTGATGTGATGAAACCCAATCTTAGTATCGAGGCGGTTAAAACCATTAGCGGTAAAACAGTCGGCGTGCGCGTTAAAGGCAATACAGAAAATCCAAATATTATCGTCTTTAATAATGCTGGCCTTACCCAGCAGCAAGCGATGAATGCCTTGATAACCGGTCGTATTAATAATAAGAGCGCCACCCAAATCAGTGAGCAAGGCTTTAAATCGCAGGTGACCAATAACCTTGCGGCGGCAGGCTTAAGCTTTGGGCTTAGTGGTACACGCAATCTCACCAATCAGATAGGTCAAGCGTTCGGCTTCCAAAGCCTGACCGTTGACGCTTCAGGAAGTAGTGAGGACACCAACGTCAATGTCACCGGTTATGTCACCCCTGATTTATATATCCGCTATGGTGTCGGTGTGTTTAATGCCCAAAATAGCCTATCTATCCGTTATCAGCTGACGCGTCGGATTTATGTAGAAGCAACCTCGGCGGCGGAGAATGCGGTCGATGTGGTTTATAGTTGGCAGTTCTAAAGTTCTAAAGTTCTAAAGTTCTAATCGTCTAGCTGTCCGTTTGTAAGTCGATAGTTAGCGGTTAATTCAATCCAATAAAAAACGCCTTTTAGTAAAGGCGTTTTTTTTATGCGGTGAGCAGGCTATCTATTTGGTCAAAATTAAGCGGTTGTTGCGCGTTAAGCGTAAGCGGTATTCTTCGCCTTCATGCTCGATACGCACTTCTTTAGTCAGTGCAAATAGATGCTGCGATTGTAGCGTAGGTAAGCGGTTTTCGCGGCAGTTTAAATAACGAGAGATGACCATGCTCATGATAAATTCCTTTTGATAAAATAATTGAACCAAATATAGTGATATGAAGTAAGTTAATAACGATAATAATTATCATTTACATTGGGAGATTTTGCAAGCTATTTGATAAAATAAATGACAGTTATTATGTAAACTTATATAAAGCCTTATTTACAAAGGCTATAAATACTCTAAAAGCTATCAACCAAGATAATAAAATAGCGATAAATGCATCCATAAATATTTTGATAAAGGGCACTAATATGGTAAGTCAAATAACAACCTCGATAGAACATTCATCGCATAAAAATGGGATAAGAAAAGCAAATGAAATAACTGTCGTCAATGTTGCAGTGGCGGTCATTTATCATGACAACCAGTATTTGCTAGGGTTTAGAGACGCTTCACAACATCAAGGTAACCGTTATGAGTTTGTAGGCGGCAAGATAGATGGTGACGAAACGGCTAAGCAAGCGCTGAGACGCGAAGTTGACGAAGAGACGGGTATTGATATCGCTAATAATAGTGCTGTAAAGCTTGGTCGCCTGCATCATGACTATGGTGATAAGCAGGTTTGCTTGCATGTCTATAAGGTAGCGCTGAGCGTGCAGCAGTATGAACAGTATAAACACCGTCATAAAGGTTTAGAGGGTCAGGCACTAACTTGGGTAGATAAATCGAAGTTACTGGCAGGAGATTACCATCTGCCTGCCGCCAATAAAACCATTCTTGAATGGTTGCGCTTACCACAACAGATAGCAATTACCTATCCATTAGCACACTTCGGTGACGCGGCTGATCCAGCAGCTGCATGGTTACAGTATCATGCTGTGCACTTAGGGCATGACGCATGGGTTTATGTCCGACCAAAAGCCATGGACTCAGATAAGAATATAGAGCAGTTATTAAGCTTGCGACCCGATATCCATGCGATTGTGCCTACTGAATTTGAAAGCAACGCAGCGCATAAGCAAGCCATAAAAATAAACCGCCAGATTGTAGCAAAGCATTTAACCCAGACGCAGCTTATGCAGTGCTCAAGTTATGCCGATAACGATGTTCATCAGAGTAATAATGCATCGTACTGCTGCATATTTTCAGACCATTTATTAAGCTATCCAGTGATTGTAAGTTGTCATGATGCTGAGAGTATTAATGCCGCTAATAAGTTGGCGCATGTGCGTTTAGAGGAGCAATTACCCCCCATCATCGGTATTTTCCTGTCACCTGTTTTAGCAACCCAAACTCATCCTGAGACTCAGCCGCTTGGCTGGCAGGCATGGTCAGAATTAGCAAAATTAGCAGATATGCCAGTGATAGGTTTGGGCGGTTTATCACCAGTAATGAGTATACATGCGGAGCAGTATGGCGGTGTTGCTGTTGCTGGAATTAGGCAGTTTTTCGAGTAATACATCGAATGGCTTTTATACTATTGTTTTGACCATTTTTATTGCGGATGATTAACTAAAAATGCCTTTTAGGTAAAGGGTTAGAGCAGGGTGTAAGGCAGCTTAAATGAGTAGCCTAGAGGATTGCAAAACACTGATTTCAATACTGTTTTAACAATCAGTAACTATGTGTTCGTTCTATCAGATAAATGTAGAATTACTTACAAACCGTTGCGTTTCCCTACATTGCGACACTGTTCTCATGGCGTCTTTGCCATTAATATGAACTGTCAAATTATCAAAGGCGCTGAATTAGTTTGTTATATTTCTATTTGGCAGCTATTTTCCAAAATAGGCTGCTAAAAACAGCTTCTTAAAATAGGCTGCTAAAAACAGCTTCTTATTGTCATGTACTTATAACATTTAGGCAGTGCCTCTTAGAATTTATAGCGTATAAAAGTTTATAGCATATACGGTTATAACCGTGTTCAGTCTTTGCGCTTTTATATTTAAAGTAATTATTGAGAATAATTTTCTAATAAAGAATTTTTAACTATCCTTATTAATAAATGGTACTCCTATGAAAACCAATAAGTTACCTAAATCAGCATGGTCTGATTCTCAGGCAGCTGGTTCTCAATCGCAGCAGACTAGCCAGCCAAGTCAGCCCCATCTTACAAAGAACTATCTTAAGAAAGGCCAGATTAATAAAGGTCATCTAAAGACAGATAAGCCGTCAGAGGCTGGTAACGCCAGTAATGACGCTAGTTATCATTATGACCACTATGACAGTGCTAACGACGAACACTCCAACCATTTGGTGACAGATACGTCAGCATATGATAGCTATTTTGGCTACAAAAGCGTTAAAAAAAGCCTTCCTGAGGCAACAGAGTCTGCAATGATTAAGAATAGCAATCATAAAGCTAGTAGCATGAGTAGTATTGAAACTAGCGATATGAAAAGCAAGACAAGCACGAGTAATTTTGCTAGACACAATAAAAATAATAAGAGTGATGGAAGCTCGCAAGACTCACAAAGTCCACGGATTAATCATGGATATAAAAAAGCCCATAGCTATCAAAAAGTGACAAAAACGACTGATATCAACATTAATGAAAATTTAAAGGTAGATACACAATCATCAAAGCTGCACTCTGTTGAAGATGATATGGTAGAAGGACAGTCGGATGCTATAGCTACGAAAGATAGCCTGACTAAAAAGAATAAAACCAAAGCCAGTGATTCTAAAACAAAAAACCATCTTTATGCTGACACTGCCGATGCAGCTGCAACAGAGATACCGGAGCGCATATTTATGAATGGACTTATCAAGCACACAGGTATTGCCTTAGCGATTATTATCCCATTGGCGGCGTTCTCAGCGTATGCGGCAACGCCCCCCGTCACTACTGCGCCTAAAGCTAATGTGACCGCTAATGCAACGACGGATAAAACCAGCACAGAGACATTATCCATTAAGCCAAGTGCTATCATTCATAAGTCTGCAAGTGTACCAACCACAGTCGATAGCGTTGATCTTAAAAAGTACGCAGGTACTTGGTATGAGATAGGTCGTTTACCGATGTATTTTCAGCGCAATTGCGCCAGTGATGTGACCGCGAATTATGTTGAAAAAACAGATGGCTCAGGCATCAAAGTAATTAACCAGTGTAAAGCGCAAGACGGTTCAGATATCGTAGCTGAAGGCTTAGCCAAGCCAGCTGATGCGACGGGCAGCAAATTAAAAGTTACTTTCTTACCTTCTTGGATTCGTTGGTTGCCTGTCGGTCGCGCGGATTATTGGGTACTGGCACGTGATGCAGACTACAAAACGGCATTGGTTGGTACGCCCGATAAAGACTATTTATGGTTGCTGGCGCGTTCGCCAAATGTGAGTCAAGAAACCTATGCCAAATATCGCCAGATTGCTCAACAACAGGGCTATGATTTAAAAGAGTTCAAACTTACACCGCAGACCAATCAGACAGTGAAATTGGTACCATAAAATATCTATTAGTTATGAAGGTCAATTATCGATTATTAATAGTTCGTTATTAGTAGTTCGTTATTAATAGTCTGTTACTGACAGCTACTTAAATATTTTATATTCATCAGATTTCTACAGCGTTTTTGGCTCATCAAAAATGGGACAGCAAGTTTAGATGTCTTTATTTTTAATAAGTAGGCCATATATTAATAATATTCTTTATGAGAGCGGCAAATGCGGTTATCACTAGCAAAATAAGGCATTTTAGGCTAAAATCTCTCTTATCTAAAGACTACGCTGATAAAAACGGTGACCATAACCATCGGAGCAACAGTCGAGCGTTATCGTTTTAGAATCATTACTTAACTGAATGATGACCTATCTATTTATATTTCTTCATACTTTACTGATTACCTAATTACTGACCATAAGGATGTTTCTCGTGAGCAACGCTGATACCTTACGCCAATTACATCAAGACCACTTGAGCAATTATAACCAACAAGAGCAACAAGCCATTGAGCTGATGGGGCTATTGAATAAGCTTTATAACGAGCAAGATGTGCAAGTGACTCTATTTGGCGACACGCTAGATACAACTTCTGTAGGTCAAATATTGGCATTGCATCAAAAAGTGGCGTTACGTGAGCAAGGTGCTAAAGCTATTGATATCGCTGACACGTTAGCGATGGTTAAGGTGTTAGCCGAGAATAAAGATATCCAAGCGGCGCGTATCGATGTCGGTCAACTGATGGCTAATGACAGTGATTTACAAGCGGCTTTACAGTCTATTGGTACTGATAAAGGCGCTAGCAATGGCGCAACTGATGTCGTGCTATATGGTTTCGGTCGTATCGGTCGTATCTTGACGCGTCTATTGTTGTCACAAGCATCAAGCGCCAAGGGTATGCAGTTAAAAGCGATTGTTGTACGTCCTGCAGCAGCGGGTGATTTGGCTAAGCGTGCCTCATTGCTTGAACGTGATTCGATTCATGGTAGCTTCGCTGGTGGCGTGGTTGTCGATAACGAAAATAACGGCTTGATTATCAATGGGCGCTTTGTGCAAGTGATTTATGCCAAAGACCCAAGCGAGATTGATTATACTGCTTATGGTATTAACGATGCATTGGTCATTGATAACACGGGCATTTGGAAAGATGAAGCCGGTCTTGGTAAGCATCTGCAGTCTACTGGTGTGAAAAAAGTATTACTAACCGCACCTGCTGGCGGCGATATTAAGAACGTTGTCTATGGCGTAAATAACGATACCGTTGGCGATGACACTATCGTCAGTGCGGCGAGCTGTACAACCAACGCAATTACCCCAACACTAAAAGTATTAAATGACGAATATGGTATCGAAAACGGTCACGTTGAAACCATTCACTCGTTCACTAACGATCAAAACTTAATTGATAACTATCATAAAGCCGATCGCCGTGGTCGTAGTGCAGTATTGAACATGGTTATTACCAGTACTGGCGCGGCAAAAGCAGTTGGTAAAGCACTACCAGAGCTTAGCGGCAAATTAACGGGTAATGCTATTCGCGTGCCAACGCCAAACGTCAGCTTAGCGATTTTGAACTTAAACCTAAAAACTGCGCCAGCTAGTGCTGATGCGTTAAATGAGTTCATGCGTAAAGTTTCTAATAGCAGCCAATGGCAGACGCAGATTGCTTATACGGACTCTACCGAAGCGGTCTCGACTGATTTCGTCGGTGATACGCACGTCGGTATCGTCGATGCCCAAGCAACGATTTTGACTGATAACCATGCTATCGTTTATATTTGGTATGATAACGAAGTAGGCTATAGCACGCAGGTATTACGTTTGGCAACGCAAATGGCTGGCATCAGCTATACGCAAATCCCCGCGTAAAACATTGCACAGCTACTATTTTAGCTGTTTCTATTTAGACGAAACAGTGATACGAAAGTAAGTTTTATCTTAGATAAATCGGTGTAAATGGTTAAAGGCAGTACTCAAGCACCCGATAGTCCGAATGGTTATCGGGTGTTGTTGTCATAATAAATGCTAACTAAGAATGACATTGCATTCTAATTGGCGTACTTTTTTAAAGAATTTTTTATACTTATTAAGTTTTTCATAACTACCCAAACATATAGCTACTACCTAAAATACGGTCGTTGACTGTAACCAGTTTATAAACTGGATGGTAAATAAAGGAACGTAAGATGCGATTTATTGATGAAGCCGTCGTAACGGTAAAAGCAGGTGACGGTGGTAACGGAATCGCCAGTTTTCGCCGAGAAAAGTATGTCCCTCGCGGTGGTCCTGATGGTGGTGATGGTGGCAAGGGCGGAGATGTCTATGTCATTGCAGAAGATAACACCAATACCCTAGTTGACTATCGTTATACCCGTCGTTATGACGCCATGCGCGGTGAAAACGGTCATAGTAAGAACTGTGCCGGTAAAGGGTCTGATGACATTTATTTGCCAGTCCCAATCGGTACGACTGTGGTCGATACCGAAACTGACGAAGTGTTGGGTGATTTGATTGAGCTTGGTCAGACTTTACTGATTGCCAAAGGTGGCGATGGTGGTTTGGGTAATACCCATTTTAAAAGCTCGACCAACCAAGCACCGCGTAAAGCGACGTCTGGTTTTGAAGGTGAATTAAAAGTTCTTAAGTTTGAGCTAAAAGTTGTGGCTGATGTGGGTTTAATTGGTTTGCCTAATGCTGGTAAATCGACCTTTATCCGCCAAGTCTCTGCTGCTAGACCAAAAGTGGCCGATTATCCATTTACCACGTTAGTACCAAATTTAGGCGTGGTAGATATCGGTCGTCATCGCTCATTTGTCATGGCCGACATTCCAGGTTTAATCGAAGGCGCTTCAGAAGGCGCAGGACTTGGCATCCGCTTTTTAAAGCATGTCGCTCGTACGCGTCGTCTGTTACACTTGGTTGATGTAAAACCAATCGATGGCAGTGACCCAGTAGAAAACGCCCGTATTATTTTAAATGAGCTTGAGCGTTTTTCACCTGAATTGGCCAATTTGCCACAGATTTTAATCTTGAATAAAATCGATCAGGTTGCCGAAGAAGACTTAAATGAGCTTTGTACCCATATTGTGGCTGAGCTTGGTTGGACAGGTATTGTATTCCGTACCGCGACATTGACTGGCGAAGGCGTCGATGCGGTTAAATACCATTTAATGAATGAGATTGAGCGTGAACGTGAGCGTGAAATCGAAGACCCTATTTTTGCTGAAGCACAAAAAGAGCGTTTTGAGCGCTTAGAAGCAGAAGTACGTCTGAATACCGAAGCACAGCGTGAAGCATATCGTGCAGCCCGCAGAGCAGCGCGTGAAGGCATTGACTTAAACGATGATGATGAAGATGACGACGACCTAGATGATGATGGCGTTGAAGTGGTTTACGTGCCTTAGGTGTATTTTATTTAACTTAATGAGCTTTAAGTTCAGGAGTTTTAACTTTAGGTGCTTTAAGTTTACGTTCTTTAAATAGGTGTGCGCACAGTTTTTAATTTAATCCCCGTAATTACTTTACACTAGCAACAGGAGTTTATATGGCAGTTGACATAGAGAACACGACCGAAGAAGCAAGGTTTGTTAAGCAAGCTCGCAACTTTGATATTCAGCGCGTTATTGTCAAGATTGGCTCATCGTTATTAACCAATAATGGGCGAGGGCTTGATCGAACTGCCATTTACGAGTGGGCAAAGCAGATTGCCAAGTTGCATAAGCAAGGTGTTGAAGTATTACTTGTATCTTCAGGTGCGGTTGCTGAAGGTGTGGTGCGTATGAATCTTGAAGAGCGTCCGAGGAAATTGGCGGCGCTACAAGCTTGTGCGTCTATCGGTCAGATGGGCTTAATTGAGACTTGGTGGTCAGCGTTGATTCAGCATGGTATTCAAAGCTCGCAGTTGCTACTGACTCATGATGATTTGTCTAATCGTAGTCGTTATTTAAATACCACTGGGGCGTTGACGCAATTATTAGAGTGGCGCGTGCTGCCAGTGATTAATGAAAACGATACCATTACCATTGACGAGATTAAATTCGGCGATAATGACACCTTAGGCGCGATGGCAGCGGCGATGGTCAATGCCGATTTATACATTATCTTAACCGATCAAGAGGGCGTCTTTACCGATAATCCTCGTAATAATCCGAATGCCAAAATGATCCGCCAAGAGCGGGCAATGGCTGATTATTTATTTGATATCGCAGGTGATGGTGGCAAACTTGGTCGCGGTGGTATGCTAACCAAAATCCGTGCTGGACGCTTGGCTGCCATGGGCGGTTGTCCGACGGTGATCGTCAGTGGCGCTATCGACGATGTTATCACGCGTGTGGTTTCTGGCGAAGCCGTCGGTACGTTACTGACCACCAATGACCAAGATAAAATCATTGCACGTAAACAGTGGCTAGCGGCACATTTGCGCATGTCAGGTTCTTTACTTGTTGATGCAGGTGCTGCCACAGCGGTTGTCGAACATCACAAGAGTTTGTTACCAGTCGGTGTGGTAGAAGTCCGCGGCGATTTCGATGAAGGCGACGTGGTTGAGATTGTCCATCAAGATACGGGCGAGCGTATCGCTGTCGGTCAAGTGAACTTCTCATCGCGCGATGCTTGCCGTGTGGCTCGTGAGCGTACAGAGCAGTTTGATAGAATTCTTGGTAACAATGAAGAGCGCGTAGTTATGGTGCACCGTGATAACTTAGCGCTGACCATGTAAACCGTTTGGGGAATTTATCTTATTTTGTATGTAAGTAAGATAGATATAAGCACGATAGATATAAGTACGACATTATTGATTAAAGGCTAACAGCAAATGACGCTCTAAAAATTCTAAATAAGACTTTATAACGGTTGATCCATAACCCGTTATTCAGCAAATTTGGGATTCTGTAATAGAGTGTCGCTATCTGAGCGTTTTAATATTCTTTTCTTTAACTTATTTTATCCAGCCTTGTTATGCATTTGCTTAACTGTTCATTTGAATAACGATGGGGCTGTTTTGGAGATTTGTACATGAGTGCTTCAGACAATAATAACGCGCTAGAGCAGAATTTTGCGCCTTTAAAAAACGATAGATTGCTACGCGCCCTGCGCTTTGAGCCGATAGATACCACACCTGTGTGGATGATGCGCCAAGCCGGTCGTTATTTACCAGAATATAAGGCCACTCGCGCTGAAGCTGGTGATTTTATGAGTCTATGTAAAGATACCGCGCGTGCAACTGAAGTTACCTTGCAACCATTACGTCGTTATGACTTAGACGCCGCTATTTTATTTAGTGATATTTTAACCATTCCAGATGCGATGGGGCTGGGCTTATATTTTGAAACCGGTGAAGGCCCAAAGTTTAAACACCCTATTCGTACGCAGGCAGATTTAGATAGATTACCAGTACTCGATGTCAATGACTCGCTTGATTATGTCATGCGTGCGGTGACAAGTATTCGTAAAGCCTTAAACGGACAAGTGCCATTATTTGGTTTTTCTGGCAGTCCCTGGACACTAGCGACTTATATGATTGAAGGCGGTAGCTCAAAAGATTATCGTTATACCAAAGGTTTTCTATATAGCAATCCTGAGTTTTTACATCAATTATTAGACAAGTTAGCAACGTCAGTGATTGATTATTTGGATGCACAAGTGGTTGCTGGGGCGCAAATCTTACAGATATTTGATAGCTGGGGCGGGGCGCTTGGCCATCGTCAATTCGTCGATTTCTCACACGCTTATAATAAGCGCATTGTCGCTGAGCTAAAAGTACGTCACCCCGAAATACCAGTGGTATTGTTTACCAAAGGTGGCGGATTATGGCTTGATATTCAAGCGGATAGTGAAGCTGACGCCTTGGGTTTAGACTGGACAATGCCCATTGATCGCGCACGTCAAGTCTTGACCGAAAGTCAGCGTCAATTGACCAAGCACCATAAAAAGCTACAAAGTAGCAAAGCCATTCAGGGTAATTTAGATCCCGCGACTTTATACGGCTCGCCTGCGACTATCCGTTCTGAAGTCAATGCCATGCTAGATAGTGCTTATGCCAATGGCGAAAAAACAGGCTATGTGGCAAACTTAGGTCATGGTATTACTCAGTGGGTCAACCCTGATAATGCTAAAGTCTTTATCGATGCGGTACATGACTATAAGATTTAATGTGGCTAATTTTTAAAAGTAGCTAACATTAAGAAACGTGAGTTTATTAAAAGCGATAAATTTAGACGCTATTAAATCTAGACCCTAGTATGTTTATACTTAGGTGTAAACATTATAGCTATATACCATTAATTGAGTAAGAAACTGCATAAAAGAAAAAGGGATATCTTATGATTTCAGCAGCGATTGTCGGCGGCACAGGCTATACAGGTATTGAGCTGATTCGCTTATTATCTGCCCATCCTGAAGTGTCTATTGATTTGCTAACCTCACGTAGTGAAGCTGGCACCCGAGCTGATGAGATATTCCCAAGCTTACGCGGTATCTCCGATATCGTTTTTAGCGACTTAGGTGATGAGACGCTAGCGACCTTGCAAAAATGCGATGTGGTATTTTTTGCGACCCCACATGGCGTGGCAATGAAGCAAGCAGAGGCGTTAACGGCAGCGGGCGTAAAGGTGATTGATTTGGCGGCGGATTTCCGTTTGCAGTCATTAACGGAGTTTGAGCACTGGTATCAGCAAGCGCATGCCTGTCCTGATTTGCTTAAGACAGCCGTTTATGGTTTACCTGAAGTCAATCGTGAAAAACTTGCCAATGCTTTGGTGGTCGGTAACCCCGGCTGTTATCCAACCACGGCTATCTTGGGCTTAAAACCTATTATCGATGCGCAAAATCAGCAAGCAGCAAGATTGGTTGAATCACGTATCGTTATCGATGCAAAGTCTGGTGTTTCGGGCGCGGGTCGTCAAGCAAAGCTTGCCCTTAACTATGCTGAAACCACAGACAACTTCAAGGCCTATAGCGTTGAAGGTCATCGGCATCTACCTGAGATTGAACAGGGCGTTGCCCAATTATTAGATAGTAAATTTAGCCATCGTATTCGTTTTTTACCGCATCTGGTGCCGATGATACGCGGAATGTTGAGCTCCATTCATCTTGAGCTGACTGAAGCAGGCACTGCTATTGATTGGCAGCAAATGTTTGAGACAAGCTACGCTGCAGAAGCGTTTGTGGATGTGATGCCAAAAGGTCTTTATCCAGATACGCGCAGCGTGCGTGCTAGTAATCGCTTACGTATTGGTATCCATCAAGACAATGCGCGTGCTGAGCTGACAGTAATTGTCGTACAAGACAATTTGGTAAAAGGTGCGGCTGGGCAAGCAGTACAAAATATGAATGTAATGTTTGGTTTTGATGAATCAATGGGCTTAAACTTTGCCCCTATTGTTCCTTAACAGATGTTTATGTATTATCAAATCCTTCATATTCATGGCGCTAGGTATTGATTATAAATTCCGCTATAATAACCTGCCCTTACTGTTAAGAGATATTGTCTAAATGCGTTTGAAGAATGTACTACGCCTTTGCCCACAGCCAGCACGTTTAGCGTGTCAAGACTCTATTTCCTATAATGTGGGGCGCGATTCGCATCTCTCTTATCCTGATTATCGCAATTGTTATCGCAGCAGTGATGTGGCTATCAGTCGCCATGGCATCGGTAGTTCACAGCAAGGTGCGTCTACTTTAGTGTTGGCATTATTTGTAGTAGCGATATTGGTAACGGCGGTGGTAGGGCTGTTATTTGGTCATAAGCTTGGTTATCAGCGTGGCTATTATTCGATGCAAACCGAAGCTAAGCAAGCAGTTATTACCAGTAAAGAGGCGACGCAAGAGCTAAAAGATTTACGCCTTAGCAGTAAGATCGCGACCAATGAAGCGGCTACCGCTAAGCAAGAACTGGAAATAAGTCTGGCAAACCTAAAAGAGTTGCGTGAAAATCAGCAAGAACTGACCGTTGAAAATAAGCAAGTAGCACAGCTTAATGAGATATATGGCGAACTGCTGAGTAAACAAGGCGGTATGCCACTACAGATACTTGGCGCGAAAATTCAACCTTTACCTGAGAGCGCTTTTGAATATGGCTTTGATGTTGCCATGCTTGCTAGTGATGGTAAAGCCAAGCGCTTAAAGCCAACGTTGACCTTACTTAATAACGATGACTTTGTAGAAGTGCCGTTAGAACCAGCCAGTTATACCATCGAAGGTATTACCCGTATTCGCGGTCGCTTTATGATGCCGTCAGGCTTTAAGCCTTTGCAGGTTAAGCTGAGCTTGAAAGCAGGCGGGCAGGAAGTAGAGCAGTTATACGATTGGAAGCTTGGCGACAAGGTTGATAATATGCCGCTGTCGTTATTAGACTTGCCAGAGGTTGATGAAAGCCCGATTGAACCTTAATCTTACAAGGTTTGACTGAACCTTACTGTTTGCCTATTTTATGTTGCTGTCTCCAATAGCTGACGCTTAGTGATGTCTCAACATGTCGATATGTCTGCTAATTTTTTAATCCCCCTTTATGCTGTTATAAACCCACCTATTTATTTGTATTCTAATTATGATAAAACAAACCATATTACAATCAACGCCCACCGTTGCGGATTGGCATTTCCCCAATCTGCCGCTGCATTTGGCTCAAGATGGCGATACCAAGGGTGAAACCACACCGCAAGCTGATGTATTGGTAGCAGAGCCAGAAGTGGCAAAACCGCCGATGTATGCGGTGGTGATGTATAACGATAACTACACGCCGATGGAGTTTGTCGTTTATGTACTGCAGTCAGAATTTCGTCATAGTATGGATTCAGCGGTTGAGATCATGCTGACGATTCATAATAGTAGCAAAGGTATTGCGGGTATTTATCCAAAAGATATTGCTGAAACCAAAGCCAAAAAAGTTAATAGCCTTGCTCACCGTGAGGGCTATCCTTTATTGACTCAAATCGAACCGCATCAGGGCGAGTAATTTTAGACTGCTTTTGTAGCAAAGCTTTCTTCGTTTGTCGCGGTTTCTACTTTTTGCGGTTTCTACTTTTCGCTTTTTTATTCTTCAAGATACCTATCTGACCTAGAGCAATACTGACGAGTTATTCAACGGTTTGCTCTATTATATTTATTCACATTAAGTGTAATATCAATCCTTCTATTTATTATCTTATCTTTTAAATCCAGACTTGATTTTCCTTCTATATAACCCTATATATTAAAGTATACTCTTGTACACTTAATTTTATTTATTCCTCGTTTTTCCAAGTCGTTTTAGCGTTTTTATCCGTATTATATTTAACAGCTAATCTCCAAAATCTACACTCGAATGATTTCGTTGAGTATGATTTTTTGACTCTATGAATGTCCCTAAAAGGCTTGCTGGACACTTCGATACATTTTAATCAGCGTTAATAGATTGACTATCTTTAAGTATCATGTTGATATAAAGGTAAGCTGAAAATAATACTTAAGTCATGGAAGTCTTCATTTAACAACATTCACTAAAGTCTCTTAATAATCCTAACATTGCCCTTGAACAATCCATCTATCGCCCTGATTTAGTTACTAACTCATTCATAAAGCTATCAATAATAAGATAGGTACAACCGTAGGAAGTCCTTATGTTAAGTCGTCATCTTGAAGTTTCTTTGCGTTTAGCAATGACACTTGCGCGCCAAAAATCGCATGAGTATCTCACTGTTGAACATCTACTATTGGCATTATTGGAAAATACCAATGCTGCCAATACCTTGACTGCTTGCAATGCCAATGTCTCAACCTTGCGCAGTGAGCTAGAGGCTTATATCAATAAGCATACGCCAACGGTAGATCCAGATACTGAGCAATCACCGCAACCGACCCAAAGCTTCGATCGCATCCTGCAACGGGCTATTTTCCATGTGCAGTCTATTGGTGGCGGTCGTCTGGTTGAAGGGTCTGATATTTTAGTATCGATGTTTTCAGAGCACGATACTTATGCGGTTTATTTGCTTAAAAAACAAGGCATCAGTCGCCTTGAGTTGACCCAGTATTTATCACATGGTCAGGACAAAGACGAGCCATCTGAGCCACGTGCTTCGATGACTGGTGAGCGCCGCAGTGCCTCAGAAAAAACCAGTAAAGATCCCTTGGTCGAATTTGCAACCAACTTAAACCAACGCGCCGCTGAAGGTAAAACCGACCCATTGATTGGTCGTGGCCCTGAGATTGAGCGTGCCGCCCAAGTGCTATGTCGCCGCCGTAAAAATAACCCGTTATTGGTTGGTGAGCCAGGTGTTGGTAAAACATCGATTGCCGAAGGTTTGGCGTGGTTGATTATCAATGATAAAGCACCAAAACCCCTTAACGGCTGCGTGATTTATAGCCTAGATATTGGCTCGTTAATCGCCGGTACTAAGTATCGTGGTGATTTTGAAAAACGTATGAAATCGCTACTTGATGCGCTGAAGAAAAAGCCCAATGCGATTTTGTTTATTGATGAGATTCATATGATTATTGGCGCAGGCTCGTCAATGAGTAGCAATATGGATGTGTCAAACTTAATCAAACCGGCCCTTGCCAATGGTGAGCTGCGCTGTATCGGTTCGACAACCTTTACTGAATATCGTCAGGTATTTGAAAAAGACCATGCATTGTCACGTCGTTTCCAAAAAATCGATGTTAAAGAACCTAGCGTCGATGACACTATCGATATTTTGCGCGGGCTGAAAACGCGTTATGAAGAGTTCCATAATGTTGAATATACCGACGAGGCTTTGGTGACTGCTGTTCAATTATCGGCTAAGCATATCCATGAGCGTTTTTTACCGGATAAAGCCATCGATGTCATCGATGAAGCAGGTGCTTATAAGCGCTTAGGTATCGTGGCTGATTTGGACGATATTGACGCCGAAGAGAGCTTTATCGCTGATTTAGAGCAAGATTTTGATGCGCAAATTGATGCTGATGAAGAAGGTCTTGATGCTGACAATGACGACATCGATGATAAAGATACGTTCAACGAGATGCAAGATGAAGCAAAGGTTGCAAAAGCAAACGATAGAGCGAAAGCGGATGGGTCTAAAAAATCTAAAGCTAAGCGTGCACCGATAAAAATCGATGTCGCTGATATTGAAGCCATCGTTGCCAAGCTGGCGCGTATTCCACCCAAATCAGTCTCAAGTGATGATAAGAGCATTCTTCAGCATTTAGACCGTGATTTGAAGCACTTGGTATTTGGGCAAGATGAAGCCATTGCAACGCTTGCTGATGCGATTAAACTTTCGCGCGCTGGACTTAAAGCGCCAGATAAGCCAATTGGTTCATTTATGTTCGCTGGTCCTACCGGGGTTGGTAAAACAGAGGTCTCACGTCAGCTAGCAAACTTGTTAGGTGTCGAGTTGGTACGCTTTGATATGTCAGAGTATATGGAAGCGCATACGGCATCACGTCTGATAGGTGCGCCTCCAGGTTATGTCGGTTTTGATCAAGGTGGTTTGCTTACCGAAAAAATCAATCAGCATCCGCATTGTGTCTTGTTGTTTGATGAAATCGAAAAAGCGCACCCTGATGTTTTTAACTTGTTATTGCAAGTGATGGATCATGGTACCTTGACGGATAATAACGGCCGCGTGGCTATCTTTAAGCAAGTGATTGTGATTATGACCACCAACGTCGGTGCGGATAGTATCAGTCGCTCTTCTATGGGTTTCACACAACAAGACCATAGCCGTGATAATACTGAGTCGCTGAAACGCGTGTTTACGCCTGAGTTCCGCAACCGTCTTGATGCTATTATCCAATTTAACCCATTGGATACTTCAGTCGTTGTCTCTGTGGTTGATAAATTCTTGGTCGAGCTACAAGTGCAGCTTGATGATAAGCAAGTAACGTTAGAGATTGACGATGAGGTACGTGATTACTTAGCAGACAAAGGCTATGATCGCCTAATGGGTGCGCGTCCTATGCAGCGTCTGATTCAAGACGAGATTAAGAAGCCATTGGCAGGCATGATTTTGTTTGGTGACTTGGTCAATGGTGGGGTTGTTCATCTAACCTTGGAACCTGAAGATACTAAAGATCAAGACGGCAATTCTGTTAAGCTAGAGAAAGGGTCAGACAAAGGCTCAGCAGACAGCCGTATTATCTTAAAGGTCGTTGAGACGCATGAGCCTCATCCAGACTCTGAATCATTAGCCAGTTAGTCTATTTGTCGCACTGCAATAAAAAAACGGTTACTACAGTAGCCGTTTTTTTTATTGCTATAATTTATGATAAGGCCATAGTTTATAATCATGGCACTTTAAATTTTACTGCGATGAATTTTTACTGCTAGTAATTTTCAAATGCACCGTAAACCATTAGCGACAATATTTTTATTATCTTATAACAAATAAAAAAGGACATACCATGGAACTATTTGATGATAAGCCTACGAAAACAGCAGCACAAAAACAAGCGATTTTAGATAATGTACGTTTACCAGAAGACTGGAAGAACGCCTTAGCAGAAGAATTAACCTCTGACAATATGGATAGCTTACGTGCCTTCTTAAAGGAAGCCTATCAATCAGACGATAGTATCTATCCACCAGCCCCTTTGATGTTTAATGCGTTGAACTTAACACCTTTATCACAGGTTAAAGTTGTTATCTTAGGTCAAGATCCTTATCACGGACCAGGGCAAGCAATGGGCTTATCATTTTCAGTGCCCAAAGCCATTCCAAAGCCACCGTCACTGAACAACTTGTTAAAAGAGATGGCAAGTGATATTGGTATCGCACCGTCAAAACATGGTGATCTAACTTATTGGGCGCAGCAAGGGGTGTTATTATTAAACAGCTCATTGACCGTGAGAGAAGGAGAGCCAAACAGCCATCAGAATAAAGGTTGGGAGCAGTTTACCGATGCGGTCATTGATGTGGTTAATGAACAAACAGAGCATACCGTATTCATATTGTGGGGCAGTAAAGCGCAGAAGAAAGGCAAGTATATTAATACCGATAAACATCTGATTCTGACCGCTGTACATCCGTCGCCACTTGCTGCCAACCGCGGTGGGTTTTTTGGTTCTAAGCCATTTTCTAAAACCAATGATTATCTGGTACAGTACTGTCAAACGCCTATCGACTGGCAGTTACCGCAGTAGTAGTTAAAGATGGTTGTCAAAAGTAGTTTTCAAAATAATTGTTGTCACAATAGTTGTACTAATAAATGAAGCAGACACAAACGATAAGCTTGCAACCGTATCAGTTAGCGAGCAATCCGATATCAACGAGTACATTTTGGTCACTTCGAGATGTTCACTGGATGCAAGAAGCCCTTGAGCTTGCCAAGCAAGGCGCTGCGCGTGAAGAAGTGCCAGTAGGGGCGATACTGGTGCACAATAAGCACATAATTGGGCAAGGGTTTAATGAGCCGATCGGACGTCATGATGCGACTGCTCATGCGGAAATTATCGCGTTAAGAGATGCTTGCAGGCGTTTAAATAATTATCGCTTGCCATTACAGACGACGTTATATGTGACTTTAGAGCCGTGTACCATGTGTATTGGGGCGCTTATTCATGCGCGCGTGGATAGACTTATTTATGCCGCAAGTGAGCCGAGAGCTGGCATGGTGGGTAGTCAAATGAACTTGGCGGCACAGTCCTTTTATAATCATAGTATTCAAGTACATAAAGGCTTGTGTAGTCAGCATAGCAGTCAGATGCTGAAGGATTTTTTTCGACAACGCCGCCAAGCGGTAAAAGAGAACAAGCGGTAAAAGTTTCAGTCACGATAAACCATTAACAAGATATTATGCTCACTGCTAGTGATAGGGAAGTTTGTTTGCTATACTATCGCCCTATTTGCTTACGAACAAGTTTGTCGGCGTGCAAGCGCTTGATAAACCAGTAGAAATTCAGCTTTTTACCATTTTGTAAGCTGTGCCGACGATTAAGTGACTGTTATGACTGCTTTATTTACACTTGAGGCTAATACTAATGACAATAGTGATACGCCATCATTGCGCTATCCGGTTATCTGTATTGATGGTCCCAGTGGGGCAGGTAAAGGTACGGTTACTTGGCGTTTAGCGCAAACATTAGGCTATCAGTTGTTAGATTCAGGGGCGTTATATCGTATTGTTGGCCTAAAGGCGTTTGAAGCAGGTTTGTTAGAGGTGAATGGCGAGCAAAATATTGATGAGGCGGCACTGTTAGCATTGACTCAAAGTTTGCAGATCGTGTTTGAGCCTAATACTGATTCAGGGCGCGTGGATATCATTGTCAATGGTGCCAAGATTGGCGAGCAAGTACGCAATGAAACCGTTGGCGGTTATGCTTCACAAGTCGCAGTTTATCCAAAGGTGCGTCAAGCGTTGCTTAAATTGCAGCAAGACATGGCGACCCAATCAGGATTAGTTGCCGATGGTCGCGATATGGGTACCGTGGTTTTCCCCGATGCCGATGTTAAGGTCTATCTGACCGCAAGTGCCAAAGCCCGTGCAGAGCGTCGAGTAGCACAGCTTTTACAGGCTGGACAAGCTGCAGATTTTGAAGCGATTCTTGCGACGATTAAAGCGCGTGATGATCGTGATGAAAACCGAGCGGTGGCACCGTCAAAGGCTGCAGAAGATGCGCTGGTTTTAGACAGCTCAAACCTAGACGCTGATGCGGTTTATGAGCTGGTAAAAAAACATTGTCAGGATCAAGGTATTTGTTTTAATCGTTAATAAAAACAACATATTAAGTACTAAAAGGTTTCCTATGGCTTTCATTTTAGTATAAAATTATAGAAGGTAATTATAAGACAGTTGTTGTTAGTGAGTTTGCTGACCCATTCGCTTATTAGCAACAAACGTTTTTATATATGGCTGCATAGGATATAAAACCAGTATTCTCGTTTTATGCAATCATACATTTGATCCGTACTGTGCTGGACAGGATACGGCTATACAAAGGTAGACATAATGGAATCATTTGCTGAACTATTTGAAGCGAGCATCGAAGAAACAGGTCTGGATATCGAGCGTGGCTCGGTTATCACCGGTACTGTTGTCGCCATCGATAACGACTGGATCACTGTTGATACGGGTCTAAAATCTGAAGGTATCGTCGCTCGTGAAGAGTTTTTAAGCGAAGAAGGCGAACTTGAAGTTGAAGTTGGCGATACAGTAGACGTAGTGGTTGAAGCAGTTGATAACGGTATGGGTCAAACCTTACTGTCACGTGAAAAAGCCAAACGCGTTGAGACTTGGAATTTCCTTGAAAAAATCTCTGATAACGATGAGATTGTAAAAGGTATTATTTCTAGTAAAGTAAAAGGCGGCTTTACCGTGGATATCGGTTCAGTACGCGCGTTTTTGCCAGGTTCTTTAGTAGATGTACGTCCTATCCGTGATACGACGCATCTTGAAGGTAAAGAGTTAGAATTTAAAGTTATCAAACTTGATCAAAAACGTAACAACGTTGTCGTTAGTCGCCGTGCGGTTATGGAAGCTGAAAACTCAGCTGAGCGCGAAGAGCTATTGAACAAGCTTGAAGAAGGTATCGAGATCGAAGGTATCGTTAAGAACCTTACTGATTACGGTGCATTCGTTGATCTTGGTGGTATTGATGGTCTATTGCACATCACTGATATGGCATGGCGCCGTATCAAGCATCCATCTGAGGTTGTTGAAGTTGGTCAAGATCTTAAAGTTAAAGTACTTAAATTTGACCGTGAGCGCAATCGCGTTAGCCTAGGTCTAAAACAACTAGGTACTGATCCTTGGGATAACGTTGGCGGTACTTATCCAGTAGGTGCAGTTGTGAAAGCACGCGTAACCAACCTAACTGATTACGGTTGTTTCGCTGAAATCTCTGAAGGTATTGAAGGTCTAGTACACGTATCAGAGATGGATCACACCAACAAAAACATCCATCCATCGAAAGTTGTTCAAGTGGGTGATGAAGTTGAAGTGATGATTCTTGATATCGACGAAGAACGTCGTCGTATCAGCTTAGGTATCAAACAAACTCTAGCCAATCCATGGGATGAGTTTGATAAGAAACATGAGCGCGGTGATAAAATCACTGGTACGATCAAATCAATCACTGACTTCGGTATCTTTATCGGTCTAGATGGCGGTATTGATGGTCTAGTTCACTTGTCAGACATTTCTTGGAATGAAACCGGTGAAGATGCTATCCGTAACTACAACAAAGGCGACACCGTTGAAGCAATGGTATTGTCTGTAGATTCAGAAGCTAACCGTATCAGCCTAGGCGTGAAACAGTTAACTTCAGACCCATTTAACGAATACCTAGTCAACAACGACCGCGGTGCTATCGTTAATGGTAAAGTAAAAGAAGTAGACGCTAAAGGTGCTACTATCGAACTTGCTGACGAAGTTGAAGCGTATCTACGTGCCTCTGAGATTCAACGTGACCGCGTTGAAGATGCGACTAAGCACTTGAGCGTTGGTGATGATGTTGAAGCTAAAATCATCAGTGTTGATCGCAAAACTCGCAACATCAGCCTGTCAATCAAAGCAAAAGACGAAGCTGAAGAGCGCCAAGCGATTAAAGAGTTAAGCAGCACTGGTACTACTAGCACTACTGCTAGTACTGATGCACAGCCAAAAACAATTGGTGATTTGATCAAAGAACAAATGCAGTAAGCTGTATATTGTTGATATAATTAGCATATAAAAAGAAAGCGACTCCGGTCGCTTTTTTTTGTGATTAAATTTGGATATGAGTTAGAATGTTTGAGGATTTCCTTTAAAAGGATAAACTCTTATTTCCATTTACGCTAATATCCGCTATCATTTGCAACATTGAGTAACGAGATGTGAAGGTCAGCCTAGATAGTCATAAATGATAGTTTACCTCACAGCCATCTTATCCATTAATCAATAAGGCCCATGTGATAATGCAGCAAGCAATTAACAAGTCCGAATTTATTAGTAATCTGAGTGCGAATTGTGACAACATGACAGATATCGTCGTCGATGATGCAGTACGCGAAATATTAAATTTGATGACCGATACTTTGGCCAATGACGGCCGAGTAGAGGTACGCGGCTTTGGTAGTTTTTGTCTCCATCATCGCCGTGCACGTATGGGACGCAACCCTAAAACAGGGGAAAGCGTGCCAGTACCTGCCAAAGCGATTCCACACTTTAAGCCTGGCAAAGCGCTACGTGAAGCAGTCAATGATAAAGTAGCCCACGGTTAGTAAGGTAAGCATAATATTAAGGCATTTAATCTTTTAATTATGAGAGTTGCTTATTACTAACGCTTCTTACTATTAAAGCTTTTCGTCCTTAAACTAGTACAATAAGCTAAGATATATAAAGTCAGTCTCTTTATATCAGGGATTAAACAACAAGCGTCTTTACTAGCAGTCGGTATGGCTGCGTTATTTGCTAAAATTTTCATACTATTCACCATAAAAGGATACGTCTGATGCGCATATTACTGCTGGTATTACTGTTTTTAAGCTTTGCTTATTCGCTAGGTTTAGTATTAGCCAATAACACTGAAGTTGGCGTGAACTTGTTGTTTTCACAAGCACCGACGATGAACTTGGGCTTATTGTTGATTCTGTGTCTGATATTGGGCATCGTAATTGGCATGATACTAGCGTTGCTCATCTTTCGTGTGCTGCAAAATAAGTGGGAAATCTCACGTCTGCAAAAATTAAATACCAATCTGCAAGAGCAGGTGACGCAAGCCAATATTGTTATTGACCGTCAAGCGAATGCGCCGTCGGTAGAAGAAGCGGTCTATGGTGCGACAGCGACCAATGTGCAAGATAGCAGCGTCAGCGATCTAGACGATGGTGCAACTTTAACCAAGCAAAAGCGCGACTATTAGTCGCTTAAATGATCATTCTATTAAAGACAACAAGCTCATAAATCTATAAATAATCATTTAATAAACCCGATAGAAAGTAGCATAACTATGAATAACGCAAATATTTCTCCCGTCATCGTTGCCTTAGATAATATGACGAGAGATGCCTCGTTAGCACTGGCTGATCAATTAGATCCGGTGTTATGTCGCTTAAAGGTAGGTAAAGAGCTATTTACCCGCTGTGGTCCTAAGATAGTTAAGGCGCTACATCAGCGGAATTTTGAAGTTTTTTTGGACTTGAAATTTCATGATATTCCTAATACAACAGCACAAGCGGTCTTGGCAGCAGCTGAGCTTGGCGTATGGATGGTCAATGTGCATGCAAGTGCGGGTTTCGAGGCAATGTCATTAGCCAAACAGTGCTTGTTAGATGGTAATTTTGAGACATTACTGATTGCCGTCACCGTGCTGACCTCTATGGACAATCAAGCATTGATGCAAACAGGTATCGCCGACGGCTTAGATGTACAAGTAAGCCGCTTAGCACAACTAACCAAGCAAGCAGGCCTTGATGGCGTGGTTTGCTCAGCGCAAGAAGCGAAAACGCTCAAAGCATTATGTGGTCAGGATTTCAAGCTAATTACCCCGGGCATCCGCCTGTTAGACGACAATACCGATGATCAGAAACGCATTTGTACGCCGAAACAAGCGTTAAATGAGGGTTCTGACTATTTGGTAATTGGTCGTTCTATTACTCAAGCAGCAGATCCTGCGGCTAAATTGCAATTGATACTTAATAGTATCTAGCGTTTAATATAAAGGCTCAAATGCAAGATTTAAGTTAAGTACTTAGCTTGAAAACAAAAAGACAGCCTAACACGCTGTCTTTTCGCTTTTTGCGAGCAATTGAAAAGATGCTAAACTCTTTATGTTTATTTGAGAATGTTGAATCCTATGAAATTACAGATTTTGAGTGACTTACATATCGACAGCTATGCTCGTCAATCACACCCGATGGGACATATCCCTAAAACGGACGCAGACATCGTGCTAGTGGCTGGAGATACGGCAAATAGTGATAGTGGTATGCCGTGGCTGCAAGAGCAAGCTGCGCGCTTACAAGTGCCATTAATTACCATCTCGGGTAATCATGAGTATTTCAACGAAGATGTACTGCATTTTGATAAAAAGCTGGCGACTTGGGATAATTATAATCATGAATTAGAGCAAGGCGTGCGCGTTTTACAGTGTCAGTATATTGATATTGGCGAGGTACGCATTTTGGGCTGTACGCTATGGACAGATTATCAATATCAAGCTAACGAAGATACTATGGCAGCGGTTAGGCGTTTTATGCGTGATTATAAGCAAATTTATGCGGGTAGCGAGCTGTTTTCACCTGAAGTATCAATGCAAATTCATGCTGAGCAGCGTCAATGGCTACAACAAGCATTAATAACTGCGAAAGCACTGGGTAAAAAAACTGTGGTCATGAGTCATCATAGTATCAGTCCATTATCCGTCTCTGAGAAATATGCTGAGCTGCCAAGTAATGCCGCTTTCGTCAGTGATTTATCGAGCTGGATGTATGAAGATTGGGCGCCCACGCTGTGGGTACATGGCCATACCCATGAGGCCTTTGATTATCAAATTCATAAGACGCGTGTGATTGTTAATCCACGTGCTTATCCGAATGAGGTGAGCAGTACTGCATTAGCATTTACTTGGGACAAAGTAATCGAGATTTAATAAACCCTCTTAATTACGCGCTTCTACTGATATTTATAAGATAAGCTATATTGCAACTGAACTTATATTTTGTTCATTGATGGCAAAAAATCTGCTACGCTTGCTACCATGAGTAAACTGCCTAATAACACCTTATCGAAACTATCGGCTGCGCAGCGTGCGAGTCACACGCCAAGTGCACCGGCGCCCTCTCACTTACCTGACAGTATGATGTCTTCGGTCGGCTTATTGCCGATGGATAAACGGCTGATTTTGTTTACCAGACACTCTTTACGTGAGCGCTCTGACGGTAACGGTTTTGCCAGTTATCAGTTGCCGCTGACCCAAAAAGGTCGCGTCTTAGCGAAGTCTTGGGGACGCTGGTTGGCAGGACATCTGCCGTATTCGCTCGATGTCGATAGTATCTCAAGCCCAATTGGTCGCTGTATCGATACCGCGCAGCTGATGCAAGCAGGTGCAGGGCTACAACGTGATATCTACCATCAGTCATTATTGGTTGAACCAGGTAGCCTGGTGACTGAACCTGAGATTGCCAATCCGGTATTTAAAGAAATTGGCGTGCTCAACTTTATCAATCGATTTTTGCAAGGTAATCTTGAAGGCACTAAAAATGCCTATCAAGGTGGGCTTGATATTTTATCGCTGTTTTATCAGAATCAGCCTCAGCCTGGGCATTTAATGCTCGCCGTCAGTCATGATACCTTGCTGTCAGCATTTTTAGCGGTTATGTTTGATGTGACTGAGATTGATTGGAATGACTGGCCAAAGATGATGGAAGGGGTGTTTTTGTGGTTTGATGATAAACCCTTCGAGCAAGCTAGCGCTTATTTAGTTTGGCGCGGTGAAATTTATGTGCGTCCGATACATACTTTGTTAGATGGTTACCGTGCTGCGGGCTTTCACTCAAGTAAACTGCTTTTGCCACCAGAAGTAAAATGGACGTAAGCGTTTTTTGCTAAACATTATTTTCTAAAATTGTTAAACACTTTTAAGCAGCTATAAATAGTAAATGAAATGCTAAATAAGCAGGCATAAAAAAACCTTGCCCCAGTATTAGAACTGGTAACAAGGTTTTAGTCATCACGCTATAAAGGCGAGATGCGGTCCAAACGCGACCAATCTTAAGCTTGTAGGCCTTTGATAGTTTTGTTTAGGCGGCTCTTACGACGAGCAGCTTTATTCTTATGAATAATACCTTTGTCAGCCATACGATCAAGAACCGGTACCGCTTTTTTGTAAGCTTCGGTAGCCGCGTCATAATCTTTAGCAGCGATAGCCGCGTCAACACGTTTTAGATAAGTACGAACCATAGAGCGTTGTGACGCAGAGTTCTGACGACGTTTGGTGTTTTGACGGGCGCGTTTACGAGCTTGTGCAGTATTAGCCACGCGTATCTCCTTGATAAAGACAGATAAAAATATGAATGTTGATTGCAATAATAATGGGTTTAACAATCATCGGTGACGAGCAGCCTCTCGCCAAACATGATGTCGATGTCTGATATTAGAGTACCTATCTGTTATTAAAGGCACCTAAATTAGTAATAGATCATCGCAAGCGCCAAAACTGTTTGGAATAATTAAACAGCGTTGACGTGTAAAGCCGGTTATCTTAGCAAATTATTGCGCTTAGAACAATATATTTGATGATTAATGCGTAAAGAAGTTATGCTAACACACGGACAGCTGGTTTTTAGGGTTCTTAATAAGCGTTTTATCAAGCAAGCGAGCAGGATATCGAGCAAAAACGATGGCTCAAAGCAGGTGATTGGCGCAATCAATTTCATGGCTGATAAAATCTCTTACAATAAACTGTGTAGAATAGCGTCAGTTATCTCTGAATTTAGGTATGATACAAAGTGCAAAGACATTGATGAATAGCGTTGACGATAGGCTCTTAAAGCTCATCTTTATCATCATTATACATATTCCAACATTATATAAATGGATAGGCTATGCAGCGAAAAGCGATTTTGATTGGCGCCACAGGATTGGTAGGACAGCATCTTGTGAAGCAGCTCAGTGAGCTTTATGACACGTTAATTGTGCTTGCACGGCGACCGCCACGCTATATTAATGCCAGCATGCGCTTCTATCAGGTGAATGATTTTGACAATTTGGCTGAAATATTTGCCAGCGTTGGCGCTGATAATAAGACAGATGCTTTTAGCTGTCTTGGTACCACTAAAAAGCAGGCGGGTAGTGACGAAGCTTTTCGAAAGATTGACCATGATTATAATGTCAATTTTGCCAAACTCTGCCAAGATAAAGGCGTTGAGAACTTCTTCTTATTGTCTTCAATGAATGCGGATATCGACAGTCGCTTTTTATACAATCGGGTCAAGGCGGAAACTGAGCAGTCTATTATGGCGCTAGGTTTTAAGCAGCTGGTTATTCTCCGTCCTTCATTGTTGCTAGGCAAACATAAAGGTCGTCCGCTCGAAAGCATTGGTCAAAAAGCCTTTCAGCTTATCTCGCCTTTGGTCTCAGAGTCACTATCCTTGCATCCTATTTCTGCAAAGCGTGTTGCCAGTGCCATGGCGATGAGCGCGCATGATGTTTATCAGCGTAATAAATACCGTAATGAGCCTGCGATTCAAACCATAGATATTATCGAAAATAAACAAATGCTAGCGATGACTAAAGTCAAAAAATAGCCTAAGTATCAAATTAGAAAACTAAACTCAAAACCTATCTATCAATAGCCTAAACATAAATAACAAGGAGCGCCGCCATGCCAGAATCAACCATGAATAAAGAGAACTTTGTGACTTGTGATTTATTGGATGCCAACCCTGAGTCACAGGTGTGTTTACCCAATATCGAAGGCAAGTCTTTCTATAGCTTTGGTGGTAAAGACAGATTTTGCGGTGAAATCGTGACGGTGAAATGCTTTGAGGATAACAGCCGCGTGAAATCGTTATTAAATAGCGATGGTAAAGACAAAGACGGTAATGGCAAAGTATTGGTCGTTGACGGTGGCGGTTCGATGCGTTGTGCGCTGTTAGGCGATATGATTGCACAGTCGGCGATTGATAATGGCTGGGCAGGGGTGTTGGTATATGGCTGTGTCCGTGATGTTGATGATATGGCAGCAATGGATATCGGTGTCATGGCACTTGGCTGTATCCCGCGTAAATCGAATCGCCGCGATGAAGGTCAAACCGATCTTGAAATCAGCTTTGGTGATTTAACCTTAAATTCAGGTATGTTTGTTTATGCAGATAACAACGGTATTATCGCTAGTGACAAGCCATTAATTTAAAAACAGCTTTTATTTTAAAAACAGTTTAACAATTAAAACTCAAAAACCTCAGCTTAACCGTTGAGGTTTTGACATTTACTCATTCTGTCTTTGTATCCGAGTATAAGTTTTATCAGCTATTTAGCTATTGGATTTTTAATAAAAATGCTAAGTGACAAACCGTTACGGCATAAATTTTGGTAATTGCCAAAATATTCGTATAATAGCTTTCTGACTCTTAACCTTGATCCTATCCTTTATGCCTATCACTGCTTTGACTGACGCCTTTGAACCGATTAACCAGCAGTTATTCCCTATCCAGAATGCCCAACGGCGTTGGCTGGCGCCTGTGCATGGCGCAGTCAGTAGTTTATGGCTAGCAAGCTTGGTGCAAGCACCAATATGGGATGTTACCAATCGTCTAAAAGTCGTGGTAACCCGCGATCAAAACCAGCTCAATCAGATAGAAACAGAGTTGGCGTTTTGTGGGGTTGATGCTTATGTGTTTCCTGATTGGGAGACGCTGACCTATGATGAGCTGTCACCGCATCAAGATATCGTCAGTGAGCGTATCAATCTATTAACCGATATGCCAACGTCAGGGGTACTGCTTATCTCGGTTCAGGCGTTGATGCATCGGGTCGCACCGCCAAGCTGGCTGATAGGACAGCATTTTGATTTGAGTGTTGGAGATCGATTTGATATCAATACCCAACGTGGCTTACTGGCAAAGGCAGGTTACCGAGCGGTTGAGAACGTCTTTGAGCCGGGTGAATTTGCCGTACGCGGTAGTATCATTGATATCTTTGCGATGGGTCAGCCATTTCCGCTACGTTTAGATTTATTTGACGATGAAATTGAAACCATTCGCTTTTTTAATCCTCAAACCCAGCGCACACTGACGGTTGATGACCTCAAAACCATGATGAGTGGCAACGATAGCAGTATGGGTAAAGAATCATTGTCGCTATTGCATAAACTGCCAGATATCTCAAAGCCTATCGGACAATTTCAAATCTTACCGGCAAAAGAGTTTCCGCTTGATGAAGGGCGCGAGACGTTTCGCACCAACTTTGCCGCGATGTTTCCTAATACTAGCAGCCGTAAATTTGAGCTACATAAAGATGTCATGGCAGGTATCGCCAGTAGCGGACTTGAATATTATCAGCCACTATTTTTTGACTTAAAGGATTGGGAAGCTGAGAGTAGCTTATTTGCTTACTTACCAAGTGATGCCTTATTTATAACAGATGAGCTGATTAACGAAAAACAGGCAGATTATTGGTCGCAAATTCAACGCCGTTATGAAGAACGTCGTCATGATATTGATAAGCCCATCGTCGCCCCTGAGCTATTGTATTTATTATCAAATACTCTAAACGAGCATCTTAATCATTATCCACGCGTGATTTTAAGTGCTCGTAATGAATTGGTTACCATGACTGATGTCGCTGCGATTGATAGCAGTGCTTCATTACTAGAAGATGCTTCATTGCTAGAAGTTGAAGAGCAGTCAAATTCACAGCCACAATTGTCGCTTATGCCGAGTAAACAGCAAGGCTTGGTGACGTTAAGTGCGCTAGAGCCGCCTCAATTATCAGTCAATCATCAAAAAGCTGAGCCTCTCACAGAGTTATTAGAATTTTTAGCGCTACAAGCGCAAACGGCGACACCAGTATTAATCGTTGCCGAAACAGCGGGTCGCCGTGAGATTCTCATTGAGCTGTTTAAAGGTAAAATTGATATAAAGGCTTACGATAGCTTTGAGGCGTTTTTAGCCGCCGATAAAACTACTGGGCTTAATGCCAAAAAGCTGCCAGAAGTTGGTCTTACGGTTGCGCCCATTGAGCGCGGGGTTTATGTTCCTGAACGTTTGGTGCTGATTAGTGAGACACAGTTATTTGGTCGCCAAGTATTGCAAACGCGCCGTCGCCGCCAAAGCGGTGTGTCGGAAGAGTTCTTGGTTAAAAGTGTTACTGAAATAACCGAAGGTAGTCCTGTTGTTCATATCGAGCATGGTATTGGACGTTATCACGGACTGATTACGCTAGATGTGGGTGACGGTGAGCAAGAGTTTATTCACTTAAAATATGCCGATGATGCCAGTGTTTATGTGCCAGTCGCCAATTTACAAATGATCAATCGCTATAGCGGTGGTGACCCAGCGCTTGCACCATTGCATAAGATTGGTAGCGGAAAATGGGATAAGGCCAAGCAAAAAGCGCTTGAGCAAATCCATGACGTGGCGGCTGAGCTCCTCAATATGCAAGCACGTCGCGAAGCCAAAGTCGGCATTCATTTTAAAATAGACCCATCGCAGTATGAGCTCTTTGCTAGCCAATTTGCCTTTGAAGAAACGCCCGATCAAGCCAATGCTATCCATGCGGTAATGGAAGACATGAAGCAAAATCAGCCAATGGATCGACTTATCTGTGGTGATGTGGGTTTCGGTAAAACGGAAGTTGCTATGCGCGCCGCCTTTATTGCGGTCAGCGCCGGTTATCAAGTGGCAGTATTGGTGCCGACAACCTTGCTAGCCGGTCAGCATGAAGACAATTTCCGCGATCGTTTTGCTGATTGGCCAGTACGTATCGAGACGCTATCGCGCTTTGGTGGTAAAAAGCATCAAGAAACGGTGCTAACAGACCTCGCAGCAGGCAAGGTTGATATCGTTATCGGTACACATAAACTATTACAACCCGATGTGAAGTTCTCTAATCTAGGCTTAATGATTGTTGATGAAGAGCATCGCTTCGGCGTGCGTCATAAAGAGCGTATCAAGGCGATTCAGACCGATGTGGATAGTATGTCGATGACCGCGACGCCAATCCCTAGAACGCTAAATATGGCACTGTCAGGTATGCGTGACATGTCGATTATTGCCACGCCACCAGCGCGTCGTCTAGCGATTAAAACCTTTGTCATGCAGAAGACCGACGCCTTGATGAAAGAGGCTATATTGCGTGAGCTGCTACGTGGCGGTCAGGTTTATCTATTGCATAATGATGTGGCGAGCATTGAGCGTATGGCAGAAACCATACGTGAATTGGTTCCTGAAGCGCGAGTAGGGGTCGCTCATGGACAAATGCAAGAGCGCCAACTTGAACAAGTCATGCAGCAGTTTTATCATAAAAAGTTCAACGTGCTGATATGCTCGACTATTATCGAAACCGGTATTGATGTACCCAATGCTAATACTATTATCATTGAGCGTGCCGATAAGTTTGGCTTGGCTCAATTGCACCAACTTCGTGGTCGCGTCGGTCGTAGCCATCATCAGGCTTATTGTTATCTACTGGTGCCGTCTATTAAAGGTCTTAAAGGCGATGCTAAGCGCCGATTGCATGCGATTGAACGCGCCAATACCCTAGGCGCAGGCTTTATGCTGGCAAGTGAAGATTTAGAGATTCGCGGTGCTGGTGAGATACTTGGTAAGCAGCAAAGCGGTAATATGCAAGCCATTGGTTTTAGTCTGTATATGGATATGTTGGAACGTGCGACAAAGGCGATTAAAGCGGGTAAGGAACCTGATTTGAGTACGCCATTGTCACTGACTAGCGAGATTAATCTGCATAGCTCCGCATTGATTCCTGAAGAATATTTGCACGATGTCCATCAGCGTTTATTGTTCTATAAACGCATCAGTAATGCCGATGATAAAGAGGCATTAACCGATATCCGTACCGAAATGATTGATCGTTTTGGCGTTTTGCCAGACCAGACCAAGCAGTTATTTGCTATTCATGGACTGCGCATACAAGCCGAGCCGCTAAAAATTAATAAGATTGATGCCAATAGCAACAGCATGACGTTAGAGTTTGCCCCTGATACGCCGGTCGATGCGTTAGCAATTATTAAGTTGATTCAATCAAATGGGCAACGCTATCGTATGAATGGTGCATCTGGTATTCGTTATCAGGATGCCGATAAACTGGCAACGCCGCAACAACGCGTCACTGCCATTCAAGAGCTATTACGCTATTTTAGTGAGCATATGGTGGCAGAGTCAGCGTAGCGCTTCTTGATATTTTGACAGTCATTTTCTGCGAATTAGATTGCTAAATAGGTAGACTGGCTAGCCAGTGCTTAAGTAGAACGCCAAGGCAATCAGTCATGGTGCTATTTTATCGGTTGGATAACTGATAAAATAGCGACACCCTATATTTAGCTTATTATCCTTATAGCTTATTAATTTTTGAATTAATTCTAATTCCTTTTATTCAAGCGTCATAACAAGAGAACCGTCATTATGTTCCAACTTCATCATAAACTTGCGGCTGATAGTTTTTTAGTGGGTGATTTCCCATTATCGACCTGTCGTTTAATCAATGATTGTCAGTTTCCTTGGTTGATATTGGTGCCGCGGGTATCAGGTATCAAAGAATTATATGAGCTGTCTGAGGCAGACCAAACGCAGTTTTTGCGCGAATCAAGCTGGTTATCAAGTCAACTTGCTAAGACTTTTCAAGCTGATAAAATGAACGTGGCAGCACTGGGCAATCAAGTGCCGCAGCTACATTTCCATCATATCGTTCGCTATCAAAACGACATGCAGTGGCCAAATCCAGTATGGGGCGTTCCTGCTATACCTTACACCAAAGAAGTATTGGCGCAGATGCAGCAGACATTAATGATGGCACTACGTGGTCATCATAAAATGCCGTTTGATTGGCAAATGCAGTAAAATCTGAGCATTAAAATTTAAAATGAACTATTTATAATTTTTTATTTAAACTTTCTGTTCTAAACGATTTTTATCTAAATACATTTATTTAAACAAACTGTAAAGCCAGCTTTAATGATGGTTTAAGTCGTTTTAACCATAAAGTGTTTTACATTTGTCTGTTATTCATTATATTAGAGAGTGGGTTGGTTAAATGGATATAGCCAACTTATCTGCTCGCAGCCGTTTTTTTGCGTATTAGTCAGTATGCTTGATTTAATGCATTGGAACCGCTTTGAGGTATTTGATCTTAGATCGAAAGTTTTCAGTCTGAGATTTCACTCTATGTTAAGGATAACAGATGGCTACTTCCTCTATTGCATCCCCATTACTACGACCTTCTATGTTACTCATCTCTATTTGTACCGCCGCTCTCGGTTTAACGGCCTGTGATACGGATTCCACTGAAGCTGCTTCATTACAGGCTGACTCAATACAGTCAGCATCCGTGCAATCCGATTCAGCGAAAACCATTACCGAAAATACAACCTCCTCATCGGACAGCTCTGTTACGTTAAATCATAGTGCCTCTGCCATGTCTATGAGAGTAACGCCGACAAGTCAGTATCTTGTGGGTAGCGGTAAGGCAGACATCACTGGTGCGGCTGCCGAAACTGGCATGTTTGGTTATGCTTCTGGTCAAGTGGTGCAAGGTATTAACGACCGCTTATACTCTCATGCTTTTATTATCGGCGAAGATGCGAATAGTCAAAATCAGGGCAAACGCGTCGTATATGTATCAGCGGATATGGGCGCGATGTTTACCGCGGTAAAGCTTGAGGTCATCAAACGCCTGCAAAAGAACTATGGCGAGCTATATAACGATGATAACATCATGCTTACCGCCACTCATACTCATGTGGGCAATGCCGGTTACTCGCATCAACAGCTTTATCAAATTGCCAGTACTGATGATACGCTATCAGGCTATAGCAGCCAAAACTTCAATGCTATTGTCAATGGCATTGTCACCTCGATTAAGCGTGCTCACGATACTCTAACGCTAGGAACGCTATCTTTGGCACAAGGCGAGCTAAAGGGTGCAACGCTCAATCGCTCAGAATTTGCCTATAACAACAATGTTGATGCAAAAGACTTTGATAGTAATGTCAATGAAACCATGACTCAGTTGCGTCTAAATGCTGCTGATGGCACGCCAGTGGGCTTGATTAATTGGTTTGCACTGCATCCAACCAGCTTTAGTAATCAATTTATGCATCTAAGCGCTGACAATAAAGGCTTTGCCCAGCGCGGCGCAGAAAAGATCTTTACTGGAAAATCAGACAAGCCGTTTGTCGCAGCTTTTGCCAATGCGGATGAGGGTGATGTACTGGCCGCAGGTGGCAATGCCAACTCAAAACCCGGCTATCAAGGTAGTGACAATGAGTGGGAAAATGTCAGGCGTGATGGGCAACTGCAGCTTGATAAGGCGGTCGAGCTTTGGAATCAAGGTGCGCCCGTTGCTGGTCCAGTAGACGTACGCGCGCGCTGGGTTGATTTAAAGGGCTACCAAGTCGATGGTAAATTCACCAATGGCGTGGGCAATAAAGTTCTATGTATGCCAGCTCGTGGTTATTCCTTTGCTGCTGGCGGCGAGAATGGCCCATCGAACATACCCGGTATGTATGAGGGCATGACACGAGAAAACTTCCGCATTAATGATGATATTAATAAAGTGGACCAATCCTTTTTAGGAAGCTTAACACGCGGCGCGTTCGGCATTGTTTCAACTGTCAGCCAAGATGACTGTCAGGCTGAAAAACAAGTATTATTGCCAACGGGTAGTTGGGGCTGGATTAATACTCAGCAACCTGTTCAGCTGATGCGTATCGGTAATATCGCCCTCGTTGCTATTCCTGGCGAGCCAACGACCATGGTAGGACGACGGATGCGCGCCGCGGTGTTAGCACAGCTAAAAGACTCAGGGGTCGATACCGTTATTATTAATGGTTTGGCGAATAATTATAGCGGCTATTTAAGTACGCGCGAAGAATTTGCCACCCAGCATTATGAAGGGGCGTCTACTGAGTATGGTCCTTATCAAGCCGCTGCTTATATACAAGAATATACGCAACTGGCCGAAGCGCTGCGTGATGGTATCGAGGTTTATGACGATGCCACACCGCCTGATCGCTCAGGTAAATCGTTTAATGAGCGCCCAGGCGTGGTATTTGACGATAAGCCTTTAAAACAAAGTTGGGGGCAAACCCTTACTCAGCCCAAAGTCAGTTATCAAAAAGGTCAGGTTGCCACAGCCGTATTCCGCGGCGCTCACCCTAAAAACAATCTACGCACCGAAGATAGTTTTTTAAAGGTGCAGCGTTTTGAGAATGGTCAGTGGGTCGATTATTTAAGTGATAGTGATTTTGATACCACCTATACTTGGAAGCGTGAAGGGGCGGCTTATAGTAAAGCCATTATTGATTGGCGAATCAGTAACGATACCCCAGCGGGTACTTATCGATTGATCCATCAAGGCGACTGGAAAAATGGTTGGACGCATAAAATCAAGCCGTATTCAGGCGTTTCTAATAGCTTTATCGTTCAGTAACCAATTTTTATAGCTTCATTTTCCATTTAATCTTTACATATAAAAAAGCCAGATAGCAATTATCTGGCTTTTTCATTTTTGTCACTGTTATTCGCTTAAATCATCTCTATTAACCGTTAACTTTAAACCGCTCTTCAAACCAATAAGCGACCAGTGGTATGCTTTTTCTTATCAGTAACCTAGGTTCGATGGGAATAAGGCAGTATAATGTATAGATTTACTATTTACTTATATTATCAATGGTTTATAAAGACAAGTATTGTCTAAAGCACGAATGATGATATAAACCTTATTTTTATTTAAATTCCTGACGGTTTTTCTTTAGGCGAATATCGACCATGGCACTTGTAGAAGCATCACGCCCAAAGACTCCTGTAAAGGATAGCGATAGTAATACCTATCAGTTCGATTATCCAGAAATCTTCGTTTTAATACTGACAGTCATCTTGCTCGCTGTGCATTTTAATTTTAGTGCAACTTCAATGGCGCTGGCTGTCATTGTCTGTCTGCCTAGTTTGATGATTTTAATTTATAACTATCGTCGCCAAAGCAGTTTTTGGACGTCTAATATTGTCATCATTTTATTGTCAGCGGTCATTGGTTCGATACAGTTCTGTGCTGTGATTGCACTCAGTCTAGCAGCACTCATTGGTCTGCGTGTTATTCTCAGTCGTCCTGAAAATCATCTAAAGCTTATTGCTGTCTCAGTAGTGACGATGATTGTTTTTTATTATGTCAGCGTCACGTTAAGTAGCGCGGAGATCGATTGTCACGACAGCTTAATCACGCCTGTCGTCTTATTGGCCAGCATGATTGTGATATTGTGTCATTTTCGCCACGTTTATCATGATTATATAAACTATGAAGCTCGAGCGCAGCAAGCGGTTGGGCGTCTAAACACTATGGTTTCTGTGATTAATAAATTGACGCGTTTTGTCCCGCCGCAAGTTTGGGAGCCAATCGTCAAATCTGATAGTCCCGTTAGCGTCGAAAATAAACGTGCCAAGCTGACGATTATGTTTTCAGATATTGTTGGCTTTACTGAATTGTCTGATAGTTTAAGCGCAGATAATTTGGCGGATATTTTAAATACTTATATGCACTGTATGACGTTAATTGCCAATAAACATGGAGCGGTACTGGATAAGTTTATTGGCGATGGTATGGTATGTTTTTTCGGTGAACCAAATAGCCGTGGACCGCGTCAAGATGCGCTGGACTGCGTAGCAATGGCGATAGATATGCGCCGTGAGATGCGTACCTTACGGCAAAAATGGCGTCTATTGGGCTTTGAGGGTTTGTATATCCGTATTGGTATTACCACTGGCTACTGTCATGTCGGTAACTTTGGTAGTAATAATCGTCTAAGCTATACGCTGATTGGTAAAGAGGCCAACCTTGCATCGAGGCTTGAGGCCGTTGCTGCTAAAGGGCAGATATTCATTAGCGAAAGCACCCATGACTATATATCGCACGATTATGACTGTGAATATGCGGGTGCTTTCCAGCTCAAGGGTTTCGATAATAAAGTAAGCGCATGGCAAGTACTTGACCCTGATGAAAACAAAGGTCATTTATCAAAGTGGGTTGACCATACGCTACCAGGTTTTAATTTGCACCTAAACTTTCGAGACATGCAAGATAACGATTATCAAGACATTCGAGATCGTCTAAATCTTGCGCTCGAACGTATCGAACAACAAGAGAAAGCAGTCGCGCTTGAGATAATAGCAGCAAGTAAGCAAGAAAATTCTAGTCATAATTAAGCAAAGATTGATTTCGACTTGGATGCATTTATAGAAAATGAACATTTAAAAAAGGCGAGTTAAAATTGCGCGCAGAATGTCACACTTGTAAAAAGAAAAATCCAGTTATGATGAATAACTGGATTTTTTAGTTTAGATTTATACGTTATTATTTAGTGATTTTCTTTAGCATGGTTTAATGTGTATTTAGGAATTTCGATAGTTAGGTCGTCATCCTCAAGTATCACTTGGCATGATAAGCGTGAATCAGGCTCTAAGCCCCAAGCACGATCTAGCAAATCGGCTTCGACATCGTCCATCTCATCTAAGGTGTTAAAGCCTTTACGGACCACGACATGACAGGTGGTACACGCTTTTGACATCTCGCAAGCGTGTTCAATTTTAATGCCTTTTTCTAGCAAAGCTTTACATAAGTTGCTGCCTGCTTCTAGCTCGACTTCGGTGCCTTCAGGGCAAATTTCATGATGGGGTAATATCGTAATTTTTGGCATAAGTTATCTGTCCGCTGCTAATCAATTAAAAAATAAAAAGGATAAAATTAGTACAGTTACTAAATAAGTTTCTTAAGCGTCCATGTTGCTTGAACGCACATAGTATCAACGCTATCTACTACCAATCTTGCGCACTGGTGCCTGCCATGCTGGCTTTGACACTTTGATTCATAATGCGGGCAGCAAAGGCATCACTATGTGGTTTCAATTTGGCTTGTTTGGCTTCTATTATGGCTAAATCGTCAGTGCTGAGCGCAGCTTGCAGCCCTTGCATAGTTTGCGCTAATGACTGCTGCTCTTCAGGTGAGATTAGCGCTGCAAACTCATTAAGCGCCGATTGTAGTGCCAATAATTCACGTTCTGCTTCTACCTTGGTCTCAATTAAAGAGCGCGCATTTTTATCTTCTTCAGCGTATTTAAAGCCAGCTATCAATAGCTGCTCTTTTTGTTCATCAGATAACCCATAAGACGGCACAATCTCGATTTTACTTTCAGTCTTAGTAGTGGTTTCTTGCGCACTGACGGTTAGCTGTCCATTAGCATCAATACTAAAGGTCACTTCGATACGTGCAAAGCCGGCTTTCATTGGTGGGATACCATAAAGCTCAAAGCGTCCAAGTGAGCGGCAGTTATCGACTGTTTCGCGCTCGCCTTGTACCACATGAATGACCATACCGGTTTGACCGTCTTGATAGGTGGTAAATACTTGGCGTTTTTTGACTGGAATAGGGGTATTGCGTGGAATAAGGACTTCAACCAACCCGCCCATGGTTTCTAGGCCGAGGGATAGCGGCGTGACGTCAAGCAATAATAAGCCATTGTCACTATCGCCATTGACCAATTGATGCGCAGTTTGTGCTGCCCCTAAAGCGACTACTTCATCTGGATTTAAACGGCAAAGCGGCTCTTTAGCAAAAAATTCTGTAACCACTTGCTGCACCGCAGGCATACGCGTAGAGCCACCGACCAAAATTACTTCATCTAAATCAGCGGCAGATAACTTGGCATCGCGCAGGACTTGCTCACAGACGCTCAATGTGCGACGACTGACAGGCTCTGCAATAGTCATCAAATCTTTAAGGTTTAAAACACCTTGATAAGATTGCCCATTGACGACAATATCGATATCAACTTGCTCAGCATCGGTCAATGCTTGCTTATAAGCTTTGGCTTGTTGGGCAAGTATTGATTTGTCATGCAGGCTTACGTCTTTAGGGTCGATGTTTAATTGCTTAATCAGCCAATTGGTTAATAAGCGATCAATATCATCACCGCCAAGCGCGCTATTGCCGCCCGTAGCCAATACTTCAAATACGCCATCGCTGAGTTTTAAAATAGACACATCAAAAGTACCACCACCTAAATCGTAGATTAAGTAGTAGTTTTCAGTATTGTCACCGGTAGGTTGGTCGAGACCGTAGGCGACGGCCGCAGCGGTAGGTTCATTTAATAGGCGCAATACATTGATACCGGCTGCCTGTGCCGCATCTTTAGTGGCTTGGCGCTGCGCTTCATCAAAGTACGCTGGCACAGTAATCACCGCGCCTTGTATGCTATCATCGGGCAAAGCACTTGCGGCACGTTGTTCTAACGCCGCTAAAATACGCGCTGAAACCTCAACAGGAGATACTTCCCCTTGCGCCGTCACAAACGCTGGCATCGCATCTTTGCTGCCACTTAATTCATAAGGATGGGAGAATTTAATATCTGCTTGGCTACGACCCATAAAGCGCTTAGCCGAGATAATCGTATTTTTTGGATCATCTGCTAAGTGGGCAAGTGCATCATAGCCAACCACTGGCTTGCCAGTGCTTGGATAGTAAACCACAGAAGGCAGTAAAGTATCTGTCTTTGTCGCTGCTTTCAAAACTTGCGCCTTGCCTGAGCGTACCACTGCAACCAGTGAGCGCGTGGTGCCAAGGTCAATTCCTAGACCAAAACGATGCTGGTGAGGTTGGGTACTTTGATTGGGTTCGGCAATTTGCAATAAAGACATAAGAAAACTCAAAGATAAAATGAATAAGTGAAATGGAACAAATACAATATAAAGATGACTATCATTTAACCGCTGTATTATTAATTGCTACTAATAATTAGAAATAATTGAACATCGGCGTTTGAAAATATATGGATTTAGCAAGCAAGAGTAAAAATGGTAAAAGCATTTAATATTCGCAATTATACGGGATAATAGCTGTTATTTTAACCATATCCTCATATAAACTCTTCAGTCTTAAAGTTAAACCGTTTTAATTAGCATGACGTTAAACATATAAATCATCGTCATCTGAATGTTCAGTAGAGGCCACTGTATCAAGCCCTGTGGTCACATCGGCATCTAACTTTACTAAGAATTTTAACTTTTGCGTGGCATCAATCGCGGTTTGCCAGTCTTGGCTTTGATAAGCGGTGTTAAAGCGCTCAGATTGTTTGGCTAAACGCTCAGTAATCTGCGGATGTAATTGCTTTAGCGTTGCTATGTCTTTACCACCAATAGCGTCGTCCAAATCTATACGCATTTCCATCGCATCTTCTAAAAAGTCTAAATCGGCAATAGAATGTTCTAAATTTTGGGCTTGACCTGCGATATCTAATAAGTAGCTGGCACGACTATCGGGCACACTTAGCGTTTGATAAGCTTGGTTAATAAGTGCTGATGCTTGTTCTGATTGCTGTTTAGCTTGCGCACTATCTGCCGCATTTTTAGGATTTGCTACCGATAGATTATCCGGATGATAGCGTTTTTGTAGCAGACGCAGCTGCTGATCAAGATGCTGTTGATTGACCGCAAATTGTACAGGCTGTTCAAATAGGGCAAAGAAGTTATCAAACTGTGCTTCTGAAGTGAGGTCTATCATATCGTCTGCCTTCATTTTTATTTATTATTGTCAGGACTTTACTGTTTTGATGGTTGCGTTAAATAGCGATTTTTAAAAAATCAGTACTTAAGCGCTAAGCGTTTGTATGTTAATCGTTTAGCGCACTCTCGTTTAAATTTTTAAACCGTAAACGATTCACCACAACCACATTCACCTTTTTGATTGGGATTAGTGAATTTGAAGCCTTCATTAAGACCTTCTTTTTCATAATCCATCAATAAGCCATCTAAATAGACCAAGCTTTTAGGGTCAATAAAAATATTAACGCCAAGACTTTCATAACGGGTATCATTTTCGTCAGGTGTGTCAACAAACTCTAGGACATAAGCCAAGCCTGAGCAACCCGCTGTGCGGATACCCACTCGAATGCCTTCACCTTTACCGCGATTGTCCAAAAAATCTTGAACATGCTGAGCGGCGCGTTCTGTCATTTCAATCATGCCAACTCCCATTGACTATCAAAAGTCGATAATAATAATTCACGTAAAATGCTTTTCTTGTATAAACCATGATACTAATAACATAGTGCTAATAAAGCGTTGTGAATAATATTCTGTAAATAAAGCATTAAAAAATAAATAAAAGGTGACAATTACATGAGCGTTATTGTCACCTTATTAGCGTTAGTAGCTTCTAACGTTACTGCTCATGGCTTTTGCTAAAATACTGCTATTAAAGTATTGCTACTAAAATTTGGCTACTAACGCTTATTACATTAATAAACGCATACGCTCTAAATTAGCTTAGCTGGTTGCTTCTTCTGTTACCGCAGCAGCGTTATGCTTACCTTTATAGTCGCTAATCGCGGCTTTAATGGCGTCTTCTGCAAGTACAGAGCAATGCACTTTTACTGGTGGCAATGCCAATTCTTCAGCAATGTGGCTGTTCTTAATCTCGCCAGCTTGATCCAAGCTTTTACCTTTTAGCCACTCGGTGACGAGTGAGCTTGATGCAATTGCTGAACCGCAGCCATAGGTTTTAAAGCGTGCATCTTCGATGATACCGTTATCATCGACTTGGATTTGTAGACGCATCACATCACCACAAGCTGGGGCTCCGACCATACCAGTACCAACGTTTTTGGCGTTTTTGTCAAGATTGCCGACGTTGCGTGGGTTTTCGTAATGATCAATAACTTGGTCACTATAGGCCATGGGGTTTTCTCCTAGTTAGGTGATGAGTAGGTAGTTAGACGATGAAAATGAATCAGTCACTTACTAACGCTAAATGGTTATCTACTCATCGATAATTGGGGTCAAACATGTCGTTCATAAAACTGTATTTATAAAAACTAAATGTATGATTGTCTAATTAATGGTTCAGCTAATGGTTATATGTGATAACCATTAGACGTTTTAACTATTAAAAGTTTTACTGGTAAATATTAATGCTCAGACCACTCTACCGAGTCTAAATCAACGCCTTCTTGATACATATCCCAAAGTGGTGATAGGGCACGTAGCTTATCAACCGCTTCATGCATCTGCTTGATAACTGTATCGATGTCTGCTTCAGTGGTATAACGACCAAAGCTAAAGCGGATTGAGCTATGCGCCAATTCATCTGGGCGACCAATAGCACGCAATACGTATGATGGCTCAAGCGTGGCTGAAGTACAGGCAGAGCCCGATGATACTGCTAAGTCTTTTAGCGACATCATGAGCGACTCGCCTTCAACGAAGTTAAAGCTGATATTTACAATATTTGGTACACTGTTTTCTAAATCACCGTTTAGATAAATCTCTTCGATATCTTGTAGACCGTCCCACAGCTTTTGACGTAATTTTGCCGCGTGAGCATGGTCTTCTTGATAGCGCTCATTTGCCAAAGCAAATGCCGCACCGAGACCAACGATTTGATGCGTCGGCAATGTACCTGAACGCATACCGCGCTCATGACCACCGCCATGCTGTTCCGCTTTTAGGCGAACACGTGGTTTACGGCTAACAAATAATGCGCCGATACCTTTAGGACCATAAGCTTTATGACCTGAGAAACTCATTAAGTCAATTTTCATCTCTTGGAGATCGACCAATACTTTACCAACTGACTGCGCACCATCGACATGGAAAATAACGCCCGCTTCGCGAGTAATCTCACCAATCGCCGTAACATCAGTAATGGTACCAAGCTCATTATTCACCATCATCAATGATACTAAAATCGTATCATCACGTAGGGCTTCTTTCACTTGCTCTGGTAAAATCAAACCCGTGCTTGGCTGCGGCTCAAGATAAGTAATCTCGAAACCTTCTTGCTCAAGCTCACGGCAGGTATCTAATACGGCTTTATGCTCAATCTTACTGGTAATAATATGCTTACCACGAGACTGATAAAAATGTGCTGCGCCTTTGATGGCTAAGTTATCTGATTCTGTCGCGCCAGAGGTAAAGACGATTTCGCGTGGATCCGCATTAATCGCTTCAGCCACTTGCTGACGAGCCGTTTCTACCGCTTCTTCCGCTTGCCAGCCATAGCCATGTGAGCGTGATGCTGGGTTACCAAAGATGCCGTCTACCGTCAGATATTCGCTCATCTTTGCAGCGACTGACTTAGCAACTGGCGTGGTGGCGGCATAATCTAAGTATATAAGGTTGTTATGTTGGCTCATGCTGGGTTTGCCTCGCTGGTCGATAGAGTAATAGTATTAATGTCTTTTGTAGAGATGTCTTTTGGAAAAGAAATATGCTGACGGTCTGAGACCGACTGCACGTGTTCCATGTCTAATAATTGCGCCAATGTTATATTTTTCAAGTACTGTTCGACATGATTTGAAAGGGCACACCATAAATCATGTGTTAGGCACATTGTACCACTTTGGCAATCGCCGCGTCCTTCGCACTGCATAGCATCCACAGATTCATCGACGGCAGAAATAATGCTCATCACATCGATTTCATTAAGTGGCTTAGCTAGGTGGTAACCGCCTGCTGCGCCGCGAATACTGGTGACTAAACCACGCTTACGAAGCTTTGAGAATAACTGTTCAAGATAAGAGATAGATATCGATTGCCGCTTAGCAATGTCTGATAAAGAGACGGCGCTGTCTTGTTGGCTGGTTTGCAAAGCCAAGTCAAGTAAAGCGGTCACGGCGTATCTGCCTCGAGTAGTCAAACGCATGTGTTATCTCCAAACCTTTTAAGGATAAATTTATTTAACAACGATCTTAGTCATGTCGTATTGTTAGAAGTGCATCGCTAGCGATAAATAATGAAAGTCTGTAAGTGCTTTATTAACCGCTGACCATTAGTAATTAATACTATTAAATAACTAACTGATATTGAATAACTAATGCTATCTACACTTCTATTAAGGGAAATCATCTATGGACTAAGTGGTGTCTTGTCGCTATTAAACAGCAGATGGTTTACCCGATGTGTGCAACGATAGAGTCATTATAATCAATCCTGAGTAATTTAGTCAAGATTAAAGTGTGGTTGAATGGTGAGTGCGACTGATTGCCGTTATTGATAAAAACAATGATAGGGAAAGTAGGCAGATGAGGAAAGTTAATACTTGAGTAAGAGCGCTGAGTTCGTGACTCTAGTTTATGACTTGAAGCGTTGATAAAAGCGTTGATAAAAGCGTTTAATAATTTTGAGTTTATTAAACGCCAGATAAATAATAGCAATGACTTTAAAAACACGTTACTAATGAATTGGGCCGCTATAAATCAGGTCATTATAAATAGAGCGATGATGGCAGCGATAGCGATAACAGCAGCAATAACTGTGGTAATCATAAAGGTCTTTTGCTTACTTTGTAACTCTTTTACCGTGGTTTCAAGCTCACGGTTTTTGATGGTCAAGGTAGTGATTTGAGTTTGCTGCTCTTTAATACGTAGCTTATAGCTCTCTTTTTTATCAGCCATTTCTGCTTCAGTAGGCTTGGGCTTGCTTTTGCCACCCTTAATCTTTTTAATCAAACCTTGAATTAAGCTACCAAGACCTAGCTGCATAATAAATTGCTTTACCAACTGCACTTGTATCGACTCGCCACGCATTTGCAGCTTATCAGTGGTTTCGCTGTCATGGGTGATGATGGCATTAATGACTTGAATACTATAAGCATTGATAACAACGTCAGGCTCAGTACGCCCGATAGGCAGGCGGTCATCCAACAATACGCCCTTGGTGCTAAAAGTAGCAAACACTTCTACATGCGGTAAGTACAACCTTAGCGCGACGACAGTCTCTTGCTTGGCAAGCGGATAAGCGGCTTTACGGAGTTCTGGGTCTAAGCGTAACAGCAGGGTCAGCGCCGACTCGATAAACACTAAGATGATATTAAGCAGAGAGTGAGACAACGTAGAACGCTTCATGTAAATAATCCGTTTTTATCGTGTAAGTAAAAGAGAAAAGGACAAGCAAGGATCAAAATCGACAATAGAATGGCGCTTATAGTAACGCCTTTATAATAAAAAGTAACGCCCGTTTCTGTCAGTTGGTAAATTATTACCTTACAATTTGCCAGTCAATAAAGACACTGGTATTTATGACTGACAATGTACTAGTATGGCTTGGCAGCTATTCATTATGGGAAAACCTGATTTTTAGGTAGCGAAGTTAGCAATTTACATTTCGTACTGAAGCCTATACTGAATATCTGATAATGCTGTCATGAACCTATATAGGTAAACCACCGATATAACGATACATAGCTAAACCAACGATACTAAACTGTCTAAGATAAAGTAGCGATTTAGTAGAAAAGTTGCAGCAGTTTTAAGTAACATTGGGTGTCAAATAAGTAGCACAGTGGACAAAAATATGTAAAATCGCTTGCGCTCCTTATGCGGCCTTGATATAAAGACGTTAACAAAGCGAAACCTGTTTATGCGTGAGGCCAGTGGTTTTTATTGCTTAAGTAGTCTGGGAGCGATACAATACTTGGCGTGAGCGTTTTTTTACCCCCTAAAACTTGAAGGAAATTTTATGAATAAGTCAGAATTAATTGATAGCATCGCCGAAAAAAGTGGTCTAAATAAAACTCAAGCTGGTGAAGCTTTAAATGCAGTAATGGAAAGTGTTGGCGAAGCTCTAGAAGCTGGCGATAGCATCTCATTAGTTGGTTTTGGTACTTTTAGCGTAAAAGACCGTAAGGCTCGTACTGGCCGTAACCCTAAGACTGGTGAAGAGCTTAGCATTCCAGCAAGCAAAGTACCAAGCTTCAAAGCCGGTAAAAACTTAAAAGAGCGTTTAAACTAAGTCGTTTAAAGCAAACCGCTTTATTTAAGCCCTTTAATCTATTTTATGCTACACAGATGCTCGTTGACGACGTGATATACGAATACAAACAGCGTTTGTTGGTAATAAATTGATAATCGCAACTCATGGTTTAAAGTACAATCAAAGCACAGTCTAAGTCATGAGTGATGTAGCAAAAAAGCACCTAGAGATTAGGTGCTTTTTTTAGTGCTATCGTTTGTATCAATTAGTATGAATAGTAGCGTGAATATTTTGAGTATATCTTAAAAATCACGTATCATAGGGCGCGCGATAGCTGTGTTGTTTAAACAAGGGGTTTTAAAAAACCTTGTCATAAGCTTCATCAATCAGCCTTGTTTTACAACGATAAAATGCATACGTTCTTTTTCTTACCATTGCCTGCTTATACAGCGTTGATATTATTAATAGTATTACAATGGTCTTTCATCAATATAGGTTAATAAAGCAGAGATAACTATGGATAAATTGCGCGATTTCTTAAAAAGTTGGCCGGGTCGCATTTTATTGATTCTATGCCTATCGCCGCTCGCTCTATTGGGTGTCGAAAGCTACTTTGGAGGCGGGGTCGATCCCAACCAAATCGCTCAAGTGGGTGAGGCAAGCGTGGGGATGTCCGAGTATCAGACGGCGGTAAATAGTCGCCGTAGCGAGCTTTTAGACCAAGTTGATGATGCCAGTTTATTAAATGAAGATGTGCTACATGAGCAAGTCTTAAAAGGCTTGATTGATCGCACCTTACTAGAGCAGCAGGCTGGCAAGCTTGGTATGACGGTTTCTGATGACACCATCAATCGCTTGTTGCGCCAAGAAGAAATCTTTAAAGATGCGGAAGGTAACTTTTCTAACGAGCAGTTTTCAAACTTTTTACGTCAGCGCAATATGACCAAAGACCAGCTATTCGCAGAGTTTCGCAATCAGTTAAGCCTAGATCAGCTCAATGCCAGTATAGTAGGTACCGCAGTTTATCCAATGCAAGCGGTCAGTCAATTGATTGACCTGCAGCTAGAGTCGCGCAATATTTGGCTGCATCGTTTTAATTGGCAAGACTATGCTGAACAAGTAAAGTTGAGCAAGGGTGATATACAAGCCTATTATGATGCCAATAAAGACAAGCTAAAAAGCGCGGCCATGGTGGATTTGGCTTACTTGCAACTGAGCCCGCAAGCGATTGAAGTTAATGAAGTCAGCAAAGAAGATGTTCAGCAGCAATATGAAGCCTATAAGCAAAGTCTTGCCGTGGTTGATGAGCGTAAAATCAGCCAAATTTTGTTAACGGGTAAAGATGCCAAAGCGCGCGCTGACAAGATTAAAGCCCGTCTTGCTAAAGGTGAATCATTTGCTAAGCTAGCCAAAACCGAGTCTGATGATCCATCAGGAGAAACAGGCGGGGCTATCGGTAGCTTTAATCCAACAGTATTTGGTAATGATGCGCCAGCAGTTGAAAAAGCGCTTGAAGGCTTAAGTACTGGTGATGTTAGTGCGCCTGTAAAGACCAGCTTTGGTTACCAGATATTTACCGTAACCGAGGATAATGGTAGCAAAATACCTAGTCTAGAAAGCATGCGTGCAGAGCTAACGGCTAAAGCCAAAGAGTATAAGCGTCAGGAAATGTATGCCGATAAAGTCACAGCGATTAACGATCTAGCGGCAGATGGTTTTAGTATTGAAGACATCGCTCAGCAAGAAAATGTGGCACTGAAACGTATCAAAGACTATCGTAAAGAAAATAATAAATCTGTTTTGGCTCAGCCTGCGGTGATTAAGCAAGCGTTTGATGAATTCACGATTCAAGATCAAGCAGTGACAGCAGGTATTGAAGTCGGTAATAGTACGGTATGGGTACAGCCAAGTAACTATCGTCCAACGAAGACGCTATCTTTATCAGCGGCAACGCCAAGAATTACGCAGATATTACGTCAACAAAAAGCCACTGAACTGGCCCTAAAAGAGGCGAAAAAGCTAGCAGCTGGTATTAAGACGCCTGCTGATATCGGCAAGCAGCCAGTTAAGCTACAAGCTTTAGGTGAAGTGAATCGTCAGACCACGCAATTGACTGAAAAAGAGCGAGGCTTAGCCTTTAGTCAACAAGCAGCAGCAAATGGTGTCGTAGCAGTAGCGAGCGAGACTGAGATGGGTGCAACGCTATTGGTAGGTGATCGCATCAAAACAGAGCAGCAATCGCCATTATCATCAGCACAAAGAGCACAAACCGCTGCCATTATTCGTGATAATTTGGGTCAAGATCAGCTGCAAGACTATCTAGATTATCTGCGCATGGTCTATAAAGTTGAGATTAACGAAGCCAATATGGCCAATGCGCAAGGACGTTAAGCAACCTATAAGACATTTATTAAAATATTAGTCTTAATTAACTTTATTAAATCTTTACTAAAAAAAGCCACTATTGATAGTGGCTTTTTTTATGCAGTACGATTTTTATTTATTCTTAACGCTTTTGTCTTAACAGCATTATTTTAACTGCTGATTAATGGCGGAAATGACGCATACCAGTGAATACCATGGCGATACCATGCTCATTGGCGGCAGCAATTGTTTCGTCATCACGCATAGAGCCACCCGGTTGAATGATAGCAGCAATGCCGACTTCGGCTGCGTTGTCGATACCATCACGGAACGGGAAGAAGGCATCTGATGCCATTACCGCGCCTTCGGTAGCAAGACCGGCGTGCTCAGCTTTAATAGCGGCGATACGCGCTGAATTTACGCGGCTCATTTGACCTGCACCCACGCCGATAGTGCGTTGACCTTTAGCATAAACAATCGCATTTGATTTGACATACTTAGCGACATTCCAGCTAAATAACAAGTCAGCAATTTGCGCTTCCGTTGGCTGGACGTCCGTAACGATCTTTAGATCATTAGCGGTAATTAAGCCCAAATCTTGCTCTTGCACCAATAAGCCACCGTTGACGCGTTTATAATCAAGCTGGCTTTCGCGTTGCTCAGGCGTTGGCAATTCACCGCAAATTAATACGCGGACGTTTTTCTTGCTCGCAGTTGCCTCAAGAACGCCATCTTCAATACTTGGCGCAATAATAACTTCGACAAATTGATTGTCAATAATGGCTTTGGCAGTAGCAACGGTTAGTGGGCGGTTAAAGGCGATAATACCACCAAAAGATGACTCAGGATCGGTACTAAAGGCTGTGCGATAAGCGGCTACTTGATCGTTATCTACTGCGACACCGCAAGGATTGGCGTGTTTTACTATCACACAAGCTGGTGCACTAAAGGCTTTAACACATTCAAGCGCTGCGTCGGTATCAGCGATATTGTTATAAGAGAGCTCTTTACCTTGCAGTTGCTGTGCGGTTGCAATAGACGCTTGCTTGCTTTTTAGGGCATGATTTTCGACATAAAAAGCAGCGTTTTGATGGGGGTTTTCACCGTAGCGTAGGTCTTGTACTTTCTCAAGTTGGACGTTAAAGGTACGGGAGAAATTCTCTGGTTCTTGAGTCTCATTCACTCGGCTGCCCAAGAAATTTGCAATCATACCGTCGTATTGTGCCGTATGCTCAAAGGCTTTGACGGCTAAATCGTAGCGTAAGGCATGGGTTAGGGTAGTCCCATCACCTAAGGCTTCGAGTACGCGCATATAGTCAGCAGGATCAGTCACAATACCGACATGGGCGTGGTTTTTTGCTGCTGAACGCACCATAGTAGGACCGCCAATATCGATATTTTCGATCGCATCGTTCATAGTCACATCAGCACGAGCAATGGTTTGTGCAAACGGATAAAGGTTGACGACGACCAAATCAATACGCTCAATAGCGTGCTCATTCATCACGGCGTCATCGGTACCACGGCGCCCTAAAATCCCGCCATGAATCTTAGGGTGCAAGGTTTTAACACGACCGTCCATCATTTCAGGAAAACCGGTATAGTCTGATACTTCGGTGACAGCGACGTTGTGCTCGGTCAGCAAGCGGTAAGTGCCACCGGTCGATAGTAATCCAAAACCTGCTTTCAGCAGACCTTGAGCGAATTCAACGATATTAGATTTATCGGAGACTGATAGTAGGGCAAGCGGAGTTGTAGTCATAAAAAAATTTCCATAAAAAAAGCCTGACGTAAACGTCTGGCAAGGTAATAATGGCAAGCAGTGCAGAGCATATCGGCTTTGATAAGATCATAAACTATAAACATGCCATACATATTGAATGTCAGTTAGAAATGGTGATAAGGGTGGTGAGCGCTATATTTGATGAGATTAAGAAAAAGCAGGTGGCATAAGGTACTAAGCCGTCCTACATCAAACCATAGGTTTTTAGCTTTTTGCGTAGTGTACCGCGATTGAGACCTAAAATTTGCGCACACTTGGTTTGATTGCCACGGCTCTTTTCAAGTACCACAGACAACAGCGGTTGCTCTATCTCTTTTAAAATAAGATTATACAAGTCCGTTGGCAGCTCATCATCTAACATCGAAAAATACTGCCGCACCACACGCTCTACGTGTACCCGCAATGGTTCATGAGCATGCATGCTGTTGTTTAAAGTAGACTCAACCTCGTGAATGGAGCGATGGTAATCCTCTTTATAGTAATCAGTAGGATTCTCAGTATTTTTATCAAGATGAGTGGCATTATACTGTGCATGTGTTGCCATAAGATAATGTCCTTGAGCGTAAAGAAAAACCATTAGGCGTTTAAGCGCTATTATATCAAAGCCAGCGCCTATCAGAGTAAGAGATTGGATATTAATGTAGGCTTGAGGCTACTTATTTTATCTATTATTACCGAGTTAGCGTGATTGGCTTAAATGTGATTGGATAGCATCGTGTTTCTGATAAAAGAAGCCCTTACTAAGAGCTGTCTTTTATAAAAGATAATTTTGCATAAATCATGTGGCTATTAACGGTGTTTTCAATAAACGATATTTTTAATAAACAGGCTCGACGCTCACTTTGTTGATTTGAGTATTAGCAACCGGTACGGTGAACAAGAGCTGTTTGCGACTTTGCGCGCCTAATTGACTTTGCGTGCTCAATAAATAATCCTCTGGCGCTGCGATAAATGCTCCAATAAGCGCATTGTCCCCATAGACACTCACTTTTACGTGAGGAAGTAGTTGTGCTTGTGCGCTTTGATTGTTTAAAGTGATGCTGATGTCGCTAAATGAGCTGGCAGTTTTAATACGACTGGTCTGGTGCTTAATATCGCTTGTGCTCAAAGCTGCTAAATTGGCGCTAGGCAGGCTACAAGCGGCGATGGCACATACTTTTTGCAAACGCTCGGCATGGGCAGGATTTTTAACCAAGTCATCTAAGTTAAAAATGACATACTGAGCAAAAAGTAGCAGCGTTAAGACCAAACAACCGAGTGTCCATAGCAATGAGGCAATAGACCGCCTGGCAGGCGTTGGTGAAAACTTGTCTTGGGCCTGCCGTTGTTTAACACGTAGCGCATTAGTATGGTCTTCGTCTTTAATTGACACACCCATACTGGCAAGCAGTTCTGATAAGTCTGTCTGATCTTTTGTGGTATCTTCGCTTTGATTTTGCTCTTTTAGTAGTTTTTCAAGCCATGATTCATCAGCATTGCCATCAATATTGGCATGAATATCGTTGGCGGCAGCTGAGCTGAGAGCAACGTGTGTAGCTGATGAATCCTTGTTTAAGGAAGTTTTTACTAAAGAAGCGTTTTCCACTGGGCTCACAGATAGATGAGAGCTTTTATCTAATGTCTTAGAATTATTTTTTGCTGAATGAATGTTTTTATCTTTAATAGCAGTAGGATTGTTATCTGTTGCTTGAGTCAACCAAGCATCCATACTGTCTAGTGAGCCGTATTCTAAATCTTGCTCTTCAAAATCCTCAATATCCATATCGTCATGAATCAACTCATCATCCATTAAGCCATCATCTATTAAGTCATCATCTATTAAGTCATCATCAAGCATATTATCATGGATGAGAATGTCTGCTTCTGCTAGCTTTGATGTGATATTTGGTTTTGTTAGGGTTTTTGATTCTGGCGAAACAGTGGAATTTTGCTTATCAATAGAAATGTTAGAAGTACTAATGGCAGCAGTTTTATTTTCAACCACGATATCATCAGTCTTTTGTTCTGTAGCAGCGGTGACAATGAGATTGTTATTGACCAAAAAACTTTGCTGACAATGCTCACAGCAGACAGTAGCTGTTTTCTGGTCTAGTTGCGTTTTATTAATATTAAAAAGAGCATGACAATGAGGGCACTGGGTTTTGATTGGCGTAGTCATAGGGTCGGAATCCAAAAAGGTATAAGTATTAATACCGCATAGCCACTCGCCAACCTTTGCCAATGATTCTAATGTCCATTTAGATATACTAAATATCATAACTTACAGGCAGCGATAGAGCAGCGTCAAATACACAACATTATTTAACTGCTCCTCTATCGTAACAGATGTAATTAAATGTTGCTAGCCTGTAAATGTACCAGATAAACGCTGCCAATGCTGATCTTCTTGCGCGGTAAAAGCGTGCTTAGGATCAAGGTCAAAATAGGGCTGATAGGCTTCAGTTACTTGCTCAGTTTGCGATTCAATCAAACCTGCTAACACGATACGACTTTTAGGTGCCATTAGAGTCGCAAAATAAGGCGCTAAGCCAATAAGTGGCTTGGCTAGAATATTGGCAACCATCACTTCTACGGGTTTAATATCATTTTGTTGCCAGTAGTTATTGAAGTCTTCTGGCAAAAATGCTTGCAAGCGATCATCGACGTCATTACGCGCTGCATTTTGATTGGTCGCAAGCACCGCTTGTGGGTCAATATCAACCGCATAAACTTGAAGGGCGCCCAATAAAAGCGCGGCAATGCCTAAAATACCTGAGCCACAGCCATAATCAATCACGACTTTATCGGTTAGGTCTTGCTCTGTAAGCCAATCAAGGCATAAACGGGTAGTGGCATGGTAGCCGGTACCAAAAGCCAACCCTGGATCCATAATAATATTGGTAGCGTCAGGGTTTGGCGGTGTCAGCCAATTAGGCACAATCCATAAGTCGTTGGCGCACTCAATCGGCTTATAATTAGACATCCATTCACGTTCCCAATCCTTATCATCGACAGCGCTAACCCACGTACGGCTAGCTTGTACTTGTGCGCCGATTTCATGACTTAATTGCTCAATTGCCTGACGATTGCCCGCATCAGTGCTGGCATCGAACAAGCCTGTGAGTATGACTTCATCCCATAGTGGCGATTCACCAGGTAAGGGTTCAAATAAAGGCTGATCGCCTGCGTCATCTAAAGCGATTGAGAGAGCGCCAGCTTCTAATAACAGTGCTTCAGCGAGATCGACGTTATCTTTTTCACATTGTAAATGCAGTTGTTGCCATGCCATAAGGGTTACCTTTGTTCAAAATAAAAGTGGATAATTAAGGTGATATATAAAATAATTATTAAAATGAATAAAAAAATTAACGACTAACTATATAAAGCTATTTTAGCGCTTATATAGTTAGTCGTCATAATAAATACGAGGGCGTATCCTCAACTCAATTGATAAGCATCTAAATGAACTAAAAATGGCTAAATTTTGCCAAACGTCGTCAAATAGCTGGTTAATATCTCGATATTATCTGCGCTATTTTTATTGTTTGACTGCAATTAATCTCATTTTTATCTCCATTTTAAAATGAGGATATGCCCTAAAATTATGCTGTTAACGCAAAGCTTGTTTGGCTTCTTTTATCACGCGGGCGTTGCCTTGTGCTTGGCCTGATTGCAAGATGATTTGCCATAGCGCGCGGCGACGATTGCTATCTTGAGCGACGGTCAGACCACGGCGGGCCATTGCTTCAGCTTTACGTGGTTGGTTCTTTTTAAGTGCTACTTGTGCCAAGTAAAAATAAACTGCTGATGATTTGGGTGCGAGTCGCTGCGCACGCGTAAAGCTGCTTTCAGCACCATTTAGATTGCTAGCTTTTAATTGCTCTGTACCCACTTGCATAAGGTTACGAAAGGCTGGCAGGTTGCTATTATTGGCTGTACTTTGCTGAGTGCGCTGCTGTGAGTTCTGCCGTGCCCGCTCCAATAGCTCACTATGTGAGGGTAACGATGGTTCAGGTATCATGTAATCTTCGCGAGAAGGCGTAAGGATTATGGCATCATGGCTATCAGGCTGAGTGACTATAGGACTTTGCGTAGACGGCGTATAGACAGGCATTGCTTCGGTTAACGGATTTGTCGCCGTGGGCTGCTCAGGCGGTGTATAAGGCTCAATAGTATAAACATCACCTTTATAGTCATTGCTTTCATTAGTACTGTTTTCAAGGACAGGTGCTTGAGTCGCCGTTATCTTTTGAGTCTTTGCTTGTTGTGCCGTTGACTGCTTGGCCGTTGGCTGTTTTGAAGTGGCTTGCTGCGCAGTTGTTGGCTGAGTTATTGATGGTAACGTTTGTGCAGAAGAGGTTTTAATTGCCGTGGGCGCTGTTTGGCAGGCACTTAGGCTCACCATGCCGATAAGCGTACTTACGGTAAGAATGGTATTAATACGCTTAGCCTGTGCTCTAGACGGGGCAGTAATAGCCTGTTTAGCGGTGACAGTTTGCTGCATCAATAATGCCATGTTAAAACCCCTTTTTAAGTTTTAAAAACGCTAGAACCATTCAACGGCGCGATCATACCAAGTATCGGCACGATTGCTTGACTCAGCCTCTTGGTCAGCGTTGTTGTCTTCGTTATCCGCATCAACCGCTTCGCCATTAGGAATATCTAAGCCTTCACGGCGACGCTGTTGATTGATAGAACCTTGCTCATTTTGCCATTGCATCTGTTCACGGTCACGATCTTGCTGATACAGACCCATCGCGCAACTGCTGGCTTCTTCGGGTAAATGTGCTGACATCACAGGCAGGTAGCGCGCATCGGCACAGCGCTCATTAGACAGCTTGCCTGAGTTGTTCTCTAGCCACAACCATTCAATACCTTCGGGCTCTGGTAGCGCCACCGGTGTCAGTTTTAGACGGTTCATATAATCGACCCACACTGGTAAAGCGCCACTACCACCGCTCAGACCAATCGGCTTATTGTCATCACGGCCGACCCAAACCACGCTGACATAGTTACCACTGTAGCCGGCAAACCAAGCATCACGGTAATCGTTAGTGGTACCCGTTTTACCCGCAAGATTTAAATTACTGCCAAGCGATTGTATGCGTCTGGCCGTGCCGTTTTTAACCACGTCTTGCAGGGCATAGTTAATCAAAAAGTTAGTCTCAGGCGGGATACTGCGCTGAGTATTTAAACCCGTACGCTGTAAGATACGCCCACGATCATCAATCACGCTACGAATACTGTGGATAGGCGTGCGGAAACCGCCGGTAGCAAACACTTGGTAGACCCCGAGCATATCCATCGGGCTAAGGTTAACCGAGCCTAATAAAGCCGAAGGATAAGGCGGGATTTTCTCTTTAATCCCCATACGCTGCAACTGCTTAACAAAGGTAGGAACGCCAAATTCCATGCCTAAACGTACCGCACTGTGATTATAAGATTGCGATAAAGCAGTGGTAAATGGCACATAACCGTGGTCACGATTGTCGTAGTTTTTGGGATTCCACTGAGTACCGTCACTGAGATTGACCGTAATCGGTGAATCATCGACCGAGCTTGCCAAATTATAACGTCCGCTTTCAAGCGCAGTCATATAAATAATTGGCTTTAACAATGAACCAACTTGGCGTTTGGCATCGACAGCACGGTTAAAGCCTGTGAATTCACTACCACTACCAACCACTGCCACCAGCTCGCCTGTTTCAGGGTTGGCGCTGACCAATGCACCTTGTAAATCCTTGGTCTTGCTGCCTCGACGGCGCAGCTCACCAAGCTTTCTCTCAACCGCTTTATCGGCTGCTAACTGGGCGATAGGGTCTAAGGTGCTGATGATAATTAAACCTTCGTTTTTTAGGTCATCAGAGTAATAAACTTTGTTTAATTCGCGTTTAACAATATCTAGAAAATCAGGGAACTGGCTTTTGCCTTCGACAGGTTTATCAACCACACCAAGTGGCTGCTCGATAGCTTTATCGTAGTCTGCTTGACTGATTTTTCCTATCGCTAACATATTGCTCAGCACTGTATCACGACGCGCTTTTGAATCGTTTGGATGGCGACGCGGGTTATAAACGCTCGGTCCTTTTGCCATTCCGACCAGCAGTGCTTGTTGGTCTAAACGCAGCTCTTTGAGCGGTTTGTCAAAGTAAAATTGCGATGCTAAACCAAAACCATTAATAGAGCGGTTACCGTTTTGACCCAAGTAAATCTCGTTCAAATAGGTTTGCAAAATCTCATCTTTACTATAATGCAGTTCAAGTAGTACCGCCATCAGCGCTTCGTTGGCTTTACGCTTCATCGTCCGGTCAGAATTGAGATAAAAGTTTTTAATCAGCTGCTGGGTGATGGTCGAACCACCTTGCCTAGGACCGCCAGTAAAGTTATTCAATACGGCACGAGCGATACCACGTATCGATACGCCTTTATGCTCATAAAACCCGCGGTCTTCTGTGGCAATTAGGGCGTCAATCAATGGCTGCGGTACTTCATCTAGCGCCACCACCATACGATCTTCGTTGCTGTCTGGGTAAATGCCGCCGATATTAACTGGCTCAAGACGAATAATGCCGGTTTTGGCTGGCTGTGTACTTTGTACCGACTCAATCTTATTGCCAGCAATGGTCATTTTGATGACTTGCTCTTTATCGACATCATTGGCGTTATAAGTAAAGCCGCGTGTATGGATAAAGTAGGTATTGCCAGATTTATGGTATGTGCCCGTACGGTCATAAGACTTGTTGCTTTGATAATTGAGCAGCTCAAGCCACTTTTTCATCGTGTCTGTATCGACGCTAGCGCCTTGATATAGCTCTAAAGGCTGTGAGTAAACTTTGGCAGGAATATCCCAGCGTTTACCCTCAAATTTGGTGGTGATGGTGCGATCAAGTTTGACCAAATACAGCGCCAACAGCACCATAGCGGCGATAATGACAATTAATAAAATACCACTAAACACCATGCCGCGCTGCTGTGAAGGTAGCGTATTAATAGCAGGCTTAGACGACTGTGGTCGCTTAGAATTAGATTTTTGCACTGATGACACACCATTTTGGGATAAAAAACTGCCTCATAATGACGCAAATTGACAAATTTTTCAATCTATCATCGTCAACGCACGCATTCATTGAGTGCCCATTATACATTTATTACACGTGGTTTAGAGGGATTGAGAGAGTGCGAGGAAGGGTTGTGCTGCTTAGCGCACCTGCTTGTAGTATAATGTTTATCTTACTATTTAGGTCTATAGCAACAGATGTTCCATAAAGCGTTTGCTACTTTTAATAGATTTTATAGATGCCATATATGTAAAGCAAAATTCATGGTAAAAAGTTTGTTACATAGGGATTGACTTTAGTTAATCATAGCAAGTTTGCTGAAAGCCGGTCGGCTGCAAGTAAACTTGTCGAAAGGAAATAGCGCGATTATGTCCAGTATCCCCTCATCCATGCCATCAAGCAGCAACCGTCATTATCAAGACCACTCGATTACTGAGGGTTTGGTGCTGCCGCTTGCCGGTCACTGTTTTCATTGCGGTGATCCTGTGCCGCAGCCGCCGTTTCATACGGATATTTTAGGCCAGTCACGCGAGATGTGCTGTATGGGCTGTCAGTTGGCGTCGCAAAGTATCGTCGAGGCAGGACTTGAGCAATATTATCTTGACCGCTCGGAGATTAACCGTACGGCAAGCTTACCCACGCAGCTGACTCGCCTCGAAGCTTATGATCACGATGAAATAAAGTCGCAGTTTGTCTACGCCCAAGATGGCATGTCGGTAGCCGAGCTGTCGGTAAATAACCTGCGCTGTGCCGCTTGTACGTGGCTGATTGAGTCGCGTTTAGATGAGTTAGATGGCATCAGTCAATGTCAGGTCAATTTAACCAATCAGCGCATGCGGGTAATCTGGGACGAAGATAAGCTGCCGATTAGTCGTATTTTGGGCGTTATCAATGAGATTGGCTACGAAGCCAAGCCTTATCGGCAAGATACCCATGAAGCCATGCTGGCACGTCATAACAGTCAGATGCTATTGCGCCTTGGTATCGCTGCGCTCGGCTCGATGCAGGCAATGATGTATGCTGTCGCGATTTACTTTGGTGAATATAGCGACATGCTGATTTTTCAGCGAGATTTTCTACGTTGGGTGTCACTATTTGTGAGTACACCGGTATTCTTTTATGCCGGCGTGCCGTTTTTTACCTCAGCATGGTCAGCGATTCGTGCTCGTCAAGTCAATATGGATGTGCCGGTTAGTATCGCCTTAGTAGTGACTTTCTTTGCCAGTCTTTACGCTACCATCACGGGGCAAGGTGAAACGTACTATGATTCGGTGAGTATGTTCATTTTCTTCTTATTGGCTGGGCGCTATATTGAGCATAATGCACGTTTAAAAGCAGCAACCATGGCCAATGATTTGGTGGTGGTCGAGCCTGTCTTGGTACAAAAAATTGCTGAAGATAAAGACGCAGCTGAGCGTATCTTACAGCTACTAGAAAAAAATGCCCTTGCTGATAATGGCGCTGAACAAGCGACCAATCTAAGTAATAATTTAGCGGAAAATGGCACAAATACTGTATTAAAATCGATGCCTAACTTTATGCAAAGCATGGATGCCAATATCCGACAGTTGACCTTAAGTATCGCTCAAGATTGGCAGCAATCCAATAATACACCTTCGAGTCTCTCAAAAACGGAATATACGTTAAACAACAAGCCAAAAGACAAGCAAATGGTGACCGCTCATAGTTTGCAAGTGGGTGATATCATCATGGTGGAGGCCGGTTCTGAGATTATCAGCGATGGTATCTTACTCAGCTCCACCGCTACTGTCTCGCAAAGCTTGCTGACAGGCGAGGGCGATTTAATCATCAAAACCCAAGGCGATTATATCGTTGGCGGCGCACAAAACGACAGTCAGCCGTTTGAAATGCTCGTGACTGCATTGCCAGAAGACAGCCAGATAGGTCTGATTGACAGGCTGATGAACCGTGCTATGAGTGAGAAACCAAAACTCGCTCAGCAAGCGGATAAGTTAGCACGTTGGTTTGTGGCACGGATTTTAGTATTGTCAGCTTTGGTATTTATTGGCTGGTATATCGTTGACCCAAGCCAAGCGATTTGGGCGACGGTTGCGGTATTGGTGGCGACTTGTCCTTGTGCGCTGTCATTAGCGACGCCGATTGCGCTGACGGTAGCGACCAATCGATTAGCAAGTTATGGCTTTTTAACCACGCGTGGACATACTCTACAGACGCTGGCTGAGATTACCCATGTGGCATTTGATAAAACCGGTACGCTCACTTATGGTAAGCCCAATTTATTAAATATCGAGCTATTGGCAAGCAATGATGCGACGACAGATAAAATAGATATAAACGATGCTGGTGATAAAAAAGACCATCTATTAGCCATTGCAGCGGCGCTAGAAGTCGGTAGTCGCCATCCAATTGCTCATGCACTGCTCACTGCTGCCTATCAATTACACTTGCCAGCTACGCAAGCGCTGCAGCATTATCCAGCAGGCGGGGTTGAAGCTATGATTGATGGCGTGTTATATCGCATTGGTCATGTAGATTTTGCCTTGGATAAAGCGAATGGAGCGAATAACAATACTAAGGCGGATAATGATTTAACCATTGATTTGGTTACGCATCGTGCCAGCTCGGCCGTAGTATTATCTTGTCAGAACATTCAATCGAATGTATGGCAAGCACTGGCGTGTTTTTACTTTAACGATAAGATACGTGATAGTGCACCATCAATGCTTAAATCCCTAAAAGAGCTCGGTATTGAGCCTGTCATGCTCACAGGCGACCCAAGCCCGCAAGCATTGGTGCTGGCTGAGGATTTAGGCATGAAAGCCGCCTATAACGGTTTATCACCCACCGATAAAGTCAATCATATTCAAGCGCTACAAGCAAAAGGCGCGGTTGTACTCATGGTCGGTGATGGTATTAATGATGCGCCAGTATTGGCAGCAGCCGATGTATCAACCTCAATTGCGGGCGCGGCAGACTTGGCACAAGTATCGAGTGACAGTATTATTCTAAATGGTCAAATCGAAGCTATCACTGCGGCGAAGCGTATCGCTGATAAGACCAAACGTATTATCAAGCAAAACTTGCGCTGGGCGCTTATTTATAATAGTAGTGTCTTGATACCGGCGGCTTTGGGCTATGTGCCACCTTGGCTTGCTGCCATCGGCATGTCATTAAGCTCCTTGTTTGTGGTATTAAATGCGTTGCGTCTAAAGCGTGCTTAGCTTAAACCAGTTTAAAATTATTTAAATAAACCTTGAAAATTACCCACAAAAAAACCGCCTTCATAAAAGACGGTTTTTTTATTTAAATGACTGCTAAATAGTATTTAGATTAGTCTTGTAGGTAGCTGAGCAGACGCATAAATTCGATATACATCCATACTAGCGTGGCAAGGATACCAATACTAAATAACCATTCGTAGTCTTCTGAAACGCCCATCGCCACGCCGCGATCGATATTGTCAAAGTCTAATAACAGAGTAAAAGAGGCGATAACAATCACAAATAAGCTAAAGCCGATAGCGATAGCGCCACCTTCAAATAAGAAAGGTAAGCTCGAACCGAACGCTAAAGACAGTACCCACTGCGCCACATAAACAAGCATGATGGCAATCAATGCTGAGGTGACGATTGAGCGGAATTTTTCAGTGACTTTAACCAAACCTGAACGGTATAGTCCTAGCATCACAGCTGCCGTGACAAAGGTCGCACACATCGCAGTGACTGGCACGCTTGGGTACATGCGCATAAAGAACAGCGAGATACCGCCTAAAAAGATACCTTCTAATAAAGCATAAGGTACGGCAAAGGTTTTGGCTTTTTGTGGTTTAAAAGTGATGAAAATAGCAAGACCAAAGGCGGCAAACATACTACCAAAAGCCGCCATGGTAATAAAACTTTGTGATAAACCTGCCATCAACGCATAAAAGAAAAATCCAATACCAGTAATCGCTGATAAGCCAAGCAATAAACTGGTTTTTTGAATCACACCCTTCACCGTCATCGGCGTGCCGCCAACGGCAAGCTCTGCGCGACTGACAATAGGATTGGCCATAAAGTTGTCCTTAATAAAATATAGATAAATTAGATGTCAGCTACTTTAGCAAAACAGCCATTATTGTCAACTGTGTTTACGTGACGGCATACAAGGCTTGTAGCGACTATTGCGCCACTTATGAACCAGTATATGTAGAAACAGTTTGCGTAATTTGTGTCAATGGTAGCTAAACAAATTCGCCTAAAAGTGGCGTATGATAGAAGATATATGGGGACTATTACGACAGTTAACAACGAAAATTGATAAACATGCTAGTCTAAGCGCTGATTTCTCGTTATCATTGCCCTGTAATTTACCGTTAAGCCGAGTCGTTTTATGGAAAACTCAGCGCAGTCCGCACGATTGCCGCATTTACATGAATCAGAGCTGTTCCACGCTATCAAAAATCCTGCTTTCAGGCGTATTGGTCTGATGGGCCGTGCGGGAAAACGTAGTGTCACCCAAACTTTAGTGCAGATTGCCCAAACCATCAATGATATGAATCTAACATTGATTATGGATGTGCAAACGGCCAATTTACCGACATTAAATCTTACTGAGATTGAGGTAGTTAAAATCGTCAAGCGTAGCTTGATTGGCGAGATTTGTGACTTGGTCATTGTCGTTGGTGGTGATGGCTCAATTTTGCATGCCGCTGAAGCACTGGCGCGCTATCGCGTGCCTGTTTTAGGCGTCAACCGTGGTCGTCTGGGTTTTTTAGCCGATGTGAAGCCTGATGAAGCCGCCTTTAAGTTACGCCAAGTATTGATGGGTAATTATCAGTTAGATCACAGGTTTTTGCTCACCATGGAGATTCGTGAAGGCCGCAAGATTATCCACGAAGATATGGCGCTCAACGATGTGGTGCTGCATGCCGGTAAATCGGTACACATGATTGATTTTCAGATGAAAATTGACGGTCATGATGTTTATCGCCAGCATAGTGATGGGCTCATTGTGGCGACGCCAACGGGTTCGACCGCCTATGCACTCTCTGGTGGTGGTCCTATTATTCATCCGAGTATGGATGCGATTTGTTTGGTGCCCATGCATCCACATACCTTGTCTAGTCGCCCGATTGTAGTCAGTGGTACAAGTGAGATTTGTATTCGCATCCATAAAGATAACCGCACTCAGCCGCAGGTAAGTGCCGACGGCAAGCCTAGCATAGCGCTAGGGCAAGAGCAGCGCCTTTATATTCGCAAGCATCCCGATAAGCTTACCTTGTTGCATCCGCCAGGGTTTGATTTTTATGAGGCTTGCCGCACCAAGTTGCACTGGAACGTCCATGCCGAAGAGTTCAGTATGGATGTCGATGATGATATTATAGAAGAATGAATCTAGTGCTACATTTCTCAAAATAGCGCTGTGTTATAAAAATAGTAGTGGAGAGTAGGCACGATGGACAAACAAACGATATTAGCAAGTGTGACCCCAGAAGTGGTCGATCAATTCCGTCTAGCGATTGAGCTGGGTAAATGGTCAGATGGTCGTAAGCTCACGCCTGAGCAGCGCGAAACTTGCATGCAAGCAGTGATGGTTTGGGAGCACGAGCATCTACCACCAGCCGAGCGTACCGGTTATATTCATAAACCTGTAAGAGAGGATGGCTCTATTGTGGGCGCTGAATGTGATGTTGAACATGAGCATCATTACCCCAATATGCCCAATCCTAAAGGGGCGGTACAACCGGTTAAATTTCACAATAAATAGACTAACAGCAAAATTTTTGATAAAAACTCACGCACAGAAAAAAGCCACGCTATTATCATAGCGTGGCTTTTTTTAATGACTTAAAATGATTTTATTAAAGCGCTGTGGTATCGACACTTGGACGTGGCGTTAATGGATTTTTTTCCATCAAAAACCCTTGCCAGCCCCAATGTAAAAAGTTACGGATATTGGCATGGTCCGTACCCTTAGGGGTCGCTTGAACCTTAGCATAATGCTCGCCAAACAGCTTTAGCGTGTCTAATTGATTTAGACCATGGTGCTTGGCAAAGCCAAAAATCTTGGCGCTGCCTTCGTTTTCGCCCGAAGCATTATGGACCATGCCATTAACAAAAGGCGCTGGCGCATAGCGATAAAAATCATCAATAAAGCTGATGACATCATTGAATCCAATGGCTTTTTTATTCAAACCATTAAGTAGAGCCGATACATCTGATTGGCGGATACTCATAAATACATGACCTCAGAGCAGATTAGAAAGCAAAAATAGGGTGCTTAATTTATGCTCAATGATTATTGATAGTTAGATAGTAAGCAACGACTTAGCGATTAAAATAGTCTTCATCATCGAATGAAGGCGCAAAGCTGCCTTGTTCAAGATGTTGCATTTGCGATTGTACCGTGCGTTCATGCTGAATACGCTGATAAATCTCTTCACGGTGTACGGCAATATCTTTTGGCGCATTAACGCCGATTCGTACTTGATTGCCTTTGACACCTAGCACAGTCACACTGACCTCGTCGCCAATCATTAGCGTTTCGCCCACGCGGCGTGTCAAAATTAACATGCGTCACACTCCTTATGTCGCATCAAGAGATTATTACTCATCAGATTGCGTCTCAATTACAGGACATCACCGCAGCACTAGATAAGCAAGGTATTTATCATAAAAACAATGCTTAAGGCGGTGCTAATAGCGGTAATGATAGGTAGATTCATTTAGCCCAAATGAAAGCCCCATTATAGGGGGCATAACAGATACTGTCACGGGTTTTCACAAAACTATTAGGTATATACTTACCTGAGCAATAGTAATAAAAGAAAATAGAGCCTAAAAAGACTCTATTTAATGAATAATTTGTTAAAATTAACCAATCGCTATTTGCTTAATAAATGTGCAAGCAATGTGGATTTTTATTAATTTGCTAACATTTATAACTTATATGCGCCAGCTATTAAATATTATAACCCAGCAATTTTGCTATCACCGTCTTCACGGTCAAGCCCAAAAGCAGTATGTAGTGATTTGACTGCTTTTTCTAAATACTGCTCTTGGATAAGGACAGATACTTTGATTTCACTGGTCGATATCATTTGGATATTGATGTTGTTTTCGGCCAAAGTCTGGAACATAAGACTAGCAACGCCAGCGTGCGAGCGCATACCAACACCAACCAATGACACTTTAACCACTTCGTTGTTGGCCAATACCTCTTTGGCACCAATCTCATCTTTGACTTCGCTTTCTAGCACTTTCATGGTTTTATCCATGTCAGAACGGTTGACGGTAAAGGTGAAGTCAGTGGTGCCATTGGTTGATAGGTTTTGAACGATCATATCAATTTCGATATTGGCGCGACCGATAGGGCTTAAGATGGCGGAGGCGATACCAGGGTGATCAGGTACGCCGCGCACGACTATTTTTGCTTCGTCGCGATTAAAAGCGATACCTGAGATGATTGCCTGTTCCATGTTGTCTCCTTCGTCTATCGTAATTAGGGTGCCGACATTGTCTTGAAAGTCTTGGTCGAAGCTACCATCGTTGTTTTCATCAAAGCTAGATAATACGCGTAGTGGCACGCCATATTTGCCAGCGAACTCTACTGAGCGAATCTGTAAAATCTTAGAACCAAGACTTGCCATCTCAAGCATTTCTTCAAAAGTGATTTTTTCAAGTTTTTTGGCTTTTGAGGTAACGCGAGGATCAGTGGTATAAACGCCATCGACATCGGTATAGATTTGGCATTCATCAGCGCCCAGTGCTGCAGCAATCGCTACACCAGTAGTATCAGAACCGCCGCGACCTAGCGTCGTTGCATTGCCTTCTTCATCGATACCTTGGAAACCTGCCACAATAACAACGTTGCCCGCATCTAGTTGCTCACGGATGTTTTTGTCATCGATGCTTTCGATACGCGCTTTATTGTAGGCGCTATCAGTTTTAATGGCGACTTGGCGACCAGTGAATGAACGTGCGCCAATACCCAGCTCTTTAATCGCCATGGCAAGCAAAGAGATAGAAACCTGTTCGCCCGTTGAGACCATTTGGTCGTATTCGCGTGGGTCAGGCTGGCTGCTGATTTGGCGGGCTAAATCGATCAAACGGTTGGTTTCGCCGCTCATGGCAGACACCACCACAATCACTTGATGACCGTTGTCATGCCAGCGCTTGACTCGTTTGGCGACATTTTTGATGCGGTCGATACTGCCCATCGAGGTGCCGCCATATTTTTGTACTATTAACGCCATAAAAATCTACCTATTATTCACCAATGGCCATCTGTTACTTATCGACATCAATCCGTCAGGGAACTGTTTGTTAATTCAGTGTAAGATTAATTTTAATAACGATAAAGCCGGATTATAAAAACTGCGCCCTTTTCTTTACTCTCTGCGGTTTTACTATTGATAGCTAGTGACTTGATATGCTCACCTTTGTTTAAGCGTGTTACTTTATACCATATTAGCGACATAACTTTAAGTACCAGTAGGCATTAGATATATGGCGATTGGTTATAACTGCTATAACCAATCACGTATTATCCTAAGCTTCAGGTCTAAGCAAGCTTTTCTGCAATCCAAGCAGGGAGGGCGGCGATAACCGACGCGCTGTTATTGGATTTTGGCGCACCACCTTGGGCATAGTCGGGTTTACCGCCGCCTTTACCACCAAGCTCACCTGCCAAATGACGAATAATATCACCGGCTTTGACGCGATCGGTCACAGATGTATCGACGCTTGCTGCTAATGCTAATTGCCCATCTTTATCACCAATCAACACAATGACACTGTACGGCAGTTTTGATTTAACATCATCCATCAGCGTACGGACTGATTTACCATCAACGCCGCTTAAGGTACTGATAAGTACTGGCGTACCTGCGATGGTCTGCACGTCATCAAGCAATTTTGCGGCTTGGGCGCTGGCGATTTTTTGCTCTAAACGCTCGAGCTGCTTCTCTAACTCACGCTGCTTATCCGCCATGGTACGCACACGCTGCGCAACCTCTGGACGTTTGACTTTTAGCTGGCTAGCAAGCTCGCTAAGCTGTTGCTCACTTTGCTGCATGTTTTTAATGGCATTCATACCGGTGACCGCTTCAATACGACGGATACCCGCAGCAATACCTGATTCACTGGTAATTCTTAACACCCCGATATCGCCAGTACGCTGTACGTGTAGACCGCCGCATAGCTCAATAGAGAACGGCTTACGTTGACCATCGACAATGATATCGGTACCCATGGTTAGGACACGAACGTCATTACCGTATTTTTCACCGAACAATGCCATCGCGCCTTGTTTCATCGCTTCGTCGATAGACATATTCTGGATACGAGCAGGAGTATTGGCTTGAATTTGCTCATTGACCATACGTTCGATACGCATAATTTCAGCGCCGCTGACTGGTTTATCATAGGAGAAATCAAAACGTAACACTTCGCTTGAAACTAATGAGCCTTTTTGTGTGACTTCCGCGCCTAATACTTGTCTTAATGCGGCATGTAATAGATGCGTGGCCGAGTGGTTTTTGGCACTAGCTGCACGCATGCTTGATAATACTTGTGCATCAGCCTTTTGCTGGGCGTTAATTTCGCCCATGGTGACCACGCCATAATGAATGATGGCTTGCCCTGATTTTTTGGTATCTTGCACTTCAAAAACGCCCGTTGCGCTGCGAATTTCACCCAATTCACCTACTTGACCACCGCCTTCCGCATAAAATGGCGTACGGTCAAGGACAATAACGCCTTCCATACCTTCAGCCAAACTCTCGACTGGATTGCCATCTTGATAAAGGGCATGAATGATCACGCCATCTTCTTCAAGCTGCTCATAACCGATAAAGGTGGTTGGATTTTCTACTTGAATAACGCTGCTGTAATCGACATCGAATTTACCCGCGTCACGCGCACGTTCACGCTGCGCTTGCATGTGCTCATCAAACTCGGCTTCATCAATCACAATACCGCGCTCACGGGTGATGTCAGCGGTCAAATCAAGCGGGAAGCCGTACGTATCATACAGTTTAAATGCGGCTTCTCCAGAGAGCGTATCGCCGTCTTTTAGACCTTCAAGTTCACTGGCAAGTAAACGTAAACCTTGCGCTAAGGTTTTAGCAAACTGTGCTTCTTCTTTTTGAATGGCATTTTCAATCACGCTCTGTTTAGCAACAAGCTCAGGGTACGCAGCGCCCATCTCTTTAACCAATGGCGCGACCATTTGATAAAAGAAATCGCTATCCGCACCAAGCTTATTGCCATGACGAACGGCTCGGCGAATGACACGGCGTAGTACATAACCGCGACCTTCATTACTTGGGGTGACGCCATCAGCAATCAAAAATGATACCGCGCGAATATGGTCGGCGATGACTTTTAATGACGACTGTTGCTGATTTTCAATACCTAAAATCTCTGCAGCAGCATCCATTAGATGGACGAATAAATCTATCTCATAGTTGCCGTGCACGCCCTGCATAATGGCACTGATACGCTCAAGCCCCATGCCGGTATCAACACTTGGTGCTGGTAGCGGTAACATAGTGCCATCTTTTTGACGGTTAAACTGCATAAAGACGCAGTTCCAAATCTCGATATAACGGTCACCGTCTTCTTCTGGCGTACCCGGCAGACCGCCTTCGATATCAGCGCCGTGATCATAAAACACTTCGGTACAAGGACCACAAGGACCGGTATCGCCCATCGTCCAAAAGTTGTCTGATGCGTAAGGCGCGCCTTTATTATCACCAATGCGGATAATGCGCTCGCTTGGGATACCGATGTCTTTATGCCAAATATCAAAGGCTTCATCATCAGTTTCGTAAACGGTCACATATAGGCGGTCTTTATCGATTGCTAGCCACTCATCTGAGGTTAGAAACTCCCAGATATATTCAATACCAGCTTGCTTAAAATAATCACCAAAAGAGAAGTTACCAAGCATCTCAAAGAACGTATGATGGCGCGCTGTGTAGCCGACATTGTCCAAATCATTATGTTTACCGCCAGCACGTACACATTTTTGCGAAGTCACCGCACGGGTATAGTCACGCGGCTCCATGCCCAAAAAGGTCTCTTTAAACTGATTCATACCGGCATTGGTAAATAGCAATGTCGGGTCGTTATAGGGAATCAAGCTCGACGAGGCGACGGGGGTATGCTGCTTGCTTATGAAAAAATCGATAAAAGCTTGACGAATATCGGCTGAGCGAAATGGCTGGCTCACAGCGGCTCCTTACTGACGGATGTATTAAGTAGAATAAGTAAAATAATTTTGCAAGCGATTTTAGCACAAACGTGCCAAGGGTGTTGAAGATTCATAAGCAAACACACGGTAAATACGGCTTAACTTCTTTTATGAAGCAGGCGCTTACATTGAGTGCCTGCTATTTTTAAACGATATGTTTTAAATAAATATTTTAGAGTTTATAGAAAGATTGTTGCGTTATAGTGAGTGCATTAAACGAATAGGGTTAGTTAGATAATTTAATTGGTTAAAATAGTCACATCGGTTTTATCGAGCTTATCTTGAATGAGTGGATGCGACTCAATCACCTGGACGGGCATATAGCGTAGCTGTAGCTTAATGGGTAAATAGCCGGGGAAGTTATCCGCCATATCTTGCTCGATAATCGCTTCGATTTTACGGACGTCATAGGAGCTCGGCGTCGTCTCGCCGCGAATCACCGCGCGCACGACTTGGTTGGTATCACTTTTATCAAACTGCGTATTGGTCAGCACGTTGCCCTTATCGCTAAAGTAGCTATTAATCGTCTCTTTGACATTATTTTCAAAGCCTTGTTGTTTAGCACTGGTTTGTAGATTGATAGACAAGTACGTTCCCAAACCGCCCAATAATAATAAAGTCACCGCATTACGGCGTAAAAAGGTCAAATAGGTTTTGGATTTATAATCGTCATCGACCAAACGGCGAAAACCTAATAGCCATAACACTAGCGCGTTGGTAAATTGAATGGCGATAATATTGGTCAACGCCAATAGTAAAGCACCAAGTCCCATCTGCATCTCGCCATTGGCAAATAAAATCCCACTAGCGGCAAGCGGTGGCACCAATGCAGTAGCCACTGCGACCCCAACTACAGCAACCGACAGATGCGGCGAAACCATCGCATAAGCACCGGCGGTACCACCAGCAAGGGCGATCATTAAATCCATCGAAGTTGGCTGTGTGCGCGATAATATCTCGACGGTTAGCGGCTGGTCTTTGTGTAGCCAGCCAACGATAAAACCAACCAATACTACCAAAGAGATGCCAAGAAGCACGGTAACCAGTGATTTGCGTAGCAGCGGCATGCGGTGATCGATGATCGCAAGTGCGATTCCAGTGATAGGCCCTAACATCATAGCGACCAGCATAGCGCCAATGACCACCGCGGCTGAGTTGGTTACCAGTCCATAGCTTGCAATAATAGCTGAGAGTATGTTCATGATGAAATACATTTTACTCGGCAGCGCATTGGCCTCGATCCTAACGCGCACTTCCGGATAGTCTACTTTTTTATTACTAAACTGCTCGGCGACAAACTGCTTATAAGATTCAAGTTTGGCTTCCTTTTTTTCTTTGATCTCTTCGCCTTCTTCGTTGTCTTTTTCTTCATCGACTTCTTTGTTATCTTTTTGATCGCTTACTTCTTTAGTGTCACCCGCTTTATCTTCGTTTTTTTCGTTTAAGGTTTCCGGGCTTTCTTTAACTGCATTAGTAGAGTCTTTTATCTCGTTTAATGATTGTTGATTAGAGTCGGTTCTATTGGCTTCTACGCTCACTTCGGCAGCAGACTGGTCCTGAAAGAAATCTTCCTCGGTGCTAAGAAGTTCAGATTCTGCATTTTCGTTTAAGGACTCATCCATAGGTTGAGAATCTGCTTCAGTTGTTTCTAATGAAGCAATCACCACATCAGGCGCTACGGTTTCCATCTTTATCTTTGCTTCAGGTACTTGCGCAGCTGCTGACTCTTTTGCCGATTCCCTATCTCTATTATCATAACTGCCATCATTTGGCGATTTATTGACAGAGCTTGAATCATTAGAGGTTTTAGTCGTAGGTGAGGTCATATAAGAAGGCTTTGTTAGTTAGTGAAGACAGACAGCTAGACGTTGGCGAATACAAGAAACTAAAGAGTATGAAGAACTAACTATTGTAATGATAAATGCATTATAAAATATGATTCTTTTGCGATTAAATAGCGAGGTGTTGAACGGATAAAAATAGTTATTGTGATGGTATTCTTAGCACTAAAAACACAGGATACAAACCAATAATTATAATATGGCTTTGAATATGAATCACTTGCTATAAATGGGCTGCGGGTCTATAAGAAAACACTTACTTTTTGTGTGGATTTAGTGTATAAAGTAGTTATACCCACACGAAAAACGAGGAATACATCATGAACTGGCCACTATTTTCTGTCATCTATTCAATAGCCGCAACCGTGACCATCGGTGTATTCATGATTGCCGCTTTGGTCACAGGATTCAACCAAATTCCGCACATTCAAATGGCGGTCGCCGCAGGTTTCCTAGTCTCCATTCCTGCCGCCTTATTCTTCACCAAAAAAGTTGGAAGTATTACTGGTAACGAAGAAGGCTATAAAACGCAATCCTAAAGATAAGTTATCAATAATAACAATAAATAATGCTTATTCTTAAAGTGCCTATTATTAAAGTGCTTAGCCTTTCATTGTGTATAAAATAAAAAACAGCCCTTGATAAAAAGGCTGTTTTTTTTATTGGCTTATAATTTATATTAAGAGTTTGTATTATTTTAAGCAAAAAAAGACCTTGATTACGCATCAAGGTCTTTTTTATTCGCTAGCATGAACTACTAACTATTTTAGCTCAACGGTTGCGCCATTCTCAATATTGGCATAAACCTCTAACACGTCCCAGTTGGTCAGACGTACACAGCCTGCTGAAGCTTGACGGCTAATACCTTCAGGCTTTGGTGAGCCATGAATACCATACGATGGTTTAGATAAGCCCATCCATACCACACCGACAGGGCTGTTTGGGCCTGGTGGTAGCATATGGATTTTTTTATCTGCGCCATTACCGACGGTGGCTTTATACCAAGGCATTTTTACCTTATTAATGATTTTAAATGACCCTTGCGGTGATGGCGTGGCATCACTACCAATGGTGGTTGGATAAGTGGCGACCAATTTATCATCGTTATAAGCATATAAGGTTTTGTCGGCTTTATTGGCGACCACGCGGTTGATACGCTGCTTAAGTGGGGCACGGGTATTCAAAACGGTGATGGTTTCGCCCGCTTTATACTGCTTGTTTTTATTCAATTTATCTAAATAACGCACATCCATATGGAAGCGCTCACCAAACATCTCTTTGATGTCTTGATAGTATAAGCCTTTCATTTTTGACTTGGCTTCTGAACCTGCAGGCGTGGTAGCAAAGTTAGTATTTACATCATCTTCAGTGATGGTATAAGTTACTAGCACAGGCTTATTGGCTGGAATGTTTTTATTTAAAGCATCCCACGTTTTCTGATCCATTTTACCAGTCGCTGGCAAGCCTTTCATGGTTTGAAAGTTAATCAGTGCTTTTTTACTGTTCATACCCCAGCCGCCATCGATAGCACCGGGAGAGGCATGGTTCCAATCCAATAGCGCCTGCATTTTGATGGTCATTGCCGAGTTGACTTTCATATTCGGCGACCAAGTGGCACCGTTTACTTGCTTGGCGTAATCCGATAAGTTCAGCGTGGTATGCTTTTTACCATCCACATCTTCGATACTTTTAATAGAAGTGTCGTTTGCGCTATCAGTACTTGCTGCGCTAGGAGCAGCGACGACTTGACCATCACTGATGTCATCAGTGCTATCCGACTGCACATCTTTACGAGCGAGTTCTTCTACGCTCATATTGTCAGCGCTGACGGCTGCTGAATCTTCTTCTGCTTCTTGCTTTGCGTCAATCAGCTGGGTCATACGATCAGCTGGCTTGGCTTGGGCTTTATTGGCAGTCGGGGTCGAGGTAGCAGTACCACCATCAAGTGAGCTGCTGCGATTTTCTTGCACATCAAGGCTGACTTTTTTGACAATGCTAGGCTGACTAATAGTAGGCATTGAGTCAGCTTTACGTACTGGCAAGGTACGCGTCGTGTCGGTAGGTGCGGCAACAACGCTAACACTGGCACTAACGATAGCAATTGATATAGCAGTGATAAGGGGCTTCATTTTCATCATATTGGGATACTTATGGTTATAACTAATGGGGCTATTATGCGCATAATTTGAATGCTTCGCAAACTTTTGACACATCTTTTTTCGTTTAGGGCTTGCTAAACGTCAACGGTTGACGTATTCACTACAGTTGGGAAATAGTTTAGTCATGCTGGGTATAGAGTTGCTGTTAATTTTTACTAACATGGCCAACTTTCTACTTTATATTTAAATGTTATCGTATTACCCAATCTCACTTTACCAAATACCTAAATCTAACAGAATCAAAGGTAGGCAAATTTTTTTGCCATAAAAAATATAGTAGTAACAAACACAGTCATTGGCGCAGGATGATGTTTGCGTCTATAATGGCTGACAAGTTTTTATTTAATAAATCAGCTGCTAATTGACAGTGATTTAACCCATACGCATGTAGTTAGTGAGCATGTAATCAGCAAGGTGTGATATGTCAGAAGACCAAACCATGAGCGCAGAAGAGTTTCAGAATCAATATTTTAGTGATGAAGACTCACAAGGAATTGATGGCGAGATGGAATACGATTTAAAAACAGGGCTGCTCGTTGAGCACGACGAATTTGCCACCTTGCGTGCGGAGCTTGAAGAAGCACGTGAGCAGTTGGTCAGTATCCGTGATTTTATTCGTTTTGCAGTCACGCAATTACGCAACTATGATGTGGTGGTAGCCCAAGGAACGACAGATGAGTTCGCTGAAGCCTCTGCGATTGTGTTGCATTCTTTGTCTTTAGATTGGGCTGCCAATGAGCAGATTTTGGATTGTCGCCTGACCACATCAGAGAAGCAGCTTGTCTTAAACTTGCTAGAAGAACGTATTGCTGAGCGTAAGCCGTTAAGTTATCTCATTAATCTATCGTATTTCTGTGACTTGCCTTTTTATGTTGATGAACGGGTTTTAATTCCGCGCTCGCCTATTGCTGAGTTAATTCGTCAGCAGTTCCATCCATACTTTGAGATTAGTGAGTTGGCAAAACCAGTTGGCACTAATGTCAATAATCAAACGCCTGCGTTTTACGATCATGGTTTAGAGATTAAGCAGTTGTCACAGCCTGAGCGTATTTTAGATTTATGCACCGGTTCTGGTTGTATTGCTATCGCGCTGGCGACCCGTTTTGTTGATGCCTTGGTTGATGCCGTAGACATTGATAAAAGCGCGCTAGAAGTTGCGATGGTCAACGTCGATCATCATGACCTAGGTCATCAAGTCAATGTGATTGAATCTGACTTATTTGCTAAGATTCCTGCCGAACATCAATATGAACTGATTGTTACCAATCCTCCGTATGTCGATGCCGCTATCATGGCAGATTTGCCACCTGAGTTTTTGTATGAGCCTGAGCATGCGTTAGCTGCCGGCCAAGATGGACTGGACTTGGTACATCGTATTTTGTTTGAAGCAGCAGATTATCTGAGCCCTGAAGGCTTGCTAGTTTGTGAAGTAGGCGATAGCGAATGGGCGTTAAAGCAAGCTTATCCTGAGATTCAGTTTGATTGGTTAAAGTTTGCCCATGGTGGTCATGGTATTTTTGCGATTACTTATGATGAGCTGATGAGCTATCGTCCATTATTTGCCAATTACGTACAGTTATTAGATAGCAATCAATAAATCAAGATTGACACAATAGTCAAAATAATCAAAGATCGACTTCAGTTATTTAAGGATAAATATGGCAGGCAATAGTATTGGACAGCTCTTTACCGTCACCACCTGCGGCGAATCGCATGGTGCAGGTCTTATGGCAATCGTCGATGGCGTGCCACCAGGTTTAGCCTTATCTGAAGCTGACTTGCAAATAGATTTGGATCGCCGCAAGCCAGGTACTTCTAAATACTCGACCCAACGCCGCGAGTCTGATGAAGTTGAGATTATCTCTGGCGTCTTTGAGGGTAAAACGACAGGCACCTCTATCGGTCTGCTGATTCGTAATACCAATCAAAAATCTAAAGACTATGGCGAAATCAAAGATACTTTTCGCCCCGGTCATGCCGATTACACCTATAGTATGAAGTATGGCTTCCGTGACTATCGTGGTGGTGGGCGTTCATCGGCGCGTGAGACTGCCATGCGTGTCGCTGCTGGTGCTATTGCCAAAAAATACTTACAAGAGCGCTTAGGTGTGCAAATCCGTGGTCACGTAACCCAAATCGGTAATGAATATAGTAATGTCGTAGAGCCAAGTAAAATTGATTGGGATTTTGTGAACAGCAATCCGTTTTTCTGTGCCGATAAAGAAGCAGTCAGCCGCTTTGAGACCTTGATAGACAGTTTGCGCCGTGAAGGTACGAGTTGTGGTGCCCGTCTTGAGATTATTGCAAGCGGTGTGCCAGTCGGGCTTGGTGAGCCGGTATTTGACCGTTTAGATGCAGATATTGCTCATGCCATGATGAGTATTAATGCCGTAAAAGGCGTTGAAGTAGGTGATGGTATGGCTGTAGCTGGACAGTTTGGTCATAGCTCGCGTGATGAGATGACGCCAGACGGTTTCACGGCCAATCATGCAGGTGGTATTTTGGGCGGTATCTCATCAGGACAAGATATCCGCGTCAGTATTGCACTTAAGCCAACCTCTAGTATTACTACCGCTGGCAAGAGTATCAATACAGATGGGGAAGCGATTGAGATGTTGACCAAAGGTCGCCATGACCCTTGCGTAGGTGTACGCGCGACACCTATTGCTGAAGCGATGCTAGCGATTGTATTACTGGATCATTATCTGCGTCATCGTGGTCAAAATGCTGATGTTAAACAGCCAATGGAATCGATTACTTAGAGATTCATCGTAATTTTATCTACCCTTTATCGCATCTACTGCTGGTCTATTAGATACGCTAGAGGGTTTTTTTTATGCATGCTCAACAAGTTAATCATTCAGGTTATAAAGTCTAATTTAAATATTGTACGTCTTGCTTAATCAAACAAAAAAATCTGGTTTTATTTGTCAGTTAAAGGAACTTAAAAATATGAGTAACTATTTAGATGCCGTTATTGTCGAACATAATCCATCACAAAAAAAGATAGATAGAGCCGTGATTTGGCTACATGGATTGGGTGCTAGTGGTCATGATTTTGAGCCAGTGGTACCACAGCTTGGTTTAGCGGACGATATAGCAGTGCGTTTTATTTTTCCGCATGCGCCAAATATTCCAGTGACAATCAATGGTGGCATGGTAATGCCAGCATGGTATGACATCTTGGAGATGAGTCTTGAGCGTAAAGTTGATGTGAATCAGATTGAAGAGTCTGCGCAGCAAATACAGGATTTGATTACTCGTGAGATTAAGCGCGGCGTGTCACCAGAACATATTGTGATTGCAGGATTTTCGCAGGGCGGGGCAGTGGCGTATCATGTGGCACTCGGCTATCCACAGCACTTGGCGGGATTGATGGCGCTTTCTACCTATTTTGCAACTAACGACAGTATTAACTATAGTGCTGTTAATCAAGACATGCCGATTTTGATTGAGCACGGTACGCATGATCCTGTCGTCCCAGTTATCTTAGGTGAGCAGGCTCAGCAGTTATTATCAGCGAAAGGCTATAATGTTGCATATAATACCTATCCGATGGCACATCAAGTATGTATGCCGCAGATTCAAAATATCGGTAAATGGTTAAATAAAGTATTGGATTAAATGATTCAGCTGTAACGTAATGTAATACGGGCGTCTAATAGGTTGCAAGCGGACGTATATATGCTATATAATCATCGACCTTATTGGGGATGTTCTGGCTTCGACGCTGGTGATGAAACTCAATGATGCATGTCGAGAGTATATGTCCTCTCGTTAATCAAACATATATTGTTATAGTCGCAAACGACGAAAATTACGCTCTAGCAGCTTAAACCCTGTTTACATGGTTTAAATCCTGTTTACTTAGTTGCTGATCACCTACAGTTGGTCAACTAAGTTGAAGCGTCCGCATGTAGGATCGCCACAAGGGATTGTCTCAATCGCTTGGGTTCAAAAGTAGAGAATCGGCTAATCCATCCTGACTGTCGGATCGGTGCAGACTAAAATTAAAGACAGAAACTAAACATGTAGATTCATGAGCGTAATGCTGGCGGACGCGGGTTCAACTCCCGCCATCTCCACCAAACAACGATATAGGGTAGACCGTCATAGACTGTCTGCCCTTTATTTTGGGCGTTTTTTAGGTTTTAAGTTCTATCCCGTCCTATGGCGTTCCGTATAGAATGTTGGTATTATTGTTGGTATTGAGCAGTACCAACATGGACAATACCAACAAAGGATAGGACCATGCCTTTAACCCATACCGCTATCAATAAGCTACAGCCCAGTAGCACGTCTATTGATACAAAGCGACCAGACAAGCACAGTGATGGTAACGGACTACAGTTATGGGTTCGTTATACTGGTGTTAAATCATGGATCAGTGCCTACCGCTGGCAAGGTAAGCAGCAAACTCTTACTATTGGCACCTATCCAGTAATGAGCCTTCAAAATGCACGCCAGCGCAATATTGAGATTAAACGCTTAATAGCGGATGGTGTGAACCCTAAAGACCATAAAAAAGAGCAGCAAGCCAACCAAGATGGTAAGAAGATATTTGATACAGTCGCCCAAGACTGGTATGCCGAACGTAAAACTTATCTAGCAGAAAGTACTTTCTCTCGCAATTACTCTGCATACATGCGTGATGTTAAACCTTCTATTGGCCATAAAAATATAGATGATATAACCGCGCCTGATGTCTTAGCTATTGGTAAGGCAGTAGAAGCACGCGGCGCTGGTGAAATGGCCAAGCGCACTAT
>NZ_JBXWIV010000009.1:101503-115659 GCF_058197955.1 Janibacter sp. CoH_79_TC_3
AATAACCGCGCCTGATGTCTTAGCTATTGGTAAGGCAGTAGAAGCACGCGGCGCTGGTGAAATGGCCAAGCGCACTATTAGAGAAGTAGGTCAAATATTCAAGCATGCGATACGTAATGGACTTGCAATTCATAATCCCGCTACCGACCTTGCCGAAGCTATTAAACCGCGTAAAACTGTGCACCACAGCCGTGTAACCTCTCAACAGCTGCCTAAGCTACTTCAAGACATTAACGCCTATGAGGGTGATTTACTGGTCAAGTTGGGCTTATGGTTTATGTGCTATACGTTTGTACGTACCAGTGAACTACGCTTTATGGAGTGGTCAGAGATTGACTACAAACACGGTCTATGGCGCATACCAGCTGAGAAGATGAAGGCCAGGCGTTTGCACATTGTGCCATTGGCGCCACAAGCAATGGCTATATTAGAACAGATTAAAGAGCTGGGTTTTTCGGATCAATATGTTTTCTTTAATACCTCAACACGTAAGCCGTACAGTCAAAATGCTTTCATTACTGCCTTATGGCGAATGGGATATAAAGGGCGAATGACCGGCCATGGTTTCCGCGGTCTTGCCAGCACGACCTTGCATGAAAAAGAATTTATGCACGAAGCTATAGAGCTGCAGCTGGCACACGACAGAGAAAACAAAATTAGCGCGGCCTATAACGGTGCTCAGCATCTACCATACAGAATTGACATGATGCACCAATGGGCAAACTTCATCGATGATGCCTACGCTGGCAAGTTAGATAACGTCATTCATGCCAGTTTCAAACAACAAACACAAAAGCATGGTTAGTATCATGCTGCACCGACTATGATATAAAAATAATAACTAACGAGGGCAGAGCAATGACACACGTTGTACCAAGCCGCGAAAAGGTTAAAAAAGCTGGCAAAGTTTTAATTAAAGAAGATGCCACTACCGATGAATTTAACGATGCTATGGCAGTGTTGTCGCAGTGGCGTGCCTTGCATAGCTACACTATCAACACCTTTCAAGCAATGTTGCGCGGTAAGGTTAAGCAACTAGGCTTTAAGTCGCCCATCATCGCGCAGCGCCTAAAGCGCACGCCTTCAATCATCCGTAAGCTTAACCGCTTTCCAACTATGAGTTTGTCACGTATGCAGGACATCGGTGGCATACGCATTGTGTTGCCTACCGTTAATGATGTTTATCGATTGCATAATGATATTATTAAAACCAAGGCACGCTTCGACCATGAGCCGCTACTACCCGCAGATGACTACATTGAAAGGCCAAAAGATGACGGTTATAGAAGTTTGCATCAAGTCTTTAAATATAAAAGCACCATAGCACCTGAACTGAATGGCTTATTCATTGAGCTGCAGATTAGAACTAAGCTACAACATTCATGGGCAACAGCGGTTGAAACGCTAGGACTGGTGGAGAAGTCATCATTCAAAACAGGCGAAGGCGCAGAGGAGTTTAAACGCTTCTTTAAATTGGCTAGTGTATTGTTTGCCCACCATGAGAAAAAACCCGTAATTGATGTGTTTAGCAAAGACGAGCCTAGCACATGGGTTGCTGAGCTGATTGCATTAGAGAAAGAACTACAGATATATGCCAAGCTAACAGGCTTGATCATCACTGCTAAACATATTGATAATGTGAGTGATAAAACTGATGAATATCACGTCATGGAGTTAAATACTAGCGGCGACCACCCAGCGGTTAGCCTTGTCGCTTTTACCAAATCACAGTTAGAGCTTGCCGAAGATTTCTATAAAATGCGTGAGATCGCAACACAAGACAAGCCAAATATAGAAGTGGTGCTAATAGCGGCAGGTAACCTCAAGGACATTAAAAAAGCTTATCCAAACTACTTTTTAGATACTCAAGAGTTTATTAAAAACTTAAAGAGCATATGCCAAAAGCTGGGCTGATGCTCAGCTAAACACTTTGCAAGGCTAGGAGTAATTACCCGAACGCCAGTCGTTTTACACACCCTCAGACTGGCACTGCCTTGCACCTTCTTCTAGTTTTAAGGGTGTGTGTGAGGGTATAAGTATGAGTTTAAAGGACCGAGTTTCGAAGCTAACAAAGAGTCACATTGTCTTTCCTGACCTTCTGTATGGTTTATCTAGTACTAATAACGAGCCGCTTTATGATGTTATTGAATATCTAATCAGCACGGGTTTTGACACGCTGAATGTATTTTCACTAGGTTCGAGATGTGAGATGTCGCCTAATGAAGATTCCCGAAAGAATATTTACTTTTTCTTAGAGAGTATTAGGGCTGCAATACCACAAGATAATCTTGACTGGGTTATTACGGACAGTGATAGCCTTGATGCACTAACCGCCGAGGCAGAGCAAAATTTAATAAACTTGCTTAGCGCAGGGTCCCTTATGTACTTTAAGGTATCGGAGCTTTTAGGTTTTGCGCCATTAGATGGCTTTTTAGAATTTTTGGAGCCTGATACAGTGAGCGAGGAGGTCGAGAGCACAATCTCACAAGGAAATAACAGTCTTGCCAGCTATGTTGCGGAGTACACCTTGCCCCAAGTTGTTGCCTTGATTCTCCGTATCGACTTGGCTGACATAACCACCACTGCAAACAATAGCTACATTCACAATCAAAATGATTATGACGAAAGCTTTTACCACAAGTTTGCAAACTTACTCCAAGCTTATTCAGTAGCGGCGCTCAATAATAAGATTGATGGAGTGGACCTGCATACTCGATCGGTAACTCCCTATAAGGGCGATACCGAAACTCATGTTGACCTTGAAAAGACGAGTATTAGCCGAGGCGACCTTGATATTTACTTAGCTAGAACAGGGCATGATTTAGACGAGCTTATAGCTGAACAGGTTTCAATTCACCCTCAGCGCCCACCGTATGACAGTCTCCCGCATAGCTTCGAGCAACAAGACTCTGAGTTAGTATCAAGCCTTCAACAACAAGTTGCAGAGCTTCAAGCACAGCTTACAGCTGCAGAAAGCACGGAAAACAGCTTGGTCATTGAAAGTGAGCCTGCTTCTATAGAGTTAGGAAAGTATCAAAAGTTACTGATGGGCTATCCGTTACTGACAGCCCACCAAATCGCTTGTTTGCTTTCAAACCATAATCCAGTGGGTCAAGATTATCATAATGATGATAGTTATCAGCTATATAAGGAAATGACGGACACAGCAATAGATGGTCGTTTACTGACGGTTTTTAATAAAAAAGGACACATTGCAATTGAAGAAGTGAAAGTATGGCTAGCAAGTAATAACATTATCTATAAGGGCTTTAATGAAGATTGGCTTGAAAACGCCTGCGAAGAAGAAGACCCTTTAGAAAAAATGAACAGCCAGTTTAATAACATTGTTCTTCATCTTTATGAGATTAATGAGAAAAATGAAAAAGAAGTTGAACAGCTAGCCTCAGAATATGAAGAGCTTAGATTAGAATGTGAAGAGCTTACAAAGCAGAATAAAGACATACGTGAAAGTCTAGAGCAGTATAAACAAGGTGATAACGAAGAGCTAGCGCAGCATAGGGAGGATGAAAGTAAGAAGTATAAATCTAGAATAGAAGAACTTGAAGCTGTAATAGACGGGTTCAGTGATGCCGAAACCTTAAATCAGGTAGGTGGTTGGCAGCTATACAATTGGGAAACAATGAATGTAAGCCAATATCCACCTGAATTACATTTAGCGACCGAAGTTTGGAAAAGGTATTATAAAGCTAGTAATACAGAAGATGTTACACAGTTTAATACTGGTAAGTTTAATCGAATAACTGGAGAGTTAAATTTAAAGGACGGTAAGTTAAAAAGTAGAATTAGATCAATATTAACTCCTTTAAAGAGTAAAAAGACCTCGACTGACCTCCTTGCTACTTTAAGAGATGTTGATATCCTTTATAACGATAAAATGCCTGATTAAGCAAGGTGCCACCCTACGCCAATGGTATTGCCTTAAGCTGCCACTATTGCCTGCCACCATATCGCCAGTATTAGCATAACTATGTAAGCCGTGACAAGCCGTTACGGTGCATCATGGAGCTATAACAATGGCAGGCGATCTAGATTTTAGCGTACAGCTACGATTATTAAATGAGAATTTTAACCAAGGAATTAACCAGGCGCGTGACAAGTTTACGCAATACGCGCAATCCGTCCAGCGCAACCTTGAGCAAATGGGCACCGATACCGAACGAGCAGAAACATTGCTTACAGGTCTTGGTAATGTCAGCTCAGATAGATTGACCGCAGAGCTACGCGCAGCAGCCGACCAGTTGCGACAGATGGGAGCAGGCGCAAACATAACCCGTGAGCAGCTTGATATTGCCATGCATAGTGCCGCGCAGCACGTTGCCACTCTTGAAAATGGTTTTGAGCAGGCAAGACTGGAAGCTGAGCGATTAGGTCGTACAGACGGCACGCCAGCGCAATTGTCGGAAGCGACGGCCCAAGCCGCCCGCCTTGAAACAGAGCTAAGAGATGCGCGCCTTGAAGCTGAGCGACTTGGCAGCACCAACGGCTCACCCGCCCAAATATTGCAAGCCACACAACAGGTCAGCAACTTAGAGGCTGAGCTAACAGAAGCTCGCCTTGAAGCCTCACGCCTTGCACAAACAAATGCCACGCCCGCCCAATTAGCCGAAGCTGCTAACCGCGTCAATGCCCTTGAACAAGGATTATTAGGCGCACGCACCGAAGCCACCCGCTTAGGTCAAACCAATGGCACGCCAGTGCAAATAGAGCAGGCAAACGCCAAGGTTAACGCACTAGGGACCACCTTAAACGCCGCACGATTAGAAGCGGAGCGCTTAGGCCGCACCAATGCCTCACCCGAACAAATCGCAGAGGCTGCCGCCAACGTCAATCGATTGGAGCAAGAGCTCAACGAAGCACGATCAGCCAGTACATCACTATCCAATGAGTTAGCCGGTGCGATGAATCGTGCCAGCACAAGCACCGATAATGCCCGTAACGCGCTGTACCGTATGGCAAACATTAGAGTGCCTGAAACCATACGTGCTGAGATAGACCAAATCAACCGCGCATTGATTGATTTTACGAACAATAGCGGAAGACCAGCGGCAGAGATTGAAAGGGCTACACGGGCAGCTCAAGCGGAAATACGACGCCTTGAAAACGAGCTAAGAGGGGCTGACGCCACAATACAGAACACAGAAACAAGCACAAATAAACTTAGTGGTGGCGTTGGTAAGCTAAGAGCCGCATTTGGTGGCTTGCAGGGTCTGTTGGCTGCTGCTGGTCTTGGTATCGGCATAAGCGAGATTATACAAACAGCCGATGCCTTCATCTTGCTAGAGGCTAAGATTAAGCTTGCCACAGGTGAAGGTGCAAACTTCATTACTGGCTTTAATGGCGTTAAAAAAATCGCTGCTGAAACATTTTCAAGCGTTGAGAATACAGGCGAATTATTTGCGCGTATCACACAAGCATCTGAAGCATTAGGATTGGCACAAAAAGACGTATTAGATATTACAAAAACCATTAACCAAGCAATCCAATTATCCGGTGGTAGTGCTGCCAGTGCCGATGCGGCAATAACGCAGTTGATTCAAGGTCTGCAATCAGGCGTTGTCCGTGGTGACGAGTTTAACTCTATCATGGAGCAATCGCCACGACTTGCACAGGCTATGGCTGATGGTTTAGGTGTTACCCGCGGCGAACTACGCGCAATGGCTGCTGATGGTAAGTTAACGTCAGAAACGGTCATCAATGCCGTACGCTCCCAAGGCGAGGCGATAGGCAAAGAGTTTGAAACGCTACCTGCTACCGTTGGTAGTGCTGTTCAAACGATGAAAAACACATTGTTCTTATTCATCGGTGATATTAATGAAGTAGTAAATCAGTCAGGCAAAATGGCTCAAGGAATTGATTATATTAGTGAGGCTATCAAGAATATTGACCCTGCGACCATGGCAGCCTTGAACCTTAAGTTTGAACAGACAGTTGAAACGGTAGGTGTGTTATTTACGACTATTAAGGATTTATACACGGGCTTTAGTGACCTGATAAACATCATGGACGTAACGTCACAATCCGGTGAAAAAGTGGGGATAATCACTAGAAACATCCAAAATGCTAACGTTGCTATGGGCGTTATGATTGATGGCGTAAAAGGCTTTTCAATTATTGCTGATAGTGTGTTTGGAACGATTAGCGGAATTATTGGTAGCGTCTTAATCGGCATCGCTAAGATGAACGGTGAAACGTCCACTATGGGCGAAGAGCTTATGCGTAAGCAAGAAGAATTGCATAAACGTTCAGAGCAAAAAATGGCAGAGTATCAGTCGTCAGCAGGCAAAGCATGGGCTGAGATGAACAAGACTGCTCAAGATAGGCTTAACGATACACTTAAGGTAGCATCTGATAATTACGATGAGATGGTGGCTAAGGGCAATATTTCAGCGGAAGCAATGGAGGAGCAGTACATCAAGGTAGCACTTGCTAAGATTGCCGCCAATAACATGATCGTAAGTGATGATGACCGCTTGGCATTAGCTGCTAAAGACTTGCAAGCGACAATCAGCGACACAGGCGAAGTTATCATTGAGTCATCAAAAGGCGTGCAAGCGGCATACCTTGGAGTTGGGCAAAGTTTTGCTGAGGTTGCTCTTGAGGCTGAGAAGTCCGGTACATCTATGCACGAATCACTGACAGACGCCGTACCAAAGGCGCAGACGATAGGCGCAGTTGATGACATCATATCTTCTCTAAGTGCGCTTGGCAGCCAAGGTAAAATCTCAGGCGCTGATATGGCGTATGGTATTAACTTGGCGAATGAGCGCTACAAAGAGATTGAGAGTAATTTTGCACGCTATGCCGCTAAGAGTATCAAGGATAATGACGGCATCATAACCCTAGAGCTTGAGAAGGCAGCAGCGTTGCAAGGCTTGGCGGTACAAGCAACCGAGACTGGCGGAGTGATAGTGACGCAAGCCGACAGGTCGACGCTGGCAAGTAAACGCACTAAAGACCAAATCGATGAGCTGGCAGGCGCAGTAGGTATCGGTCTATCTAAGGAATTTTTGAAGTCCAGTGAGGGATTGAATGAGCTTGTCGATGGTTTTGATGACTTAAAGAAAGCCGGTTATGACGCAGGCGGCGCATTAGTAGACTCTCTTAATCAGATGGCTGACAAGGCTAGTAATACGGTTGAGCTTGAAGTGCTAATCGATAGATGGAACGAGCTTTACAAAGAAGGCAAGATTACAGGACAAGAGCTTGCCGCCGGTCTAGACAACGTAAGGGACAAGGCAGACCTACTCAAAGACGGCATTAATGGCGTTACTGAAGCTTACGGCTTCTTAGGATTAAAAACTCGTGAGGAATTGGCCAAAGACGCCAAAGCTTACACAGATTCTTATAATATCGTCAAAGCCGAGGGCAAAGCCACCGCGCAGCAGCTAGAAGAAGCATTTGAGAAGACAGCAAAGTCTAATATTGCGTCAAACAATGGCGTGGTTGATGCAGTTACCGCACGTATGGCGGCAGAGAGAGGCATAACGGTAGCGGTCGACGAACAAGGGCGAGTTACTTTTGAAAAAGCAAATCAGGCAGTAAGCGCAAACGACCGGGTTAAAACCTCAGTGGACAGAGTAACTACCTCACACAACAATCTAGCCAGCAGTGCAGGAGTAGCAGGGAACGAGATGGTGAAGGCAGCAAGCAGGGCCTTCACCGCTTATGAAAAGCTACAGCAAAAAATCCAAGCCGCAAAGGAGGCAATGGAAGTTAAGAAGGGTGATGAAACCCTTAAGAACATGCGGATTTATGGCAAGGAGGAAGCGCCAGCCGAGGGTAATCAGTTTGGGTCAAAACTTGGTGTTGAGAACTTTTTAAAAGCATCCGGCTTATCAGCAGAACGTGCAGCAGAGGAAGCCCGCAAGTTGTACGTGAAAGCTGGCAAGCAAGATGGCGCACTGAACTTCGGTGAGCTACAAGGTTATAAAGATGGTCAGTTCTTAACGAACGCCGATTTAGGCAAGTTCAAAACGGCATCAATGTACTTGGCTGAGATTGCATCTAATGCTAAACGCGATGAGGCAAGGCGCGCCAAGTACGAAAGCAAGTTGACCAAAAATGATGACAGCTCGAGTAAGGATAATCAAAACAACAATCAGTCCAACAACAACCAAACCAGTAATGTTGATAGCAACCCAACCAAAAACACCATCTTAACGAAAGACAATGCCGCACAACTTGGCTTTGGTTGGGATGATAAAACAGGCAAGTCATTCAGTAATCAGCTTACCGAAGCGATAGGCTATGCTTACAAAATAGCTGAGAACAACCGCAATATTGGCATGACTGAGAGTGATGTTCAGGCTAAATTCGATAGGATGATGGCCAGTGCGAATGCTCAATACGCGCAACGACAACCCGTGTTACCGCAATCGGCAATTGATGCTATCGCCAATCTTAGCAAGCAGCCAAACTTTGATACGAACAAAGGTGGTACAACAAAAACCATTGATGTTAATTTCAAACTTGACGGTGCTTCGGCAACGATGAGTATGCCAGAAAATCAAGAAGCTGCTTTAATGGCGCTGTTACAACAATTGCAGGACAGTAAGGCAATCGCAGGTTACTAATAACATCCAACATGCCAGCATAGAACAAACAGAGAGGCGAGCTTAAAGCTTGCCTCTTTTTTTATTGTCAAAAATTCACCCCATACGAAAATAGCGTCCCATTTGGGATGGATTGTCATACCAGTTGGGATGCTATTTAAGTAAGGTGCCACCCTACGCCAATGGTATTGCCTTAAGCTGCCACTATTGCCTGCCACCATATCGCCAGTATTAGCATAACCATGTAAGTCGTGACACCACGTTGCGACACGTAACCCATCAATACGGAGTTATAAGCATGACTACTACAGACAATCCCGTTATCCCTTTCATTTCTAATGATGTAGATAGCGTTGAACAAGAGGCAAAAGACAACCGTCTTAAGCATTTACCCCCTCAAGGCATGAGCCGCGCAAGCCAGCTCTTACCATTCGTTCCATTTAGTAAAACCACGCTCTTTGAATGGTCTAAAGATGGCCGTTTTCCAGCGTCAGTGAAACTATCTCCTACGATGACTGCATGGCGTAATAGTGAAGTTATCGCATGGTTGGAAGGTCAATCAGCAGACTTAGAAGGGGCATAAAACAATGACTACTCCACGGCAGGCAGTAACAGCGACACAGACAGACACCATTAGAGCGCATCTTATGACCGGCGCAACCATATCAACATGGGAGGCTTACGAGCTCTATCAAATCACATGCCTTGCTCAGCGTGTGCATGACATAAGACGATCTGGCATCGATATTAAGAGCGAGATTATGGTGAAGAACGGTAAACGATTCAGTCTCTATTGGGTTGAGGAGCAGGAGCGTGCCCGGTACGTGAGCGGTCAGGTTAACCCGCCTACCAATGCTCGCGGAACGGGTTGCGGTACCACAAACCAAGATGACGGCATTCTAGCCAGCATAAACGAAGCGACGAAGGGTCATCGCGCCAGTCATGAAGCTTTAGCGGCCGTAAATGCAAACGACGGCGTATGGGTAACATACGATTATATTGATAACCTATTGAGAGCCCTAACCACGAACTCCAAAACGCTGAAAGTACTGGCGAGGCTTGTAAATATCAAAAACAGCGAAGAAGCGGACAAGATTAATGATTGCTCAATGGATGTTGCGGATATCGCCATGAGCTTAACGCTAGCAACAACCAGTGTCAGACCCAATCCCAATAGCCCTTGTATTAGCGGTACATGGCTGACTCGAAGCTACCTTAAGCGCCTAAAGCGGTCTATCGATGGCAAAGCCAATGGACTGGAAACGATAGTCATACTAGCACGGCTTACTAGAACCTACATGCATGGAGGCGTCAGTGAGGCATCAATGGGACTGATCGATATAAGCGCAAGCATAGGGGAGTTGCTTACTAATGACTAATAACATCAAAAACAACCTAAGATCTTATCACGGCTCAAATTACGGCTGTAAATACTCAAATTCGAGTATTAATAGTAATAATTTGAGTTTAATTGCTAATGTTTCGAGTTCAGTCGCTCAGGTGAAGCGCTCTGTTAAAGAGTATGCAAGTTTGAGCATTTCATTTTCTGATGTAACACCGGTTATTACCCATTTATTTGATTTTAGCGATAGTGAAAAACAAGGCTTTACAAGTCATGATAACAAGCGTTACTATGGAGTCCTCTCAAAAAACGTTAGCGGACAAGCCAGCCGTTATTTATTGGCTTTTTTTGTGCCTGATAATAGCGCAGCCTCTCAAGCTGTACTTATACCATCAAGCACTACCCTAAGAGCGCATTTAAGCGCATCAAGGGGGCATTCCCTCATATCTATAGCAAGTCACTTGCTAACCGACTATGACGGGTTGACGCTGCAAAATAAAATAGCCGTAAGGCGAATATGCAGGGCGGTTACTAACGTTACCGAGAGTAAGACCCGTCACCCTATACTTTTACCGTATAGCGTGGCATTAACTCAAAAAACGTTAGGAGCTATCCATCATGGATAATTCAGTTCGTACGACCTCTAAAACCACCACCCAAATATTTGAGCCGACAGCCAGTCAAACGACCTTTGACATTGGCGACGTTGTTCTGTGCCCGTCATTAAGTAGTTTTCCTTTTGCGCTGACAGCCGACCCTTACGGCAAGTGCGACCTATTGACGCTGACATTTGAAGGCGGTTATTTCTACTACGATGTTAACGGTTGTTTTGTCCGCGCCGATGACCACGAAACAAGTGATTTTCAGCCAAGCCTCTACCACAACACCCCAGCCAATCAGCAAGCAATTAATACCCTATACGGCACCTCCTCTGCCAATCAATCAAGCCAGCGCAAGTTAATCGACACCACCAGTGTTGACGACGATGAAGTCGTGCTCCTTAGTTCATCCAAGATATTAAATAACACTGGCGAGATAAGGGGTGCGATTGATGTTTTGGACGATATGTCGTCATTACTTGGGCTTATATATAACAGTAAGCTTGACCAGTCAGACACTAAGTCACTTGCCCGCTTAACACAGACAGCCGTTGATACATGGTCAGAGATACTCCACTCGCAAGTTGAAAGAGCCAAAGAGATACTAACTCAGACCAAATTCAGCAAGGCAGGAGAATAATATGACAACTCAAAACCGCCAAGCGCCTACCAATAAGCCTAATCAGCGCACAGTAATCGACATAACCCAAAAAGATGATAACGAAGTGATCGTACTGCCTACAGACATGCTGTCTGATATTGCCTGCGACATTAGCGGCGCGATTAACGTACTAAAAGACATCGGCAACATCCTGCACCTTATCGAACAAGATGAAGTCAGCTCGAGACAAGCATTGTCTATGGCCCGCCTAACAAATGACGCAACCGAACGATGGACCGCGCTACTTGGTCATCAATTGGATGCTATCAACGAAGCAATGACACAATCAAAATTTGAAAAGGTAGGTGAATAACATGGAAGCAATTAATCAAGCAGCCTTCGACGACGCCGCCTTCGCTAAAGAGACTGAGATGCAACGTCTTTCATGGTTCGATGCCTTATTCAGCACTATCAAAGCAGACCTTGAAAGCGGCAACTCGCTTAAGGCGCAAAAACTTGCTGACCTTGGGCAATACCTAGCTCAAGACTTTCAGTATTACTCAGAAGCTGAGCTGAATGAGCTACTGGCTAGCAAGGAGGGTTCACTGTGAAGACCTTCCCACAGCCTAAACGTAACCGTAGTCACGCTAAGCGCAAGAATCATTACCAGAAGTACCAGTCTGCACGTAAGCCCACCAAGCAAAGCCGTAAGGAAATAAGCGAGCAGGGAGGGAGAGATGACTACCACACTGCGTAGAAAGAACGTCCACAAAAAAGCCCGAGCGTTAAGCTCAGGCTTCTTGGAACTGATAAATACTTTCGTGCTAACTCCACGGCAAGGACTAGCAGACAAGCGAACATCATTCAAAACAGTGGTTAAAAACCACGAGAATGATAATAGCACATCTGCTTACGACTTGGCATCTACCCAAGCACATCGTCGAATGATGGATTATTGCTATCTGAATGAAAACCTGCTGCCGAGTGATGTTGATGAAATCGCATTGCTAGTAAGCATGCGTTCGCATAGCGGGCGTATTGCGGGCGTATTGCGTTACCACTTTGGGCTTACAGAAGATGATTGTATCAACGACCGCTATGACAGAGAGGTTAGCAATCGAAAGCGTATCTTGGGGGTAAAAAATGAAGTCACACAGTTTTTACGTTCACGACGCTGAAAAACATGGCGTAGAGAAAGCAGTAATTCTCTACAACTTGCGATTCTGGCTAGAGAAAAATCAGGCAAGCAATAAGAATTTGCATGACGGTTACTACTGGACTTACAACTCAGCTCAAGCGTTTACGGTGCTATTCCCTTACTACACAGCGAGCAAGGTAAATAGGTTGTTAAAGCAGATGGAAAATGATGGATTAATACTGTCAGGTAACTACAACAAAGCTGGTTATGACCGTACTAAATGGTACTCAATGCCTGATTTTTGTGTTGCAGCCCTTGATAATAGCCATTTTTCATTATTGCAAAATGCAATTTTCACTTATGCAAAATGCAATTCTCATTATTACAAAATGGATTTTTCATTATTGCAAAATGCATTCTTTAAAAGTGAAACACCTATACCAGATATAAACACAGATGTTAAGCCAGATATAAACACAGATGCTAATGGTGTGATTGAGTTTGATGATTTCTGGAATGCTTACGGTAAAAAAGTTGATACAGCCAAGTGCAAAGCTAAGTGGAAGAAGTTAACTACAAAGCAGCACAAAGAGATCATGGCGAATGTCTTTGATTATGTAGCAGCTAACAGCGACAAGCAGTATCGAAAAAACCCACTTACTTATTTGAACGGTCAGTGTTGGTTAGATGAAATTATCGAGCGTCAACCACAGCCAACCAATACGCAGGTAGCAAATTATGCAGACACACAACCAAGGCAGTCAGGATCAAGAAGTTTTGACGACATGCTTGACGCACAGCTCGCAGCAGAACAAGGGGGATCGCATGAATACACAGTTAACTAAAAGCGATATAGCAAGTTTGTTCAAAGGCTGGAAGCGATTATTTAGAACAAAGATGAAAGATGAGGATTGGGATATTGAGACGGTGACCGTTTGGTATATCGCATTGAACGACTTGGTGATTACCCCCGATGAATTTATGACAGCCAAACGAAAAACTTTATCGATGACATGGCCACCAACAGCACCAGGCGACTTCTTAGAATTAGCCCGAGGCGCGATTACTGATAATTATCCTGATATGCGCCAAGCGTACTTAGACGCAGCCAATCAGCGCACAGAATGCCCTATTGCGCACGAAACGGCTAGACGAGTGGGATTCGGTCAAATGCGTGAAGGGTATGAATATATTACTTATCCGCTTTGGCAGAAACATTATCAGGAAGTCATACAAGCTCACTCGCAAGGTGCAGAGTTTAAAAAACCCCAACTGCTACAGATTGCGAGCGAAAGCGCATCAGCTGCTATTTCTAGCCCAGTAAGTAGCGAATATCTAGCGAACATCAAAGCATTGTTAGCAGGTGACACGAAATGATTATAACAAATCACATAAATGCAGAGCGCTCAATCTTATCTACGTTGATGACGTACGGCGAACAGTACGACTTAATCAGCGACAAGATTAGTGCTAGTGACTTTGAGTCAGTAGCTCATCAAGATATTTACAAGGCTATTGTAGATTTAGCAGAGCAGAACCAGCCACATGATTTAGTGATGATTGCAGACTTGATAGAGAGCCGCTTTAAAGATAAGGATCTTGATTATATCAACAAGCGGTTATCAGAAGCAGCAGCAGTGCCAGAGGCTATGCCTAGGACGTTATTAGCACACGCTGAGCTTATAAGAGAAAACGCATTGCGCAGAAAGTCACAGAAGGTAATTAAGCAAGCCGCCGACCGCCTGACAAGTAACGAACCAACGGATGAGGTTAATAACAAACTGGTTAGCGAGTTATCAAACTTAGAGCAAAAAGAGGGTGTGAAGGAGGTTTATAGCGTTGAAGACATGATGAAAAATCTAGTTGAGCGCATGGCATCCGCGAATGCAGGGATAAAAACTTA
>NZ_JBXWIV010000009.1:115757-119548 GCF_058197955.1 Janibacter sp. CoH_79_TC_3
AGGAGGTTTATAGCGTTGAAGACATGATGAAAAATCTAGTTGAGCGCATGGCATCCGCGAATGCAGGGATAAAAACTTATTTCGAGCTTGGCTTTCCAGAGTTAGATAAATTAATGAAGGTGCGTAAGGGGAATTTGGCGGTCATTGGAGCACGCCCAAGCATGGGTAAATCACTGCTAGTCATGAACATACAAGCCCACTTAGCTAAATTCGTAGAGGGTGTGTCGGTATTCTTTAGTGTTGAGATGGAACAGGGCGACTTGATGGACAGGTTGACCGCATCGGAAACAGGCATACCTATTGATGCGATTATTGAATGTCGTATGACCGAGGATCAACAAGCAAGTTTTCAGAAGTTTGCAAGCAGCCAAAAAGATATGCGTTTACAGGTGGTAAGAAAAACAGGCTTAAGCGTTGCACAAATCAGAATGCACCTGAATAGATTGAAAAGAGAGTACGGCAAGATTGCATCGGTTGGCGTTGATTACCTGCAAATCATGGATGGCTTAAACGATGAAGACTCAGTGAGCAAGATAGGTGCTACTACAGCAGGGCTTAAAGCGATTGCCAGTGAGTTTGAATGTCCGGTATTTCTTTTGGCGCAGCTTAACCGTGATTTAGAGAAGCGACCCAATAAGCGACCAGTCATGAGTGACTTACGCGGCTCAGGTGCAATTGAACAGGACGCAGATCAGATTGCTTTCATCTACCGCGAAGATTACTACAAGCAAAAAGACGGTAATCCTGATTTAGATGGTATGGCAGATATTATTTTATCTAAGAACCGTAACGGCAAGACGGGCGTTGTCAGATTGGCTTTTGAGGGGCACATGGGACGATTCAGCAATCACATGCCATATCACGATAGTTTTAATGATGTGCCGGACTATGGGAGTCGATGAGCATGAGTATTATTAAATTTGAAAGGAAAGGAAACGAAGCTGTCACCCCATGCGAACACACCCACATGAATATTGACAAGGTTAATAAAACGATAACGTGCAGAGATTGCAACGAGCCAGCAAACCCTTTTGATGCACTCATGGATTATTCAGACGCGCTTGATGACCACAACGAAAGTTTGGATGCGTATCGAGATAGGTTGAATGAATATCGAGAGAGATTGGAGCGGGATGCAGCACGAAATCAGATAGTCGCTCGCAGATTGGAAAACCGAAAAAGAACCAAGTGCCATCATTGCGACAAGATTACCAATATCAATATTAAAGAACCAAAGCTCTCTGATATTAATGCAGAAATTGCAAAAGGGGTGAGTTTAGTTGAAAGCCGATATTAAGCGAGTCACGCAACAAGCATTTGAATTATGACACGCTACGCTATGCGATATCGCCAATTTAAGCCCGAACAGAGTTTGTGCGGCAAATATAGCATAATTGATAAGAGCGCACCTTAGAACGCAACAGAGAGCATTAGAGGTTTTGGCGCATATCGCTGAAAGTAGCAAGTCCATACATGAGAGGGTTGAAAAGTGATTAGTGCAATAAACAGAAGGTTTGGCACAAGCCAGCGCTTAGAGCTTACCAATGGTGAGTGGATAAGAAATGGCATGGGCGCCAAGACTGTCAACTTTAACGTCGGTCATGGCGGGCCAGCTCCACCGGTCAATTGGGAGGATAGATCGGCGGCTGTTGCTCTTATCAAGAGTCACCAGGTTAAGGCGATGGCAAGCCTACTTGTTTGGGGTAGTGATGCAGCATGGGACCGAACCCAGTTCTTTGATACGGTCGTCAGTCACCTATCAACCCTGATGATTGAGCGCTGTGAGTGTGATGGGCAGGAAGCGCCAAGTAATCACTCTATTGAGGAAATGGCGCGTCTAATGGCCCGCATGACGCTGCATTTTGAAATGTACCAGTTATGGACGGTTTATACGGTCAAAGGCCAGTTATTTTTTAGCGGTATCGATATGCCAGCAGGGACATACAGCCAAAAATGGAGTGGCTATAAAAACAAGATGCTTGATGATTTAGAAGACTTGGCGGCATTAGTCGACGCTGAAATTTCAGAGTATCGGTTTAATTTGAATTAGACGATCCAATTACGACCCGTTATTAAGTCATAAGGTAAGATGATGAAAAACAATATAAGAATAACTGCTTTTTTACTTGATGTGGCATGGCTATCTAAAAAATAAGCATTAAGCGAGGTGACAAATGATTGAACAAAACGACAAAATCGAAGGATTGAATCCAGATGGATTTACCACAATGGCCAATGTTGCAAAATTGTATGATGTGAGCACATCGACTTTACGAAGATATTGGACAGACGAAAAGTTTCCAAAACCAATACTATTATTCAGCAAGAATTATTTTAGGAATAGTGACCTGCTAGAATTTAACAGAAAACTTAGCAATCACCCTTGAATGAGATGTGGGAAATAGCAGCCATGTATAAATCAGAGCAATCACGACACGCAATTAGAGATATTGACCCTAGCATTAATACCGACTGGTTGGAGATGCTTACCGTTGATACTGATAACGCAGAGCTAACCAAAGATGATAATGCACAGATGACCAAATCATTCATCAGAGGGCTGATGGCAGCTAAGGCGGTTGGCATTGAGCTGCTAGATGACTTAGAGCTGTGGTAGTCAAAATCTCCATAATTATAGACAGGGTATAGACGGATTATCAGGGCGCAATGTGCAAGCCCTTACGCTTAATGATTGCAGCCCATCGCAACCAGTTGCAGCTACTCGATACCGTCAATAATAATTGATGTTGACCACGGTCCGTATGGATGACAGGCGATAATTGCAGGAGGTTTTTACAGTCCATAAAAAGGGTCGTCAAAACACTGGATGGACAGGCTCAAAATTAAGCGAATCAGGAAGTAAAGTTATAGGTATAACGGAAATCATGACACCCTTGTGGTAAGCGAAAAACCTGAATTCTTCGAGTCCATAAAAAGAGCACGAAATAAGCAACCCAAGATAAGACAAAGCAAACTTGCCTAATGATTTAGATAACCCATAGGTGCACCAAACATGCCAGCAATTGCCACCGCGCCAAGCCTTAGTCGATACTCAAAGTTAAGCATATCAAGCTATCGTGACCAGTTGAGACAGGGTGATATTGATAGCTTTAGGGCTGATTACGCTTACCGCGGTAAGTCATACAACTACAGCGTTAAACTATCAAAAACCCCGTGCAATTATGGCGGTCATCGTTATTGGTTTAATTGTCCCTCATGCTCGAGACGCACAAGCGTTCTATATTGCGTTGGTAATTACGTTTGCAGGCATTGCACACGGGCTTCTTATGGCTCACAGCTAGAACAACCTATTGATAACTTATACAGGCGCTTGAATGCGATTAGAGCGCAGTTAGGCTGGCAAGATGGTATTGCTCATGGCATGGGTGAACGACCTAAAGGAATGCACCGAACCACGTACCATAAAATAATTTGCGAATATATGAACCTGATGGATAGATTGTTAGGAGTACATCGTAAAATGCTTAACATTCAACCTTGCCCGCATTTCAAATGACAGCAAGTTACCCGTTATCAATTATGGTTTAAAGCAGTTTGAGGGTAGCTAAAAAAAGTATAATAAAGTATAGCGATGGATGTGATCTAAGCGCTATTTAGGTTTACTTAGAGATACGAGGAGGCACTTATGGCAGCGCTGAACACTAAGGTGAAAGCTTATATCGTGAGATGTCTTGCTACCTATATGACGCCATCGGGTAATCCCCCCACTAAATAAGAACACTTAGAAATAGAGATTAACTGCTAAAATATATCAGCAGGAGAATCCTATG
>NZ_JBXWIV010000010.1:0-102211 GCF_058197955.1 Janibacter sp. CoH_79_TC_3
ACAAGTTAGCCTGTCATTTCTTAAGTGCGGTTCATCTAGTTTCTTGTGTCGTTTGGCTTAATTGATGACACGCCCTAGTTTATTAAACCACTTTAATTTACACGTGCGCTACAAAAAGTAGCGTAAACGTAAATTTATAATGTCTTCCTATATGTTAATTTAAATTCAGAAGGATTGACGTTTCATAAGCAATGCTTATTAGTAACTGTTAATGATTTTTATTTGTGAGTGATTAACAATTAGAAATGAATAACGGTATAAGCAAGGGTTCTAAGGAAAGACAATCTGACCGTAAGGCCGTGATAAAAAATCAATAAATTGTAGTCATTTAATCATTAAGGACAATGTTATGAAACTGATCAAAATCGCCACTCTTGGCACCTTAGCACTTTCAATTGCAGGTCTTAGCGCTTGTAATAATATGATGCCAACCAAAACTCCGGTCACAAAAGCGCCAATGCAAAGCCAACCTATGGCCAGTATGAACGTAGTACAAATTGCCCAGAGCAACCCTGATTTTTCTCTATTGGTTGAAGCAGTAGTCGCCGCTGATTTGGCAGGCGCGTTATCTGATACCAGTGCCAGCTATACCGTACTTGCGCCAACCAACGCAGCCTTTGTACAGGTATTGCAAGAAACGGGCATGAGCAAAGCTGAGCTGTTTGCCAATAAGCCATTATTGACTAAAATCCTGACTTATCATGTGCTAAAAGGTAATACGCCTGTTTATCAAAAACACGTCAGACCTGGTAATTACACCATGCTTAGTAATGACACGCTAGTGATCACGCCACAAGGCAGATTACTGGATGAAAATGGTCGTACAACCAAGATTCTAAAAACAGATATCGCGGCGAGTAATGGCGTGGTACATGTGATTGATAGAGTGCTGTTGCCTAAATAAGGTGCTTTTACTTAAAGCTGTTGAATAAATAAACAGCACAAGAATAAATAGCATAACTGTGATAAAGCATTTTATACCTTACTCACTTAGGTAGTATTCAAGGTCATATAAGATATAAGCAGTTAATAGTACATAAACCATTAATAGCCTATAAGCCGAGATTGGTCGTTAAGCTGGTGATTCTTTAAGCTAACGATTCTTTAAGCTAGCGCCGGTGCGCTATACGTGATCGATACAGTGTTGCTACCTAAGTAAGCACTAAGTAAAAAATAATCAGCTAAGATGATAGGCGTTGAACCATAGTAATTAATGTGTTACTCGTTTACCAAGACTGTCCTTTCATAAAGCTTTAAACCTAAATAGCTCCATCCATAAACCAGTTATCTCAAAGGAATGCCCTATGTTAAAAAAGAATTTGTTATCTATCGCCGTTGTTACCGCTGCTATGTCGTTAGCAGCCTGTAACGATAAAGAAGCCGTTACTGAGCCAGTTGAGCCAGCAGCAACCACTGATGTGGTCGTAGAGCCAGAAGTTGCTCCTGAAGCAGTCGCAGAAGCTGATGCAGCACCTATGCCTGAAGCTGCAGCGACCCAAAGTATTGCTGAAATGGCTGCCGCCAACCCAGATTTATCAATACTAACTGCTGCATTGAAAGCTGCTGGTCTTGATACGATGATGATGGACGCAGGCACATATACTGTCTTTGCACCTACTGACGAAGCATTTGCTGCGGTATTGACTAAATTGAACGTGACCAAAGAAGAGTTGTTGGCTAATACTGATTTGCTAAAAAGTGTACTACCGTACCATGTTGTTCCTATGGTAGTGAAAGCCGCTGATATTCCTTATAATACAGCTATTGAAACCGTTAACGGTCAAACCATCATGATCAGTGATGCTAACGTTATTACTGATGCAAGTGGTAATACAGCAAACATCACTGGAACTGATATGATGGCAACCAACGGTGTAGTACATGTAATCGATACGGTCTTATTGCCTAAATAAGGCTTAATCATCAAAAATGTTGATAGTTAACAATATAAAAAGCCTAGCCACTGAGCTAGGCTTTTTTGTGACTACTAACTTATCGCAAAATATATCGCTATCTTTATGAGTCATTTACGCCCATAAAAAAGCCCGAGACTCTAGCCTCGGGCTTTTTGTTTTTATCGATGTTATCAATGCAATAGTATCAATGTCATCGATGCTGCTTAGATAACACTACAGTTGAGTAGATTATAGACGCTCTTTATGTAGTGGATCTTGTGCTGCCATTCTTTGTTGCTGTTTTAGATGACGCTCTTCCCAATACGTGGCGTTTTTGATACCAAATTTCGCTGGATCAAAAGTGTAGTGTTTCACGCCAGCTTTACGTTGTGCTTCGTAATCTCTAAGCATGGTAAGCGTTGGACGCGCCACGAAGAAGATGACCAAAATACCAACGATATTGAGCCAAGCCATAAGACCAACACCGATATCACCAATAGCCCAAACATAGCCTGCTGAGTTAAGACCACCGTAGGCAACCATCACCATGATTAAAACTTTAGCTAAGAAAAGACCTGTTTTATGAGCACCGCGACCGATAAAGCGTGTTAGATAAGTAACGTTAACTTCAGCAATATAGTAGTAAGCCAAGATGGTGGTAAAGGCAAAGAAGAACACAGCGATTGCGATAAAGACATTACCAAAAGTACCGTATACTGATTCCATTGCCATTTGGGTAAAGGCAGGTGAGTTAATTTCAGTAGCAGCAGCTACATTTTGTAGAATGAACTGACCTTCAGGTAGCGTACCTTGAATGTTATACATGCCAGTAGATAAAATCATAAATGCGGTAGCAGAACAAACCAGTAATGTATCAACGTAAACTGAGAATGCTTGTACCAAACCTTGCTGTGATGGATGCTCAACTTCAGCAGCAGCAGCAGCGTGAGGACCGGTACCTTGACCTGCTTCGTTAGAGTAAATACCACGTTTTACACCCCAACCAATGGCGGCACCAAAACCAGCTTGCGCAGTAAAGGCATCACCGATGATCAAACCAAATACATCTGGGATCAAACTGAAGTTACTGAACATGATAATTAAAGCTAACAAAATATAACCGATTGCCATAAATGGAACGGCGTACTCAGTAAAGGTTGCAATACGTTTGATACCACCGAAGATGATGATACCTAAGATTACCAAAATGATAGCAAGACCGACCAGACGCATAGAGCCGACTTCTAATCCTGCCACATTCATGATAGTTCCTTCACCCATGACTTGGGCAAAAGCACTAATAACGCCATTCGCCTGTACACCAGGTAAGAACATACCACATGATAAAATAGAAGCGATTGCGAAAAGTATACCGTACCATTTTTGACCAAGCGCACGTTCAAAGTAATAAGCCGGACCACCGCGATATTCGCCAGTGATGACGTCTTTTTCTTTATAAATCTGCGCCAGAGTTGACTCGACATAAGCAGTAGATGCGCCTAAAAAAGCCACAATCCACATCCAAAATACAGCACCAGGACCACCGAAGCCGATAGCTGCAGCTACCCCTGCGATATTCCCCATGCCCACACGACCTGCTAAGGATACGGCAAGTGCCTGAAATGATGAAATACCCTGTGCACTCGACTTACCTTTAAACAATAAGCTGATCATCTCACCAAATAAACGTACTTGTACAAAGCGCGTCATGATGGAATAAAATAAACCTGCACCCAAGCATAAATAAATCAGTGCTGGGCTCCAGATAATTCCGTTTACTAAATTGACTAAACCTTCCATATGTATATTCCTAGTACTGTCTCAAAGTGGCTATATATGATGATGCTAAAAGTAAGTTTGCTATTTAATATCCTTATTAAAGCAAACCCCTCAAATAATCTGCATGCACTTAAACATAGTCGTTAATCTTTCGTCTTGTTTAAGTTTCATACGCGCTTAGCCACCAAGAATGGACTGTAGTTGTCTGTTTTTATCCGCTTGTATTATTAGCCTTATTAATCGTAGGCAACCGCTTGTCTATACATCATCATAAATGTCATAAGCGACATATTGATTATAAGGCAGAGCAGTTATAAATAGACCAGCGGATAAAACAGGCGGTTATAGTTCATATAAATAGCCATCGCCTCAGTCATTGAGAGGATGGTACTTAACTTTTTATGAGTCATATCAGCTGACTACACTTGCATAGTAGTAGGGTAATAAAGCAACCTGCATGCATCTATCAGGCCTTTTTAATGAGGTATTGACGACTTGCTAGTATCAAACAGGTTATAAGTCCACTACCAAATGTATTCAAACCGTACAGCTACGTAACTGCAATTTGCCATATTTTTTAGCTAATTACTAGAATTTTCTTTATCAGGACGTTCATAACTCAGTGTTCGGTCGCTTTTAAATTATGATAAAGACCGATAGACTCTCGTATCTAACCCAATGTTTTAGTGATTTTTTGAGCACTTATTCAGACTTCATCATTATTTGCCAATCAATAAATTTATAAAAATGTACTGACGTCTTTACTAAAAGCCGCGCTTTGCGGTTGTGTTTTGGTAACGATGAATTGTAAAAGTAACCTGATAGCGCCATTATTAGCACAATGTATAGTAAGCGACACATTTGTAGCGTACAAAATATAAGTTTATATAAATGTGTCGGATTAAAAAGCCATTTAAAAAACGTCTTATTTATCATTTTAGGAGAGTCAACGATGACGCGTAAATCTTTTGTAAAACCTATGTTGCTATCAGCCGTATTAGCCACTTCTACCGTTGGTTTGAGCGGCTGTGGTTATAACAATCTACAGGCGCAAGATGAGCAGGTCACCGCTTCGTGGTCAGAAGTTGTCAACCAATATCAGCGCCGCTCGGACTTAGTACCAAACTTAGTCAAAGTCGTACAGCAATATGCTAAGCAAGAACAAGAGGTCTTTACCCAAGTTGCTGCCGCGCGCTCACAAGCTGGCGGTATCACCATCACTCCAGAGCTGCTCAATGACCCTGAAGCGATGGAGCGTTATGCTGCCGCCCAAGATCAGATGACTGGCGCGTTATCACGCCTTATGGCAGTATCTGAGCGTTATCCTGACCTAAAGTCAGATGCGTTATTCCAAGACTTACAGGCTCAGCTTGAAGGTACGGAAAACCGTATCGCCGTCGCGCGTAACCGTTATATTCAAGAAGTTCAAGGCTATAACACCACAGTGCGCCAGTTCCCAACCAATATTACCGCCAAAGTATTTGGTATGTCGCCAAAGCCAAACTTTAGCGTTGCCAATGAAAAAGAGATATCGACTGCACCAAGCGTAAACTTTGGTGATGACAATACGAAGACAGCTCAGTAAAGTGAAATCGTGGCGGATAAAAATGAGTGTTTATAGTGAGTTTTTCTATTGAACGCTTTCATATCCGTCGCTTTGCCGTTAGCTTGGTTTTGCAGCCATTAATTTAGTCCAGATGTTATTTGAGGTGGTATAGATTAGATGATTCATTCAAAAGCACTCTTACCAGCATTATTATTGACACTAACTATCGCTAGTGGCTCGCTGTTGCATGCTGCGCCTAATGCCGATGGCAGTGTTAACGATAATATTGCGGTTGCTAGCGATAGCGCCTCAGATATGCAAAGTCGTAGTGTCGAGGATTTGGTGGCTATTGCAAAAGCTGCCGAGTCTAACGAAGCCATTAACGATGCCGTCTTAGGTAACGAAGCGATTAATGAAGCTATCCTTGGCAATGATGCTATTAATCCCAATGCTACTAATTCTAATAATAATACGACTACCTCGCCAAACTCTAATCGACCACCGGTACAATCAAGCGCCCAAAGTGTCGATGCCGATAAACTCATATTAAATTCACCCGTTATTGACCAAGCCAATATCTTAAACCCGCAAGAAAAACAACGCTTAGAGGCGCAGCTAAGAAGTATCTATCAGCAAGGCTTGGCGCAAGCCGCAGTTGTTATTGTACCGACGACCAATGGCGTGCCAATCTTTGATTATGCGCTAAAGGTTGCAGAAAAATGGCAGCTAGGTAATAAAGATATCGACGATGGTTTGCTAATGGTGGTTGCCGTTAATGATCGCGATATGTATATTTTAACGGGTTATGGGTTAGAAGGGGTGTTGCCCGATTCTGCGGTTAACCGCATTATTCGTGAAGATATTACGCCGCTATTTAAGCAAAATAATTACGGCGCTGGGATATTGGCGGGCGTTGGCGCTCTGCAAACACGTTTGACCGCTGATCCTGAAGTTTTAGCGCGTGCCGATGCGCAAGCAGCCGAACGTAGTCAGAGCCAAAATGACATTGGTGACAGTCCATCACCAGTGTTTTTATTCGTGATGGCGATGATATTTGGCAGCTTTATTACCAGTATCTTTGGGCGTATATTTGGCTCTATTTTGACCGCTGGCGGCTTCTTTGTAGGCTCGCTGGCCTTGGGCGGCGGTTTCTTTATGACTTTAATTATGGCGATATTTTTATGGCTGTTTTTAATTTCGCGCGGCTCAGGTGGCGGGCGCGGTGGTCGTGGAGGACGCGGCGGCGGTGGTGGTATGGTGTTCTTACCGGGTATGGGCGGTGGTAGTGGCGGCTTCGGCGGCGGTGGTTTTGGTGGCGGCGGCTTCGGTGGAGGTGGCGGCGGCTTTGGCGGCGGCGGCGCGGGCGGTTCTTGGTAAAGGCGGTTTTGATAAGGGAAAGTCAGGTTCAGACATTAGATGACTGCCAGCAATGGCGTACTTGAGGAAATAATATAATGGTAAAAAGCAATTCGTCGCAGGCAAGTTTTGCTCGTTGGTGGCGTCAAGTACTGTTTGTCCCTATGCTGCATAGCAAATGGCTAACGCCCGCCGCTAAAGCGCGGCTAACAGAGCAGGTGACGTTGGCTGAGCGTGGGCATCGCGGTGAGGTGTTTTTAATTATAGAAAATCACTTACCTATCCAAGATGCCTATTTTCTTGACTGTCGCGATCGGGCAATTGATTTGTTTAGTGAATATCGCGTTTGGGATACTGAAGAAAATACCGGCGTTTTGATTTACGTCAATATCTGCGAGCATAAGCTAGAAATAGTCGCTGATCGCGGTATCAGCACGCACGTGAGTCCGACCGTGTGGAGCGCTATGTGTGAAAAAGCGGTCTCAGGTATCGCCAATCAAAAAACTGAAGAAAGTTTATTAGAACTACTGGATGAGGTAGGCCAGTTATTGCGTCAGTACTATCACCTTGAACATGATCCTGCCGGTAACGAGCTGTCTGATACCGTGGTATTTTTAAAATAACGACTTTAAAATTGGGGCTTTAAAGTTGTGATTTTAAAATAGTGTTCTAATATTTGTCTTTTGAATGGTCTTTATCTAACAATCTTTATAAAAGTGTATTTACAACTAGCATAAAGGGTTTGGTGTTTGTCTATAGGGTTTTATGGTTAATTGAAATATAATACTGCCTCTAAAAATAGAGCGTGCCGACAAATGGAGCGCTTAATAAATGCCCTCACTGGAATACTATGATTGAATTAATAAAGAAACTGCCAAAAGCAGAGCTACATTTGCATATTGAAGGCTCATTAGAGCCAGAACTGATGTTTAGATTGGCAAAAAAGAATAATATCGCCATCCCTTATAATGATATCGAAGACGTGCGCCGCGCCTATAATTTTACCAATCTGCAAACCTTTTTAGATATCTACTATGCGGGTGCCAATGTCCTGATTACCAAAGATGATTTTTATGATTTGACATGGGAATATATTCTCAAGTGTGTGCAAGACAATGTCATTCATACTGAGATATTTTTTGACCCGCAAACGCATACCGCAAGAGGTGTGCCTTTTGAAACGGTTATTACGGGTATCAAAGAAGCGCTCGCAGATGCTAAAGCACAATATGGCATTACTTCTTGTATTATCATGTGTTTTTTGCGCCATTTATCGCAAGAAGAGGCGTTTGCGACTTTAGAACAAGCGCTAGCGTTTAAAGACGACATTATCGGGGTTGGTCTGGATTCTTCGGAGTTGGGTAACCCTCCTGCCAAGTTTAGAGAAGTCTTTAAAAAGGCAAAAGAAGCGGGCTTCAAATTGGTCGCTCATGCTGGTGAAGAAGCCGATTTTTCGTATATTTATGAAGCGTTAGATCTATTGGATATCAATCGAATCGATCACGGAGTGCAATCGATAAAAAGTGCCGCATTAATGCAACGCTTAAAAGAGGAGCAAATGCCGCTGACGGTTTGCCCAAATTCTAATATTGAGCTCAAAGTTTTTGATAGTTATCAAGCGCATAATATCAAAGCGCTATTAGATTATGGTCTTAATGTCAGCGTCAACTCCGACGATCCTGCTTATTTCAAAGGCTATATCAATCAAAACTTTATCAATCTATGTGAAAACCTGCCGTTAACGGAAGGCGATATTGTTACTCTGGTAAAGAATTCTTTTAGATCTTCATTTATAGATGATGAATTAAAAGAAGCTTACTTAGCGAAGGTTGATCTTGCGCTACAATAAGTACTGACTGAAAAAAGCGCTGATTGCATACATTATTAATTATAAAGGCTTAACGGTTATAAATCGTTAAGCTTTTTTTTGCTACCTACTATTATTTTTAGGATAAATCCACTATAGCGCAGTGATTTTTTGGATTAGTAGCGGCATGATTATGCCTGCTTTTTCCGCCAAGGTAATATCAACGATAGTATTGGGTGCCGGATTTGGATTTATCTCGATGATTTTGGCACCATTATGCTTTGCTAATTGCGCCAGCCCAGCAGCAGGGTAGACGAGACTTGATGTGCCAATACTGATAAACACTTCACAATGAGCCGCTGCTTGTTCTGCCGTCTGCCATGCTTGCACAGGTAACGCTTCGCCAAACCATACGATATCAGGTCTGATATAACCATCACAATGCGAGCAGCTAATCAGTGCGTCGCTATAATCCATAGTGTCAGCGCTGCTATATGAGCCTCTAGATTGCTTTTGATAGGGCGCATCGCATTGGCTACAACGATTACGCCATAAATGCCCATGCAGATGGGTTGCCGTACTGCCAGCTTGTTCATGCAAGTCATCGACATTTTGGGTAATAAGCGTTACTTTCTGACCAGATGATTGAGTATGATACTGCCACTGCTCTAAGGCATCATGGGCAGGGTTCGGTTTTTTATCCGCAACCACTTGTCTGCGCCACTGATACCATGATCAAACCAGCTTTGGGTCGCGCGTAAAAGCCTCTGGTGTCGCCAATTCTTCAGCACCATAATTTTCCCATAAGCCTGTTTGCTTATCTCGAAAAGTGGGGATACCGCTTTCGGCGGAAATTCCTGCGCCTGTTAAAATACAAATATGCTGTTTTGCGCCCAGTAGTTTGGCAGCACGTTCGACTTCTGCTATTAACGCTGCTGATAATTCTGCTAACATGACCTAACCCTTATTAACGATGGATATAGACTTCTATGATAGATGGAATGTGGTGGCTTGTCATATTGCTCGCGGTGGTTGCCGGACTATGGTTGTTAGCAAAAGCGCGCGCACCTAAAGCTACTGATAAGCACAGGCTAAAGTCACAACGCACGAAAACACCGATAAATGATGCGTTGCAAAAAACCTCAGCTCTGGTGCAGCAGTATTTTCCTGACTATCGTGTCAACCGTAAAACCAATCATTTGCTTATCAGTAAGCAAGATAAAAAAATTGCTATGATTACGATTGATAAAAAGATTGCCGCCGGTCAGCGCCGTTTGGGTGACGTACCCGTGATTAATTACCACCGTGTACCTAGCGGCGCCCAATTAACGGCAAATTTACAAGATGCAGAATAGGGTTATATAAATTGAGTAAATTTAACAACTCTATGTACAACATTTCATAGATGTTAGCGCACAGTTATACGCAGCATTTAAGAACGCCAAGCGTTGCTGTTAAAGTGTTATAGAGATGATGAGTAGGAGTAGAGAAAGGTAAAAGAGTACTGATTATGGTGATTGGTGCGCTCGGCGGGAATCGAACCCACGACCCTCGGCTTCGGAGACCGATACTCTATCCAACTGAGCTACGAGCGCATAATTTATCGACTACCGCCAAACCAATTAACACTGAATATAAATGAATGTAATCAGTCGCAGTTAGAACTACAAGGCGTGTAAAATTAAGACCGCTTAGTCTAACAAATAAAAGCCATAAAGCCAATGAATGAAGGCCGCTATTGAGGTTTTTTAAGAAAAAACACCATAGTCGGTAAACAGGCATGGCAATCTACCTGTCTTTTCCCTTATAATGTCAGGGAGAATCCATATTTATAATCACCGATTACAAGCGCGCCTGCATGCAGGATGGCTGTTTGCTATTGATAACTGTTTGGTTGTCAAAGGAGGACAGACAGAATGTCTAAGCTGTGTTGGCCCTTGTATACGCAATAAGAGAACGTGACGAATGAGAAAAGTAGTTATGTTATCGGCAGCTGCCATTCTAGGAATCGCTAGTATCGCTGTGAGCCAAGCCGAAAGTGTTGTAGACACGCCTGTAACCGTATCTGATGTCGCAGAAGGGCAAGACGTTGTCGAAAACGCACCGCAAAAGTTAGGTGACGATACCCAAGCGGCTGCAGATACCACAGATAGCGCTACAGCTACTGATGAAACTGCGCAAGCAGACGCAACCGCTACAGATGCGCCAGCTGAAGCAACGGCCGCTGCAGCACCTGCTGCTGAAGAGCCAATTCCAGAGGACACACCGCAAGTACAAAAGCTGATTGCTTTGTATCCTAACTTGATTGCCCGTATCCAGCCTGTCGCTAAAGTATGCTTTGAAGACGATGAAGTCTGTGACGTGACCGCACGTTCTGCTGGCCCATCAGCGGGCGATGGTCCTCGTGATGGTAAAGCCGTTTATAGTGCTGTCTGCCAGACTTGTCACGCGTCAGGCTTACTTGGCTCGCCTATGTTAGGTGATGCTGGTGCTTGGGGACCTCGTATCGCAAAAGGTAAAGAGACTTTGTATACCCATGCTATTAACGGCTTCAATGCCATGCCTGCCAAAGGCGGCGCAGATATTCCTGATGAAGAAGTACAAAGCGCAGTTGATTATATGGTTGGTGAAGCGAGCTAATTAGCCGATTCATATATAGCAGAACAAGAGACGATAAAATAGTTATCGTCCCCTATTTTGCTTTTTTATCATTATTCTGCTCAGCAGTTTAAACTCAACGTAATATTCTTTAGCTTGTTTTCAAATATAAATGTTTTAAATAGCGTTTATATATAGTCAGCTTATAAAGCGCCTATTTCATTTAATGAGGTAGGCGTTTTTTTTATGGCTGATGATTGATATTATTAATATCGTTAATATTATGGTTATGTAGTCGTTATGCCATACTAGCGTTGAAATCTGCCTGTACTAGCCTCACATCAAGAAACGAGAGCAATGGTCAGAAAAATTAATTTGCTCAACTCACTTTTTATATTCTTTTATAGATAAATCACTAATAAAGAGGTATTCATGTCTGAAGTACCAGCGCTATCTATCCAGAACTTATCCAAAACTTATGATAACGGGTTTTCGGCATTAAAAGATGTCAGTTTAACGGTGCCACAAGGTGGATTTTTTGCGTTACTAGGGCCAAACGGGGCTGGTAAATCGACGATGATTGGTATTATTAGCTCGTTATTTAGGCCAACCAGCGGTAGTGTAAATATTTTTGGTGTTGACCTATTAGCCAATCCTTCAGTTGCCAAGCAATACTTAGGTGTGGTGCCGCAAGAGTTCAATTTTAATCAGTTTGAAAAAGTCGAAGATATTCTGATAACGCAGGCGGGTTACTTTGGTATACCTGCCAAAGAGTCAAAGCCACGTGCTGAGCGCTTACTAAAAGCATTGGGTCTTTGGGATAAGCGTGATAGTAAGTCGCGTGAGCTGTCGGGTGGTATGAAGCGCCGCCTTATGATTGCGCGTGCGCTGATTCATAAGCCCAAATTATTAATTCTTGATGAGCCTACTGCTGGCGTAGATATTGAACTGCGCCGCTCGATGTGGGAATTCATGCAGCAAATTAATATCGAAGAAAAGACTACAATAATTCTCACCACGCATTATCTAGAAGAGGCTGAGCAGCTGTGTAAGCGCATTGCAATTTTGGATCACGGTGAGATTCGGATTAATACTGAGATGAAAGATTTACTGGCGCAGCTGTCGGTTGAGACCTTTGTGTTGGATTTGACTAAGCCGCTTACCCAGCCTTTACTCATTGATAAGGTAACAAAGATTACCCAGCCCGATGAGCTAACGGTCGAAGTGACGTTGAGTGAAGGAGAGACGCTCAATTGTGTTTTTGAGCAACTGACTAAACTTGATATTAAGGTTGCAAGCATGCGCAATAAGTCTAACCGCCTAGAAGAATTATTTATGCGGTTGGTGGATAAAAATATTCAGAATGAGGACAGTATGAAGGAGGCAGGATTATGAAACAGGACGTCACTCATGAAATTACTATTGATCCTAATAAGACGATGTCTAGCGCCAAAAAGTGGATTGCTTTTCAAACTATCTTGGTAAAAGAGATTCGTCGCATTCTGCGTATCTGGCCACAAACCTTATTGCCACCGGTCATTACTATGGCTTTATACTTTATCATCTTTGGTAAGATGATTGGCTCGCGAGTGGGGGACATGGGCGGTGTGCCGTACATGCAGTTTATCGTGCCGGGTCTCATCATGATGGCGGTGATTACCAATAGTTACTCTAACGTGGTATCGAGCTTTTTTAGTGCTAAATTTACCGCCAGTATTGAAGAGCTATTAGTGTCTCCAGTCTCTAAACACGCCATATTAATGGGTTACATCGGCGGTGGTATTTTCCGTGGTCTAATTATTGCCCTTATTGTTTCTATCGTTGCCCTATTCTTTACTAAGCTGGGTATCGAGCATTTATTTGTTACGATATTTACGGTATTGGGAACGTCTATTCTGTTCTCACTTGGCGGTTTTATTAACGCCGCTTATGCACGCTCATTTGATGACATCACTATTATTCCAAGTTTCGTACTGACACCGTTGACCTTTCTTGGTGGGGTGTTTTATTCGATGGAGAACTTATCTTCATTTTGGTATAACGTCTCCTTGCTCAATCCTATCGTCTATATGGTAAACGCCTTCCGTTTCGGTATCCTTGGCTATTCGGATGTCAATGTGTGGTATTCGATGGTAGCGATTTTTGTATTTTGTGTGGTGTTTTATGTTATCTCTTATCGCTTATTAAGTGATGGTTCACATATTCGTTTGTAGTGCTGATCGCTTCAATTATTATAGTGATTGAGCGGTTATTTAAAATGTTTTAATGTTTAATATTAGGAAGTGCCAATGAGTATTCACGGTATTTTAGGCGAGAAAACTACCGATTATCCAACTGAATATAGTCCAGAAACGTTATATCCAATTGCCCGTAGTATGGGGCGAGACGTTATTGGCTGGCAAGCCGACAAGCTAAAGGTTGGTATTGACTGGTGGCAGGCATTCGAGATGTCTTGGTTAAATACGCAAGGTGTTTCGCAAGTGGCTATTGCGCGTTTCGGTATTCCGGCAAGCTCGCCATTTATCGTCGAATCTAAATCACTTAAGCTTTATTTAAATAGCATCAACTTTACTGAGTTCGCCGACTGGTCAGAGGTGCAAACGCTGATTGCTAAAGATTTATCGGCGTGCGTACAAGCAGCAGTAGAGGTTGAGTTATTCAGCTTAGAGAATGACACGTCAGGGCTGCTCATTGCACAGCCTGATGGTGTCTGTATTGATGAGGCACTTGCAAATAGAGGGGAGAGAGTAGCGCTAACGGAACACCCTGATGCGTCATTATTAGTAAGTGATTCAGTAGGTTCTAAAAAAGAAGTTGGCAAGATTTTTAGCTTTTATTCTAACCTGCTACGCAGTAATTGTCCGGTGACCAACCAGCCAGATTGGGGCACGTTGGCGGTTTCTATTACCAGTAACAAGGCAGTCGATGAAGCGAGCATGCTACGTTATATCTTAAGTTTCCGTCAGCATAATGGCTTTCATGAGCAATGCGTTGAGCAGATATTTGCTGATTTAAGTCAATATTATCAGCCAAGTGAGCTGATGGTTAGAGCTTGGTATACGCGCCGTGGCGGTATCGATATCAATCCTTGCCGTGTCAGTGATATAACCTTGCTACCTAAACCAAGTCGCTTGATTCGGCAGTAAATGAATGTTCACTATTATGTTGAATAATTAAGATTTTTAGCTTTAATAGATGAGCGTTCTTTTCTATACTCAATAAACCTTATTTCATTAATATTGAGATGCAGCTATGAAGTTAAAAACTGGCTTTTTAACCGCTCTAGGGACTGCTATTTTGTCTCTTTCTACCTTGCAGTTAGTACAGGCTGCATTTGTGGAAAATCAATATAACTGTGAAAATGCGTATATGGAAAAGGCTTATGATTGTGGTAACAATGCAATTATAGTCGAAAAAAACCGTCTTAATAAAATTTATCAGAGTGTTTATCGTACTTTGAATACGACACAGCAACAGCGCTTGGATAAAGAACAGCTCGTATGGTTAAAGACCCGCAATCAGAAGTGTGACTTTGGATATGACGGTCCAATGAATAATTCTGTGGTGTACGCCCAGATTAGCGCTAATGTTTGCACCGCTAATGAGACACAGAAACGCAGTAAAGCCCTTGCTAAGAAATATAATATTAAGTAGTTTATTTTAGACATAAAAAAAGCGCCTATTTCATTTAATGAGATAGGCGCTTTTTATGGCATAGTTTTTATTGAAAAACTATTTGCCGCTTACTTTTGCAATGACTTCTTCGCGGCTCAGCATTTGCTTTTCCGTTTCGCGGCGATTGACGTATTCGTATTTACCTTCAGCCAAGTTACGGTCTGAAACCACGATACGATGCGGAATACCAATCAATTCAAGATCGGCAAACTTAACGCCTGGACGCTCGTTACGGTCATCAAGTAGTACATTGATGCCTTGTGCTTTTAGCTCTTCATACAGAGCGGTCGCCGTCTGCATGACGGTTTCTTCTTTTGACTTCATCGGAATGATAGCCACTTCAAACGGCGCAATTGAATCATCAACGGTTGGCGTTTTTGGCCACATGATGCCGTTTTCATCGTTGTTCTGCTCGATAGCAGCAGCGATGATACGACTAACACCAATACCGTAGCAACCCATCATAAGCGTGACTGGCTTGCCATCTTCACCAGATACGGTCGCGTTCATCGCTTGTGAGTACTTATCACCCAACTGGAAAATATGACCCACTTCGATACCACGTTTGATTTTTAGGCTGCCTTTACCATCAGGAGATGGGTCGCCTTCCTGTACATTGCGCACATCAACGACGCGAGTAATGCTCGCATCACGCGCCCAGTTCATACCAACAGTATGTTTATTGACTTCATTGGCGCCCGTGACAAAATCTGACAAGGTTGCGGCTGAACGATCAACGAATACTGGCATATCCAAATTAACGCCAATATAGCCTTTATGCAGACCAGCGGCTTTGAGTTCTTCATCAGAAGCCATCGTGAGCGGCACATTGGCTTCTTCGATTTTTTCAGCTTTGATAGTATTGAGCTGATGATCACCACGTAAGACGATAGCAATTAACTGCGGTTCACCTTCTTCAGTATGACCATGAACGATTAAGGTTTTCACTGTGGTTTCTAGTGGTACGCCTAAATGCTCAGCAACGATTTTACAGGTGGTCATGTCTTCCGTTAAGACGTCTTCGCGCTCCATCTTCGGTGGCTGACGTTCAGCGATGCTTACTGATTCAGCAAGCTCAACGTTGGCCGCATAATCAGAAGAATCAGAAAAAGCGATATCATCTTCGCCGCTGTCTGCCAACACATGGAACTCGTGCGAAGCAAAACCGCCGATAGAACCGGTATCTGCTTGCACGGCACGGAAATCTAAACCCAAACGGGTAAAGATGCGCGTATAAGCGTCATACATGTCATGGTAAGTTTTTGCCAACGATGCTTGATCAACATGGAACGAGTAGGCGTCTTTCATAGTGAATTCACGCGCACGCATCACGCCAAAACGTGGACGAATCTCATCACGGAACTTGTTTTGAATTTGGAAAAAGGTAATCGGCAACTGCTTATAACTGCGCAGCTCACCTTGAGCAAGGTTGGTGATGACTTCTTCGTGCGTCGGACCCAAGACAAAATCGCGGTCATGACGGTCTTTGAAGCGTAATAGCTCAGGACCATAATCATTAAAACGACCGGTCATTTGCCAAAGCTCGGCAGGCTGGGTCATTGGCATCAGCACTTCTTGAGCGCCGACGTTTTGCATCTCTTCGCGAACGATGCGTTCGACTTTTTGCAACACGCGCAAACCCATCGGCAACCAGATATATAATCCAGAGGCGATTTTACGAATAAGACCTGCTCTTACCATTAATTGGCTTGAGGCGATATCAGCGTCGCTGGGAGTTTCTTTTAGCGTGGCAAACAAAAATTGACTGGCTTTCATAAATAAAGCATAACCTTATCAACGATAAAATAAATAAGAAATAGGAGGATATTGAGCGTGTGCTTTGATGGCCGACGCCAGCTTACCTTTTATCACTCGGTAATAGTCTAGGACTTGCCTAGCTAAAAAGTACTGCAACAAGCAGTACTTTAGTAGAAAGTGCGTTTATAAAACGCCTTGCAAAAGGTTGGAACTTTTATTTTTGTATGAATACATCAATATCGACAGCATCATATTCTTAACATAAAAGCCAGAAAAATGGGTGCATGCCAACATTTTGCTTATACAATCTGACTATGTTAGGTAAAGTTTGCCTAAGACGCAATGACTTTTTGTTGTTTCATCCCAAACATTATATAAACCGGCCTGGTTTGTTAAAAATAAGCCGCTTATTAGGTCGAAAATTAGTTATTTTTTGGCAAGTCGCTAGTCAAAGTTAGGCTTATTTAACATGAAAGAATGGCTAGTAACTTTTCTTGCGTAGATAGAGAGATATCAACTGTTATTTAAAAGCAGTTTGTAGAGAGTATATGATAAATATGGTTGTGTTGAGGATTGGTAGTAACTGCTTGAAATCGTTCTAAACAAATAGCATTAAAGGTTTAATATTTAGCAATTAAATGCTGATTAAAATTAATATAAAACCTTGAGGTAGTTTACATGGTCAACCCTGATAACCACTCTCCTGTGGGTAATAATAACGGCAATCGTTCGCAAGTGAAAAAACCTATCGCACTGATGTCGTGGCTAGTATTGCTTATTGGTTTAGCCGCGCTCGCTTTTGCGATTTATAGTCTGCAAAACCTCACCAAAGAAGAACCGATAGAAACCATTACCCGTGAAGGGGTAGTGATGCAAATCCAGAAATTAAATCGTTTAGAGACGGTGGCGTTTAGTGTCGATACGGTTATCACTAGCCAAAAACCAGGCAATTGGATGAAGCTGTGGCAAGATGAGCAAAAAGGCTTGTTTATCGCTCGTGGGCGCGTAGAAGCGGGGATTGATTTGAGTGCGTTGACGCCTGAGATGGTACAGGTGGTGCAACCTGAGATTGATGTTGATAAGGTGCAGGAAGCTAATGCTAATACGCCCGTCTCAATGATGCCGAAAATCACTATTACCTTGCCGCCATCAGAGATATTTTCGGTTTATCTAGACGATATCGAAATCTATGATTGGCAAACGGGCGCTTTTGGTATGATGCAGGTCGATCCAAAGATTTTGCAACAAGCGCAAAGTATGGCAAAAAAAGAAGTGCTTGAGCGTGCTTGCCGCGGTGATGTAATGAATATGGCATTAGAAAATGCGCAAACTCAATTGCAACAGTTATTTGCTTTGACTGGCGCCGTCGTAACGGTAACCACGCAGGGCGCAGGGGCGTGCCAATTGCCAACGGCTTAATGCTTAGGTTTTATTAATCTTAGATTCAAATAAGAAGCGCAAGGTTTTAGGGCTAGAATATGTTAGTACGAGTAGTTAACTCAAAATACTTTAACGAACCGCTACGCCGATTAACAGATGTTGCTTGAAATTATGAGTAATAGGGTTACTATATTATATAGCAGGACTTATTTATCATTAACGACAGCCTTATAAATGCTGTCGTTAAAATGAGCTTATATAATATAAGAGGTGGCATATATGACAACTCCTAATAATCAGCCGTCTACTCATGAGAAGCGCAAATTAACCAAACAACTCAAAGCAAAAGAGTCGCTATCTTTTGCGACTTGGGTACTGTTAATTATAAGCTTTACTTGTCTATCGTATGCCATTTATACGATTCAGACGCGAATAGTAAAGCCAGCTATCGATACGGGTAACGCTAAGGCGGCACAAAGTAGTTTGGTACAAACTGGCAGTACGCCGCAAAATAAAGCTAAACTATACAGCTAATGATCACTTCTTAAATATATCAGCTTTACGGCTTTTTTAAACTCATAACTGTTTTTTAAGTTCATGACTATTTTTTAAATTCAGCAATCGCTAATTGCCGGGCTAGTTTATGCTCAACCATTGGTGCTGGATAATCCAGTTTGTTAAACATATCTGCGCTGCTGATTGCTTGACGTAACTTCTCTTCTGAATGCAAAATACTGCTTGCAACGTCTTTCAATTCTGGCAGCCATGTCTTAATAAATAACCCATCAGGATCATGGGTCTTAGCTTGGCTAAAAGGGTTCATAATACGGAAGTAGGGTGCTGAGTCCGTGCCTGTCGACGCGCTCCATTGCCAACCGCCGTTATTTGATGCAAAGTCGCCGTCTATCAGCTGCTGCATAAAGTAACGCTCGCCCAAGCGCCAATCAATCAGTAAGTCCTTGGTCAAAAACATTGCCGTCACCATGCGCAAGCGATTGTGCATAAAACCTGTCGCATTGAGACAGCGCATCGCCGCATCGACCAATGGCACGCCTGTCTTACCTGTGCACCATGCATTAAAATCATCCTGATTATATGACCAATTAATCTTGTTATCTGTCTCTTCTTTATACGCTTTATGGCGAATAAGCTCGGGCTTATAGTCTAAAACATGACGATAAAAATCTCGCCAAGCCAGCTCACTTATCCATCGATTAATATCATTGTTATCGGACTTATCAAAGCTATCAAAATTGTCGCTATCATTACCCTGTAATTTCTCTAGGGCTTTTGTGGCTTGTAGATAGCAAAGTCTTGGACTGATTGCCCCAATGGTCAGGTAGGCTGATAGCTGGCTGGTCGCCTGTAAACTTGGCACATCACGGCTTATGTCATAGTTATTAATATCATCAGCGATGAAATCCTCTAAACGTTGGCATGCAGCCACTTCATCCGCAGGATACGCCGTCCTAGCTTGGTCAAGCTGAGTGTCAGTATTAAGGTGCTGATAATCAGCGCTATTCTCTAACAGTTTTTGATAATTTTTGACGGCTTTATTACTTAGTTGTTCTATGTCTTTGACCGTATGAGCACTGTCTTTTGAAGTTTTTAAGGTGGTTTTTGACTGGTTATTTACCGCCATGGCTTGGTGTACTTGTAAGCTGCTAACATCTAAAGTATGTCGCCATTTGTTATAAAATGGGGTAAAAACTTGATACATGCTATCGTCATTGGTGGTGATGGTCTTTGGTGGCAAGATACATTGGTCGTGCCAGCGGATAAATTCAATATCATTGTTTGCTAGTTGTTTGGTTAGTTCTTTATCGCGGTCAATCTCATTACCTTCATATTCGTGATTTGCCATTACGCAGCTGATATTATTTATCTCACACAACGTCGTTAGCGACTCAATACAGTCAGAAAAGCTTGCACAGACTTGTACGGTTAAGTTGATATTCAAGTGTTTTTGCAAAGATGTTGCTAAGATTGGCAAGGTGCGGGCGATATGATCAAGCTGTGTGAGCGACATGTCATGTGCTTGCCATTGTTCAGGTGTCATAAAGAAAATAGCACTTACTAATGCATTATCCTCATTTGCACGCTCGCAAAGCGCTGCCAATGCCGTATTATCATGAACTCGCAGGTCACGACGGAACCACATTAAATAATGAGTTGGGTTTACGCTCGTCGTATTGCTGTTCTTACTGCTATTGTTGCTAGCAGTGTGATGAGGCGTTTCCGCGACCGTTTTAGACATTCTGCTATTCCTATATTAATCAATCGCAATCATAAACAAAACTGTGAATAAAAGTATGCTAGGATAAGTTTTTGGATGCAATGGATTTGCCATTCAATTAACAAATTATCATATTTGCTTTTTAGCGTTGGCAATCAGTATTTATTGTCCGCTATATTAGTTAAGCCAATTTATCAACGTCATATTTAGTGTTATATCTACTTAGTGTTATATATAAGGTCACATTATGCAGGTTAAGTTTTGTGGTTTTACCCAGCCTAGTGATATTAAAATTGCTGCTCAGTTGGGTGTCGATGCCGTTGGCTTGGTGTTTTATCCACCGAGTCCGCGCGCTGTTACTATCGAGCAGGCGCAATTGCTAAGTGCTTCTTTGCCAGCTTTTATAAGTGTCGTGGCATTGGTGGTAAATATGCCGCGAGCAGAACTGATTGAACTGGCAAACCGTGTCTCTTTTGATATCATTCAATTCCACGGTGATGAAACGCCCGAGCAGTGTCAGCAGCTGGCAAGCGCGGTCAATAAGCGCTGGATAAAAGCGTTGCGTATCAATGCGGAACAGCACACCGCTGCTAGCGTAAGCGCCGAGATTAATGAGTTTGCTGCCGCTGGCGCGAACAGTATCTTGTTAGATGCTTATCATCCGCATAGGTATGGCGGTACTGGGGCACGATTTGATTGGAATCTATTACCGCAAGACAGCTCGCTGCCTATTATCTTAGCGGGTGGGCTTGACGCCTATAATGTCGCTGCTACTTTAGAGCTGCCTATTTATGCCGTCGATGTCAGCGGTGGGATTGAGTCTGACAAAGGCAAAAAAGACGCTGCCAAAATGCGCGCCTTTATGAAAGCGGTCAAACGCGACCAATGGCAAAACGAGACGCTTAGCGAACCTTCGAATATCAGTAATTAGCTTTGTAGCCGTGAACTTCTAACCGTTAAATAGCTAATTACGTAAAATATTTCCCCCTTATTTATTCTAAAAAATACCACTTATTATAGTAGGAATTATCATGAGTCATGTCGCGAGCAAAGATGTATCTGCCACTGCTAAAGCCATCAATACCTTTACCAACCCAGAAAACGTACAAGACTTTAACCAATATCCTGATGCGCGTGGACATTTCGGCGTTCATGGCGGTCGTTTTGTTTCTGAAACGCTGATGGCAGCATTAGAGGAGCTAGAGGCGCTATATACCAAAGTAAAAGCCGATCCGGCGTTTTGGGAAGAGTATCATAACGATTTGGTTAATTATGTCGGTCGTCCAACACCGCTTTATCATGCCAAGCGTTTGAGTGATGAGATAGGCGGTGCGCAGATTTACTTTAAACGTGAAGACCTCAACCATACAGGCGCCCATAAGGTGAATAACACCATCGGCCAGGCGCTACTTGCCAAGATGAGTGGTAAAAAACGTATCATTGCTGAAACGGGTGCAGGTCAGCATGGCGTAGCGACGGCGACGATTGCTGCGCGCTTAGGGTTAGAATGTATTGTTTATATGGGCGCTGATGATGTCGAGCGCCAAAAGATGAACGTTTATCGTATGCGTTTGCTTGGTGCGACAGTTGTGCCTGTTACCTCGGGTTCGCGTACGCTTAAAGACGCGATGAATGAAGCCATGCGTGATTGGGTCACCAATGTGGATAGCACTTATTACATTATCGGGACGGTTGCAGGCCCGCATCCTTATCCGCTATTGGTACGTGATTTCCAAGCGATTATTGGTAAAGAAGCGCGCATTCAGCATTTGCAAATGACTGGCAAATTACCAGATGCTCTAGTCGCTTGTGTCGGTGGTGGCTCAAACGCCATTGGTCTATTCTTTGATTTCTTAAACGATACAGAAGTGAAAATGTATGGCGTTGAAGCGACAGGTGATGGCATAGAAACAGGTCGCCATTCTGCACCATTAGCCGCTGGTCGTATCGGTGTCTTACATGGTAACCGTACGTATTTGATGGCGGATGATGAAGGTCAAATTCAAGAAACGCATTCTATTTCAGCGGGACTTGATTATCCGGGCGTTGGTCCTGAGCATAGCTTCTTAAAAGATATGAAGCGCGTTGAATATGTGGGTTGTACCGATAAAGAGTCGCTAGAAGGCTTTCATGAAGTGACGCGTAAAGAAGGGATTATCCCTGCGCTTGAATCTGCTCATGCCGTTGCTTATGCCTTGAAACTGGCTAAGACAATGACACCTGATCAAACCATCATTGTGAATATGTCAGGTCGCGGTGATAAAGATTTGCATTCAGTGATGAAAGCAGAAGGGATTGAGCTGTAGTCGCGTATTGTACTGCGAACTATCAATCCGCTTTTATAAACTAAATTGATTGGCTCTCTGATCAAATCGTAGAGAGCCAATATTGTCAGTTTAAATTAATTGTAGAGAACACTATGACCCGCATTGAAAGCACTTTTGAAACCCTAAAAGCCCAAAATAAAAAAGCCCTTATCCCTTATGTTATGGCAGGCGATCCTAATCCGAGTAACTTCGTTGGCCTCTTACATGACTTAGTTAAGCACGGCGCGGATATGATTGAAGTAGGCTTGCCGTTTTCTGACCCAATGGCCGATGGCCCAACTGTTGCATTGGCTGGCGAGCGTGCATTAGCAGCAGGAACCAGTACGCGTGATGCGCTAAAAATGGTGGCAGAATTCCGTCAGCAAGACACGCAGACGCCAATTATTTTGATGGGTTACCTCAATCCAGTTGAAATCATCGGTTATGATAAATTTGTCGCTTTATGCGAGCAGTCAGGCGTCGATGGTATTTTGATGGTTGATTTGCCACCAAGCGAGGCGGGTAGCTTCACTCAGCATTTAACTGAGCATGCGATGAATGAAATTTTCTTATTATCGCCAACGACTTTGCCTGAGCGCCGTGAGCAAGTACTGACCCATTGCGGTGGTTATATTTACTATGTATCGCTTAAAGGAGTGACAGGTTCGGCGACGCTTGATACCGATGATGTTGCGATCCAAGTACAAGCAATTAAAGCAGAGACAAACTTGCCAGTATGCGTGGGCTTTGGTATTCGTGATGCCGCTTCTGCCAAAGCCATTGGTAAGCATGCTGATGGTATTATAGTTGGTAGTGCGCTAGTACAAAACTTTGCTGATATAGATGCTAAAGATGTATCCGCAGTTGCAGCAGCTCAGCAAAAAATAATGGCAAAAATGGACGAGCTACGCGGCGCACTCGATAGTTTAACAGCCTAATATTGTCTCGAATATATTGGCATCAAAGTGTGAATAGCTCAGCAACGTCATCTTATTACTATTCATCAGAGAACCGATATAGATCTTTGTAGTAAAGGTTATTACAACTTTTATAACAATGTTTATAAAGACAGAATTAAATGACTTTGCTAAAGTTAGTTTACGTGTGTAAACTAACATCACATATAAATTATTACAGTTGCGTATAAGCGCCCTTTATAACTGCTGATGTTATAAGGCTATGTGACTTTTAAATTGATTCTTATAAACGGACTTCTTAGGGACAAGTAACTAAGCCAACTTGTTGATAAGCCTTTGATAATGGCGAATACTATGACTGATACGATAACAAAACCTGATATGACGACTGAAAAAAATGGTAATACTGCTGGGCAATCATGGTTTAATCGCCCGATACCGGGTATTAAACAGCAACTGACCGCACCTTTGACGGCGGTAGAGACCGAACCGTCAACGAAATGTAGCAGCTGTCATTCGATGATTACTAATACGGCGCTGATTTTTAATTGCTATGTCTGCCCACATTGTGACCATCATTTACCGATGAGTGCTCGTGAGCGCTTAAACTGGTTGCTCGATCAAGTAGAAGGTGAGCTTGGACAACAATTTACTGCCAAAGATCCATTGAGCTTTGTGGATAGTAAGCCGTATCCGCAGCGCATGACCGAAGCACAAGATAAAACAGGCGAGTCTGAGGCGCTGATTGTGATGTACGGTAAATTGCGCAATCTTGATATCGTTACGTGTGCCTTTGACTTCCGTTTTATGGGTGGCTCTATGGGCTCGGTGGTCGGCGACCGTTTCGTAGAGGCCGCTGAAAAAGCCCTTGAAGATAAAGTACCCTTGGTTTGTTTTGCTGCCTCAGGCGGTGCGCGTATGCAAGAGGGTCTGCTATCATTGATGCAAATGGCTCGTACTGCGGCGGCGATTGAACGCTTAAGAATTGCGGGCGTGCCATATATTGTGATATTGACGAATCCTGTTTATGGCGGGGTGACGGCATCGCTTGCTATGCTCGGCGATATCCATTTAGCAGAACCAAAAGCCATGATTGGCTTTGCTGGCAAGCGCGTGATTGAACAGACCGTGCGTGAAACACTAGAAGAGCCATTCCAGCGCGCTGAATTCTTGTTAGAGCACGGCGTGGTTGATGAGGTAGTCCATCGTCATCAGTTGATTGATACCATCTATCGCTTGCTAGCAAAGCTATGCCGCGTACCTAATGTTGATGCTTAATATACTGAGCTACTCAACAAATAGGTGATTGAATTTATCACTGCGTACTATTTAGTAGCATGCTAAATTCTGCCAATTATATAAAGCTAACTAATAGCATTTATCGTTAATAACGGTAAATGCTATTTTTGCTTTTCGGCCCAGTAGTTATATACTGTCTCTGTTTCCTAATTGACTACTGTCTAATTCTTTATTTTTTTGAAAAATTCTATATAGGTTCCGCCCATGTCTGACTCTTTAGTTTCTAAGCCTAATACTCCCACTACACATGCTAGTTTGAGCGAATGGCTCGATTATATGCAGCAGATTCATGTATCAGCGATAGATATGGGGTTGTCGCGAGTATTACCGGTTGCTGAGGCGTTAGGCGTGGTACAGTCAGCCAAAGACGATACTTATGTATTTACCGTAGCGGGTACCAACGGTAAAGGCTCAACGACTGCGGTCATCGCGCAGATGTGCCAAGAGGCAGGTTATAAAACCGCGCTGTATCAATCACCGCATCTGAGTGTATTTAACGAGCGCGTGCGCATCAATGGCGAGATGGTCAGTGATGAGACCTTAATTGATGCCTTTAGCAAGGTAGAGAATGCGCGGTTACAGTGCGCTTTGACCTTGTCATTCTTTGAGATGACAACGCTTGCTGCATTATTAATCTTTGCTGAAGCAGACTGCGATGTCTGGGTGTTAGAAGTTGGGTTGGGCGGTCGCTTAGATGTGGTCAATATTATCGATCCTGATATGACAGTGATTACTAACATTGCCATCGATCATGTCGATTGGTTGGGCGATAATGTCGAAGATATTGGCCGTGAAAAAGCGGGTATTTTACGCGATGGTATTACTTTAGTTTATGGCGCTACTGCGATGCCAGCTAGTGTACAGCAAGCGATTGATACGCATCAGGCAAGCTGTTATCAAGCTGGGCAAGACTTTGATTATCGTGAAGTGGATACAGACGTTTGGCAATATAGTAATGCCGCTGTCACCATGCAATTGCCACGCCCAGCGCTGTCGTTGACCAATACGGCCAATGCCTTATCAGCGGTGTTGGCTAGTCCATTAAATATTGATAAAAGTGCTATCGAACAGGCATTGCAGACGGTCAAGCTGGCTGGTCGTTTTGACTATCGTGAGACCCATAATCGTCATTGGTTATTTGATGTAGCACATAACGAGCAAGGTGTTGAGTTTTTATTGGCACAATTATTACCGCTTTGGCAACAGCATCTAGCGAAGCAAAATAGTTCCGAACAAGTAACTAGTAAATCTGCCAGCATTAAAATGCTATTTTCTATGTTGGGCGATAAGGATATTAATAAGGTCGTGCAGCATTTGACCGAAGCGGGCTTACCTATTAGCGATTGGTTTATCGCTGAGATTGATTATCCACGGGCGGCGAGCACTGAGCATTTGAAAAGTATCTTATCAAGCTATGTTGATAGTGCGCAAATACACGAGTTTCAACGTTTATCAGAAGCGACTTATGCCGTTATAGATGGTAGTCATTCGCAAGATTTAATCGTCGTATGCGGCTCGTTCCATACGATTGGCGAGGCGCTAGCGGCACTTTCGGTTGATCATTTAAGTTAAAATCGTGCTGATATAATGTTAGTCTTAGCAGTAGCATGACGGCAGACAGTAGGAAAAATATGCTTTATAATCAAATTGATTTAGCACCCTGCTATACAATGTTATGAGATAGAAGCTCGGCATAATATTTAAAAATGAATGGACGTAACTGGCGGCAATGGCAACTATTTAACTATCAAGGCTGTTTATTAAAGCTAGCTAAGGATAGTTTTGAGACGACCGTTTTTAAACGACAGTTGCGCCGCTCAATCAACCTTCTTACCAACTAAGAGACGTAAACGGATGAACTTTTCGAGACAAGCCTTATTGGGCATTGGGATGATTATTGGCGGTAGCGTGATGCTATACGCCATGGTGCAACAAATTGGTGATAGCAATAAACCACAACCAGCGTCAGCGATGATAGATAAGCCAAGCCCCGCACAAGAATCTCCTCAGCCATTAACGACGGATATCGAGACTGAAAAGCGGATCTTGGCACAAAAACAAAAAGAGCGCGCCGCTCGTGTTGCGGAACAAGAAAAGCGTGCCCAGCAGTTCTTAACCGAACAAGAAGCTGCTGAGGCCCAAGCATTGGCAAAAGCCCGTGCGGAAAGTCAGCAGTATATGGCCAGTAGCGCACGAGCTACTGAGGAGAGTGATAAATCCGACGCGGAAAAAAATGAGGCTACAACGCCAATAAAAAAGACTAGCGCTGCTGCGTCAGCTGAAAGCGAGACAAATACTGGCGACCAGCAGAAAGCTGCCCAAGCGCAAAAAGAGGCTCAAAGGCAAGCGGCGATTAAAGAGCAGGCTGCTGCTAAGAAACTAGCAGACAGTAAAAAAGAAGCAGATGCTAAGAAACAAGCAGATGCTAAGAAACAAGAGCAAGCTGCGGCTGAGAAAAAACGAGAGGCAGCAGAAGCGGCTAAAAGTGAGCCGCCTAAGTCGCCCTCTGATTATCAAGTCAAAAGAGGAGATGGGCTGATTAAACTGGCGCGGCAATACAATATGCCAGTGGAAGTATTGGCACAAGCGAATAACCTTTCACCGTCGACAGCGCTACAACTGGGTCAAAGTATTACCATTCCATCGCGTAAGCAGGTGGAGCGTTTGGCACGTGAAGCAGCCGCCGCTGAGCAGGCGCGCGAAGACAAGCGTCAAAAAGAAGAAGCTTTAGCTAAGAAGTCAGCGGATGCGAAGCGTGAAGCGCAGCAGAAACTCAGCGAAGCACGTAAAGAAGTAAAAGAAACGGATGCCAAAGGCAGTTTTGGTGTGCAAGTGGCTTTGGCAAATGACCAAGCTAAAGCGGATGAGTTAGCAAAGAAGTTACAATCTGCAGGATATCAAGTCAAGACCAGTCCGACCAGTCGCGGTGTGCGCGTCATCGTCGGTCCTGAACGTGGTAAAGTGGCAGCATTGGCGTTAAAAGATAAGATTAATAGCGATCCCAAAGTTAATACCACGAGTGCTTGGGTCTTATACTGGCGTTAAAATAGTGCCTATATTGCGACAACCAAATTACTATTTTTGCTAAATAAACAGCACAAGCTTAATTAGGGTTCTTTGTCTTTTCTGGTTCTAGCTGACTTTATTCAAACACGACATCTATTGTCGTGTTTTTTGTTTTAACGTTTGTCCATTTGCTCATACTTAGTTACGATGAGCGCCGCTCTTTCCTGCTTCTCTTTGTATAACCTGTCAGCCTGCAAAGGCTGCCCTGTCGCGGTCGGATATGTGTCGTAATTTGATTTGATTTGATTTGATGACACCATCACACGTAGTTGACTGCTTTCATTATGTATAAGGTAAAACTATGTCATTTGGCGTTATATTTTTAATACTGGCGGTTGGGTTTGTAGGGCTGATTACCCTGCCAAAACTGTTTTCTAACAAACAAGTCGCTGAACCTGAGCCGCCACCTGTGCGCGGTGATGAGCTGGCTATTTGGCCATTCGCACCCATGCCCATCATGACAGACACTGAAGTAATATTTTTCAAAAAATTGAAAAATGCCTTACCGGAATATCATATTTTTGTCCAAGTTCAGCTGTCACGCATCATCGAAGCCAATAGCAGTGAAACCTCCGAACGTAGCTTTTGGTTCAATCGTATTTGTCGTCAAAGCGTCGACTATGTCATTGTTGATATCGATGCTCAGACTACTTTGCTCGCCATCGAGCTTGATGATTGGACGCATAATAGTAAAGCGCGGCAAAAGGCGGACGATAAAAAGGATAAAGCGCTTGCCAGTGCCGGTATTGCTATCGTGCGCTTTCATGCCGAGCGTATGCCGAGTGCTGATATGCTGAGATATGAGCTGATGCAGGTGATTGAGAGTTATTAGGATTATAGTAAAAACTTAACCTTTATCTTTTGCTTAGTCGGGCTTTCTAGGATAAATAACTATTGGTCTATCACCTTCAAAATATAGCCCTGTTTTTAAGATAGCATTTTTAGAATTGATAAGTGGTAGCCGACGATTATCGTAGAAGTCGCGCTTACTAAACCATTCGATATAATGAGCAGCGCGCAATGTGCTGATGTCAATAGCCGCAAGAGTTTCGCTATCAGTTTTATCGCACCATTCGTGCATGGGAAAAGTTGGAGTTAGCCAAGTAGGGTAACTAAAGTGATGACGGTCTATGGGCAAAAAGAATCGCCCTTTTATCACGCCATAGCGCTTATCAATTTTAATTTGACTATGTTTTTCAGTATCTACCCATACGGTACGAAACTGCTTGGTTTGCATGTGGATCATTTTGCGCTGTAGATTGTCATTGGAATTGATACCAACCCAATTGATCGGCTCAAAAGGTGGGGAGCCCATAAAAAACTTAATCGCCAATTCCCAATGTTCCATTAGGTGTTCTTTATGATTGTACAAAATCAAATCCAGCTCACCAGTCGTCTGCTTACCGTTATACAACTGCACGTTACTAGCAAGCGTCTCGTATGGATGCAACTTACGCGTAAAGCCATCTGCTAGCCAAAAGGACAATAAGCCTTCAAAGTGAAAACCCAAGCGATTGGGGCTCGGACGTTTTAATAAATAGCGGGTCAGCGCCTGATACGCATTGGTGTTATCCAGCTCTTCTAAACGCTGCTGATAGGCTTCAAACTGCTGTCGCCAAAAGTTTGCGCTATGAACTGATACGGTATGTGTATTCCGATGCGGTGCAAAGTCCAGCCATTCGGTTAAGACGTTAGGGCAGGCAAGTACATACGCCAAATCACGTACATAAGGTCGCTGGTATGCTTCCCAAGGTGCGTTATTTATGAGAGTAGGAGAAGGCTGGGTGGTAGGCTCGATCATAGTTTGAAGCAAATTGAGTAATGGAGAATTTACCCTAACGGCTCGCTCGCTAAAAGTCTATAGGTAATCGCAATATGTTAAGATTGTAATTGTCTGGCAGCATGTACTTTGCCAATCATTCAATAATAATTAGGATTAACTTATGAAATACCTTTTGCAAATCGACTTTCCTTATAGCGGACCTTTTGGCAGTGCGTTTTTTGACGCCATGAAAGAGCTGGCCGAAGATATCGTAACCGAAAACGGTCTGGTCTATAAGCTATGGACAGAAAACGAAGAGACGCAAGAAGCGGGCGGAATTTATGTGTTTGATAATCTAGAGGATGCCAACAGATATTTAGAAAAGCATACCCAAAGACTGACTTCATTTGGTTTCAAAGACATTAAATCTAAAGTATTTATCATTAATGAAGCGCTAAGTGCGATTACCAAAGCGTCTTTATAATACTGAATGAAGAATAATTAAGTATAAAAAAGCCAGCCATTGAATTTAATGGCTAGCTTTTCTGTATTACTAGTATGTTTGGTCGGAACGGCAGGATTTGAACCTGCGACCCCTACACCCCCAGTGTAGTGCGCTACCAGACTGCGCTACGCCCCGAATGACTGACTATTTTACGCAAAATTATGTATATTGCAAGGGCTATTTATTTTAGCCAAAATCTACAATCATATTTTACATACCATAGTCAGCATAACCAATGAGCAGTTAACCTTAACCCAGTAGTTCTTTTAGAATTTGGTTCACTTGCTGCGGGTTGGCACTACCGCGGCTGGCTTTCATGACTTGACCAACCAGACCGTTAAAAGCTTTTTCTTTCCCGCCGCGATACTCTTCAACCATCGCTTGGTTTTTCGCAATGACCTCTTCAACGATGGCTTTAATAGCGCCCGTATCAGTTTCTTGCTTAAGACCTTTTTCTTCGATGATTTTATCAGCCGCATCATCAGCATTGCCGCCTTCACGCTCATAGAGAGCACTAAACACTTTCTTCGCCAATTTACCAGATAAGGTATCGTCTTTAATACGGGCTAGCATGCCAGCCAATTGCTTGGCGCTGATAGGGGAGTCAGTAATTTCTTTGTCATCTTTATTTAGCGCACCGAGTAGGTCACCCATGACCCAGTTAGCCGCCATTTTGGTATCTTGTTGCCCAACTTCAGCGACAACGGCTTCAAAGTAATCGGCTAGCGGACGGCTACCTGTTAGGATACGAGCGTCATATTCTGATAGACCAAGCGCCTCTTCAAAACGTGCACGACGGGCAACAGGCAGCTCAGGCATTGCCGCCCGAATGCTATCAACGGTATGCTGCTCGATACGCACAGGTAGCAAGTCTGGGTCAGGGAAGTAGCGATAGTCGTTGGCGTCTTCTTTGGTACGCATGGTGCGAGTTTCATCGCGCTCTGGATCATATAGCATCGTGGCTTGGATAACTTTACCACCATCTTCGATGATATCGATTTGACGCTCGATTTCACGATTAATGGCGCGCTCGATAAAGCGGAACGAGTTGAGGTTTTTAAGCTCAGTACGTGTGCCCAATTCTGCACCTGGCTTGCGCACAGAGACGTTACAGTCGCAGCGGAATGAGCCTTCTGCCATGATGGCATCTGAGATACCGAGCCAAGTGACCAGTTGATGAATGGCTTTGATATAAGCAAGGGCTTCATAAGCTGAGCGCATGTCAGGCTCAGAGACGATTTCGATTAATGGCGTACCAGCTCGGTTAAGATCGACGCCCGTCATACCGTCGACGGCATCATGCACTGATTTACCGGCATCTTCTTCTAGATGTGCGCGAGTGATACCCATGCGTTTAGGGTATTCGTTTTTCTCGCCTTCATTGACCACGACATCGATATAACCCTTGCCAACGATAGGGTTGGCCATTTGGGTGATTTGATAGCCTTTTGGCAAATCAGGATAGAAGTAGTTTTTTCGGTCAAACGTATTAAATAACCCTAGCTCAGCATTGACGCCGATACCGAATTTTAAGGCACGATCGACCACGCCGCTGTTTAACACAGGCAATACGCCTGGTAGACCTAAGTCAACGATACTGGCTTGGGTATTTGGCTCATGACCAAAGTCAGTTGGTGCGCTTGAGAATATTTTACTTTCGGTATTTAGCTGGCAGTGAATCTCAATCCCGATGACCACTTCATAGCCATCGACGAACAGCTCTTTGCGGACGATTTCTTGGTGAGCGGCATGATCAGTAGTAGTTGCTGTGTTCATTATACCGTCTCCTTCGCGATGGTAGAGTGTTGTAAGTGGTGGTCTGTATGCTGCTGGAATAGGTGCGCGGTAGAGAGCAGTTTGCTCTCACACCAATATTGACCAATCAATTGCAAGCCAATTGGTAAGCCGCTTGAGGTTAAACCAACAGGCTGACTAAGCGCAGGTAGACCGGCTAAGTTGACACCGATGGTATAAACGTCACCTAAGTACAGCGTCGCAGAGTCAAGGTCTTCACCAAGCTTATAAGCAGCGGTTGGTGCAGTTGGACTGGCGATGACATCACAGTTAGCAAAGGCGTCTTCGAAGTCTTTGACAATGATACGACGCACTTTTTGTGCTTTGGTATAATAAGCATCGAAGTAACCAGCCGATAGCGCATAAGTACCAGTCAAAATACGACGTTGTACTTCAGGACCAAAGCCTTCTGAGCGTGAGCGCGTGTACAAGTCGAGAAGGTCAGTTGGGTTTTCACAGCGATAACCAAAGCGTACACCATCGAAACGTGACAAGTTCGAAGAGGCTTCAGCCGGTGCGAGCATATAATAAGTCGCAAGGGTGATCTCAGGGTCAGTAATATTGACATCTACAATCGTCGCACCAAGCGTTTCATATTGTTCAAGCGCTGCACGTACCGCTTGCTCGACTTCCGTATCTAGTCCGCTCGTAAAGTAATCTTTTGCCACGCCAATACGCAAACCTTCTAATGGCTTCGCATTGTCGCCAGCAGCCGTTACCGCAGTATTTAAGTCTTGGACATAATCTGGCATATCATATTTGATAGAAGTGGCATCGCGTGGGTCATGACCAATCATTGGTTGCAACAGATAAGCACAGTCCATGGCACTACGACCCATGCTACCCGCTTGATCAAGGCTTGAAGCGTAGGCAATCATACCGAAGCGTGAGACGCGACCATAAGTCGGTTTGATACCCGTTAAGCCGCAAAATGACGCTGGCTGACGAATAGAGCCACCCGTATCACTAGCGGTAGCAACGGGCAAAAACCCTGCGGCGACGGCAGCAGCACTACCACCCGATGAGCCACCGGGTACATGATTTAAATTCCAAGGATTGTGTACAGCGCCATAATGCGAGCTCTCATTATCTGAGCCCATCGCAAACTCGTCCATATTGAGCTTACCAAGGCTAATCATGCCTGCCTTATCGATGTTGGAGACGATAGTAGCGCTATAGGGTGAGATAAAATTGTGCAGCATTTTAGAGCCACAAGTCGTCAATACACCTTGGGTACAAAAAATATCTTTGTGCGCCATGGGTACACCAAGTAATGGGCGCTTATCGCCTTGGGCACGCATCTCGTCTGCCGCTTGTGCTTGCGCGCGCGCAGTTTCAGAGGTATGGGTGATAAAGCTGTTAATCTTACTATCAAGGGCATCGATGCGTTTGATATAGTGTTCAGTCAGCTCAAGGCTGCTAAATTGTTTGTCTTGCAAGCCCGTAATAAGCTGCTGGGTACTTAATAGGTGAAGTTCAGACATAAGGTGTCGTCCGTCAAAATGTGAATAGCAGTAAATAGGATAAAATAAAGGTAAAAATTATTAGAATAATTATTCAATCACTTGTGGCACAAGGTATAAACCCGCTTCAACAGCAGGTGCCATCGATTGATTGCGCTCGCGATTGATATCGTGTTTGGCGACATCGGCGCGCAAATCTTGGCAAACTTCATGAATATTTGATAAAGGTTTGATGTCAGTGGTATCTACATTGCCAAGCGTTTGCATCAGCTTTAACACTTTGCTGATATCATCGGCGTAACTGCTGGCGGTATCTTCATCTACACCTAAGCGTGCAAGGCGGGCAACTTCTAGAATTTCTTGACGGCTGACATTGCTTTCAGCTGCTGTGATTGGCTGTGACATAATTTCTCCAGTGAAGGACAGTTTTTATTAGAGTAGAGAATAAATCAAATAGGTCAGTGTTCAGACAAATAATGGCTAAAGCACAAAAACATATTAAAAAAGCGCATTATCTGTATGTTTTATAGAGAGTGCCTTTATTATAAAGCATCTTACCCAAGATTACAGAGCATGGGCTTTGATTGCTGCACTATCTTTACTAACTTTACTAAAATAAAGAGATTTGCAAAATTGACCAGATAGTTATGGATTGATTATCAATTGCTCACTATTTGGTTATGAAATACGTTACAGTATGCACGCACTACTAAGCTCAACGTTAAGTAAGCTATTAAACAAACTGCTGAGCAAAATACCAAGTAAGGTACTTGGCAGCAATGTCACATAGCCGTAGTACCTCGTTAGTTATTGAATTAAATGATGTTTCAGATAAGGGAGTGGTATTATTCGCCATTTCAAACTTTGTAACAATTTTTATGGCTTAAGCCCGAAATTCTAGCGTGCTGATGCAAATATCTGTGTTTTTTTTGAGCTAAATCGGTATAATTTAGCTCAGTTTTTTCATTTCATCATTATTGCTTCGGTTTGACTGGTTGCGATGATAAACTCTCGCGACGGGTCATGTTCAACGACGACCTGCTTAATACTGACGAGTAAGCCCTCAGTCAATTTCGTTCGCCTCATTCGCCTCATTTGTAATACGCTGGATATATTAGTCATGAACCTGTTTGGATTCTTATCGAATAATATCGCAATCGACCTCGGTACTGCGAACACTCTTATTTTTATTCCTGGTAAAGGCGTGGTGCTCGACGAGCCTACGGTGGTCGCGCTACGCAGTAATCGTACCCAAAACCCTACCGTCGCTGCTGTTGGTGTTGATGCCAAGCAAATGCTGGGTCGTACGCCTGCCAATATTACGGCGATTCGCCCGTTAAAAGACGGCGTGATTGCAGACTTTGAAGTGACGCAAAAAATGCTCAAGCATTTTATCACTAAGGTTAGGGCTAAGCGTTTTATGGCCCAGCCTAACGTAGTGGTTTGCGTGCCATGTAAGTCGACCCTCGTTGAGCGTAAAGCGATTCGCGAAGCGGTCTCATCGGCCGGCGCAAGCAAAGTACTGTTGCTAGAAGAGCCAATGGCGGCGGCAATCGGTGCTGGCTTGCCAGTTCATGAAGCCAGTGGCTCGATGGTGGTTGATATCGGTGGTGGTACCACTGAGATTGCCGTTATCGCACTGTCAGGTTGCGTTTATGCCGAGTCGATTCGTATCGGTGGCGATATGTTTGATGAAGCGATTATCACGCATGTGCGCCGTACCCATGGTTGCGTGATTGGTGAAACCACCGCTGAGCGTATCAAACAAGAAGTTGGCTCGGCATTAAATGAAGACAGCCAGCTAGAAGTTGAAGTTCGCGGTCGTAGCATGGCAGAAGGTGTACCAAAGACCTTTACAGTCAATTCTGAAGAAGTGCAAAAAGCCCTCAGCGACCCATTAAGCGGTATCGTCAGCGCGGTAAAAACCGCACTCGAGCAAACACCACCTGAGCTGTCATCAGATATCGCAGAACGCGGTATTGTATTGACGGGCGGCGGCGCGTTATTAAGAGGTTTGGATAAGCTGATTTCAAAAGAAACGGGTCTACCTGTGACCGTTGCTGAAGACCCATTAACTTGCGTCAGCCGCGGCGGTGGTATTGCCCTTGATTTTATCAATAACAAAAGTCTAAATATGATTTTTGTCTAAATTGCTATTGTTCATATAATAGTGGGTACTGTTTATATAGGTGGTAATTGAGCATAGCTACATTTGCTGTGCTTGATAAACGCTAAAATGACATTACGTGAGCGCTTTATCATAAAAATCGTTTTTTCTTATTCGTTTTATTTTATTAAAGGTAGCCAATCAGGTTGCCTTTAATAACATTAACCCATACCAAAACCTATGCCAAAATTAACTAGCAGTACTATTTAGATTAACTGACTTAGATTAACTGGTAATCGGTTTCTAACATTTATCACTGCTATTTGTAATATGCTAAGTAAGAATTCGATAAGGTCATATTTTATAGCTTGATATTTGTTACTGTTATGTCAAGTAGCAATTATTGCTCACATTAAAACCTCTAGATTAGACCAACTATGATTCCAAGTATTTTTGCTCGCCAGCCACTCGCACTGCGTAAGACTGCTATTGTATTGATAGTGGCATTGGTACTGATGTGGTTTGATAGCAAAAATCCAGAATGGTTCAATCCGATACGTACCACTACCCATGCTGCTATGCAGCCTATTTATGAGCTGTCGTTATTGCCAAGCTATGCAAAACACTGGTCAAGCGGTAGTCTGCAGTCTAAAGAAGCGCTACGCCGCGAAAATATGCAGCTCAAATCGCAACTCATCCATGCTCAAGCCAAGCTGCAGCAGCAAGATTATATCTTAGCGCAAAATGCCCGCCTACAAGGTATCCTCTCGACGACGCGTCCCGAACAATTTGATTTGAATTTAGCTCAAGTAATTGGTACCGATACCAATCTACTCAGGCAAATTGTCGTCCTTAATAAAGGCGAGCAAGATGGCGTGCAAGTGGGTCAAACGGTCATCGATGAAGACGGTATCTTAGGGCAGATTATCAACGTTTATCCTAATACCAGCCGCTTATTACTGATTACCGATGAGCAGCAATCCGTTGCCGTGACCGTCAAACGCACCGGACAGCGGGCTATTGTTACGGGCGAGGGTATACCGACGTCTTTACGCCTTAATTATGTTTTTAAAACCTCAGATGTGCGCGTCGGCGATGAGTTGGTGTCATCAGGATTGGGCGGACGTATACCAGCAGGCTATCGAGTTGGTCGCATTGCTCATGTTGAAGACACGCAGGAGGATAACTTTAGAAGCATTGAAGTTACGCCAGCGGCAAACTTTATTGACAATGCTTACGTGCTGGTACTACAAGACAAGGTGATCAATAAAAATAACACAGACATTAAGGAAGATTGATAGGTTGCCTGCTGTTTTAACTCAATATAATAGTCACAGCTACCTCTTAACCACCGCTTTTATTCCCACCAATGCTAGATAAATCGTTACATAGCAGCCGCTAAGTATTCGCTAAAGGTAAGTATTCATGGCATATCCTGATTCTGAACATGCAACGGGGCTGTTGCTTGCCGTGATTGTCCTGAGCTTTATTGTCGCCTCATCGCTCAGTGTTTATCCATTAAGCCCGAGCATGGCAACATTGCGCCCGATGGTTATGATGATGGTGTTGATTTTTTGGCTCCTGTTTCAGCCCCGTTATGTCGGAATTTTTAGTGCTTTTATCGTTGGCATTATCGCCGATTTATTAATGGACACGCATTTAGGTCAGCAAGCTTTCGCCGCCGTGATGGTCGCAATGGTAATAAAAGTCACCAGCATTTATATCAGACAATTAAATACCATCAGCGCTTGGCTCATAGCAAGCTTAGGATTGGTCATATTCCAAGTGACTTTATGGATATTACAGATGTTTATCCAAAATACCTTTGTCGCCCAATCTGCCTTATCCTTATTAATGAGTATCATAAGCTGGCCGCTGGTGCTATTTATACTACGCAAATTTGCACGCTAGCTTATACTGTCATGTGTCTGCAAAACTAAAAAACCATAAATTTATAAAACAAGAGAATAGCGATGGAACTCATTTTAGCGTCTAGCTCACCGCGCCGTCATGAGCTGCTAACCAGAGCGCAACTCGACTTTACAGTGATGAGCGTCGATATTGATGAAACGCCGGATGCTAATGAATCTCCTAAAGATTACATTGAACGCATGGTCGCTACCAAGGCAGAGGCGGCACTCCAACAATTAAACAAAGAATTAAATAAAAACTTAAAAAATAATCAAACTGATTTACTTGAATCAATCATTATTTTAACCGCTGATACCATCGGTGTCTTAGCAGATGGCAAGACAGTATTGGTTAAACCAGATAATCGTAAAGATGCTTATCGCATGTGGCAGCAGATGTCCGATAATGTCCATGAAGTCTGGACAGCGGTGCAAGCAACTCAGGTGTCATTATCCTTTAAAGCGGCTAACGACCTAAATCACGAGCCAGTATTGCAAGTCGTTAATCAGCAACAAATCACTGAGCGTACTGAAGTGACTTTTATAGCGCTCAGCACAGAGATGATGAGTGATTACTGGGAAAGCGGCGAACCTGCTGATAAAGCGGGTGGTTACGGCATTCAAGGTTTGGGTGCAGCATGGGTGAGCCGTATCAATGGCAGTTATACTAATGTGGTTGGTTTGCCGCTTGCACAGACATTGGCGCTTATCAATGAGATAAAAGAGGATAAAGCCAAGATTTTCAATTCGCCAAAAGTAGATGCTTAACCCTGATGCACATAATGACACGGTAGGTTGATGGGCAAACGCAAGGCGCATTTGCTACACTGTGAGGCTACCAAACTATGAACGCTTCACCAGAAAGCTGAGTGATAAGAGAAAATATTATGTCCGAAGAGCTGCTGATTAATATTAGTCCCATGGAATCGCGCGTCGCCGTGTTAGATAACGGTATCTTAGGGGAGATTTATATTGAGCGTCATCATAAACTGGGTTTGGTCGGCAATATCTATCTGGGCACGGTAGTAAGGGTGCTTCCTGGTATGCAAGCGGCTTTCGTTGATATTGGACAATCGCGCACGGCGTTTTTACATGTCAACGATATGCAGCGTGAGCCGCGCCCAGTTGCCGAAAACAAAAGTAAAGTAAGTGACATCATCGATAATGAAAGTACTGTTATAGAAGCCACTACTGATGACCTAGCTGTTACGCCGCCGGTTATTAGTCCACAAAGCACTGAAGTCGTACCCGTTGCAAAAACCCTTATTCAACATCGTCTGCACGAAAGCCAACGCATTTTAGTACAAGTCACCAAAGATCAGTTGGGCAGTAAAGGTGCGCGCTTAACCACTAATATATCACTGCCGTCACGTTACTTGGTCTATCTACCATCAAGTGAGCATATTGGTATATCACAACGTATTGATGGCGATGAAGAGCGTACCCGTCTCAAGACTGAACTTACTAGCCTGATGCAAACCGTCAACCTAAAAGGTGGACTAATTGCGCGTACAGCAGCCGAGCGTGTCCCTGTCGATAAACTTGAAGAAGATATTTATTATTTATTACAATTATGGCGAACTATCTGCGCTCGTCGCCAAGAAATGAAGCCCAATCAAAGCTCCGAACTTATTTATCAAGAATTATCACTGCCGCTGCGCTCTATTCGCGATTTGGTACATGTTGGTACAGAAAAAGTAGTGATTGATAACGAACAGATTTATGAGCAAGTCAGATATTTTGCCAAAGAGTTTGTTCCTTTTGTCTATGATCGGATTGTGCACTATACCGCTGAGCAATCTTTATTTGACGTCCATCGGGTTGAAGACGATTTACGTGATGCTTTAAAACGGAGAGTCGACTTAAAGTCTGGTGGCTATCTGATTATCGATCAGACTGAAGCCATGACCACGATTGATGTCAATACCGGCTCTTTTGTCGGCGCACGCTCATTAGAAGATACCGTTTATAAAACTAATTTAGAAGCCACTCATGCGATTGCGCGGCAGCTGCGTCTGCGTAATCTGGGTGGTATTATCATTCTAGATTTTATCGATATGCTTGAGCAGCAGCATAAAGACGATATCCTTGAGAGTTTGCAAGCACAGCTAGTACAAGACTACGCCAAAACCAAAATTACCCAAGTCAGTGAGCTCGGTTTGGTGGAAATGACCCGTAAACGTACCCGTGAATCGCTCGGTCAGCAGCTTTGTGAGCCGTGCTCAACGTGTCAGGGTCGCGGCTTTGTTAAAACCGCTGAAACCGTCTGCTTTGAGATATTCCGTGAAATCATGCGCTGTGCACGTACTTATAACTCCCCTAAGAAGTTTACAGTCGTTGCCCATGCTGCGGTCATTGATTTACTACTCACTTCAGAGTCAGATACGGTGGCAGACTTGGAATATCTGCTTGGCAGAGTCATTACTTTTGATGTAGAAAACCTTTATACCCAAGAGCAGTATGATATTGTTTTAGATTAAGCATTCATTATTAAACACCCAAGGCAAGTATTTTGGAAATAAGCCACTGCATAAGTTAATCTTTAATGACCAATACTTCTATAAATAGCAGAGATGTACTGTACAAATAATGTTTTATATCAACTACTATCTGCCATCATTGCAAATAACCTCCTTGCAATGGGTTAAAAATTATGTATAATACAAACCACTGAATTATATATGCGCAGCCAATCAAACAGCTGGCGCTATGACAGCTAGAGCATCGTTTCTAGCACTATTTCATTATGCCTTTGCTGACATCCTATAATGGAAGGGTCGGCGGGGCTTTAAACTATTTTACTTTTAGTACGCTATAAGTTCCGTTAACGAACTCATTCTGGTTTAGAACAGAAGGCCGCTTTAAGTGAATATTTAACCAAACGGCTTTTGCTCATATCCTTGCAAAGCAAGAATGACAAAGGCACATATTAGGAGCTTGCTGGCATGGCTAACCAGAGAATCCGTATCCGTCTTAAGTCTTTTGATCATCGTCTGATTGATCAATCTGCACAAGAGATTGTTGATACTGCAAAGCGCACCGGTGCGCAAGTTTGTGGTCCTGTACCGTTGCCGACTCGCATTGAGCGCTTCAACGTTCTAACTTCACCACACGTAAACAAAGACGCTCGTGATCAGTACGAAATCCGTACTCATAAGCGTATGGTTGACATCGTTCAACCTACCGACAAAACTGTGGATGCGCTAATGAAGCTTGATTTAGCGGCGGGTGTTGACGTTCAAATTGCTTTGGGTTAATGCACATAAACACCCAACCCATTAATATAAGATATAAAGAGGTCTAAAATGGCGATCGGTTTAGTCGGTAAAAAATGCGGCATGACCCGTGTCTTCACTGAAGCAGGCGCATCTATCCCTGTAACAGTGGTTGAGATCAGTGCTAACCGCATAACTCAAGTAAAAAATACTGATGTAGATGGCTATCAAGCCATCCAAGTTACTACAGGTACCCGTCGTGACAGCCGCGTAACAGCAGCTCAAAAAGGTCACTTCGCTAAAGCTGGCGTTGCCGCTGGTCGTGGTGTTTGGGAATTTCGTGCCAATGACAGCGATCTTGAAGGTCGTGAGATTGGTGGTGAGATCCTAGCTGACTTGTTCGAACAAGGTCAGATGGTTGATGTCACAGGTAACAGTAAAGGTAAAGGCTTTCAAGGCGGCGTGAAGCGTCACAACTTCAGCATGCAAGATGCCACTCATGGTAACTCAGTCTCTCACCGTGCGCTTGGTTCAACTGGTCAAAACCAGTCACCAGGTAAAGTCTTCAAAGGCAAAAAAATGCCAGGTCAGATGGGTAACAAACGCGTTACCGTTCAAGGCCTAGAAGTGATATCGGTTGATGTTGAAAATGGGTTACTTGTCATCAAGGGTGCTATCCCAGGTGCCACCGGTGGCGATGTCATCGTACGTCCGTCAGTCAAAGCCTAAGCAAGGGGATTAACGTGGATTTAAAAACAGTTACAGGGGCGGCAGTTGAGCTTTCTGATACGGCTTTCGGTCGTGAATTCAACGAAGCATTAGTGCATCAAGTCGTCACCGCATATCTTGCTGGTGCTCGCCAAGGTACACGCGCTCAAAAGACCCGTGCCGAAGTTTCTGGTGGTGGCATTAAGCCATGGCGCCAAAAAGGTACTGGTCGCGCTCGTGCAGGTTCTATTCGTAGCCCAATCTGGCGTGGGGGCGGTCGTGCATTCGCGGCTAAGCCACAGGATTGGTCACAGAAAGTTAACCGTAAAATGTATCGCGGTGCGATGCAGTGCATCCTAGCCGAATTGATTCGTCAAGATCGTCTAATTTTGGTTGAAGAGCTAAGTGTTTCTGGCCCTAAGACCAAAGAGCTGATTGCAAAGTTAAATGACTTAGGCGCACCTCGTGCACTAATCGTCACCAAAGAAGTTGACGAAAACTTATACTTAGCGGCTCGCAACATTCCACACGTCAATGTACTTGGTACAAACGAAGTGGACCCAGTGAGCTTGATTGCTTTTGATAAAGTAATCATGTCAGTTGAAGCTGCGAAACAATTTGAGGAAGCACTAGCATGAATAACGCAAGACTTTATCAGATCCTAAGAGGACCTGTATTCTCAGAGAAATCTCAAATGCTTGGCGATTCACTTGGTGTGCAGGTATTTAAAATTGACTCTAACGCTACTAAGCTTGAAGTCAAAAAAGCAGTTGAGATGATGTTCGAAGGTGTTGAAGTTTTAAAAGTAAACACATTGAATGTTAAAGGTAAGACAAAGCGTTTTGGTAAGAACATCGGCCGTCGTAATGACTATAAAAAAGCCTACGTTACCTTAAAAGCTGGTCAAGATGTACAAATGGCTGATGCTGGTGAAGACGTCGCAAAAACGACTGCTTCTACTAGTGAAACAGCGAACAACGAATAAGGATTACACTCATGCCTATCGTAAAAGCAAAGCCAACATCACCAGGCCGTCGTTTTGTTGAAAAAGTGGTGCATCCACACCTTTACAAAGGTCGTCCTTTTGCAGCGCTTCTCGAATCAAAAAGTAAAACTGGTGGTCGTAACAATAATGGTCGCATCACGACTCGTCACATCGGTGGTGGTCATAAGCAGCATTATCGTATTATCGATTTTAAACGTACTAAAGACAATATCCCAGCCACGGTAGAGCGTATTGAATACGATCCTAACCGTACTGCGCACATTGCTTTACTTAAGTACGCTGACGGCGAACGTCGCTATATCATTGCTGCTAAAAAGCAAGCAGTGGGCGATACCGTTATGTCAGGCGAAAACTCTCCAATTCGCCCAGGTAACTGTTTACCGCTGAAAAACATCCCATTGGGTACTGTGATCCACAATATCGAACTTAAAATCGGTAAAGGTGCACAGATTGCTCGTTCTGCGGGTGCCAGCGTTCAATTACTAGGTCGTGACGGTATTTATGCTATTCTACGTCTACGTTCTGGCGAAACTCGCCGTGTACACGTGAATTGCCGTGCTGTTATTGGCGAAGTTTCTAACACTGAAAACAACTTGAAATCACTTGGTAAAGCCGGTGCTTCACGTTGGCGTGGTGTTCGTCCTTCTGTTCGTGGTGTTGCTATGAACCCGGTTGATCACCCACATGGTGGTGGTGAAGGTCGTAACAAAGGTCGCCATCCAACCAGCCCTTGGGGTCAGAAGTCTAAAGGACTTAAAACGCGTCATAATAAGCGTACTGACAGTATGATCATCCGCCGCCGCGCCAAGAAGAAATAAAGGAAGAATTTCATGCCTCGTTCATTGAAAAAAGGTCCATTCATAGACGCGCACTTGTTTGCTAAAGTTGAGAATGCATTAGACACCAACTCACGCAAACCAATTAAGACTTGGTCGCGCCGCTCGATGATTTTGCCACAAATGGTTGGCCTAACTTTATCTGTTCACAACGGCCGTACTCATGTACCGGTTATCGTGAGCGAACAGATGGTTGGTCATAAACTAGGTGAATTTGCCCCGACTCGTACGTATCGTGGTCATGGCATTGACAGAAAAGCTAAGAAATAAGGTGCTTACCATGGAAGTAACTGCAAAATTACGCGGTGCCGCCATTTCGGCACAAAAAGTTAGACTCGTTGCTGATGAAGTTCGCGGCAAATCTATCGAGCGTGCTTTGGATATCCTAACGTATAGTAATAAAAAAGGCGCTGTGTTCGTTAAGAAATGTCTTGACTCAGCCATCGCCAATGCCGAACACAACAACGGTTTAGATATTGATACGCTTAAAGTATCAACCATCTACGTTGATGAAGGCATTACGCTAAAACGTATCCTACCACGTGCTAAAGGTCGCGCTGATCGTATCAGTAAGCGTACTTGTCACATCACTATAAAGGTAGGAGAATAAGTTATGGGACAAAAAGTACATCCAATCGGAATTCGTCTTGGTGTTGTCAAAAAGCATAACGCAAACTGGTATGCTAACCCTAAACAATACTCAGAATACCTGATCAACGACATCCAAGTACGCGAGTATCTACGCAAAAAACTAGATAATGCTATGATTAGCAATATCATGATTGAGCGTCCTACTGGTGCTGCTAAGATTACCATCGCCACTGCGCGTCCTGGTATTGTTATCGGTAAGAAAGGCGAAGATATTGAAAGACTTCAAAAAGAATTGACCAAAATTATGGGCGTACCTGCTCAGGTCAACATTGAAGAGATCACCTCGCCTGATCTTGATGCTCATTTAGTAGCACAAGGTATCGCAAGTCAGCTTGAGCGTCGTGTGATGTTCCGCCGTGCAATGAAGCGCGCGGTACAGAACAGCATGCGCTCTGGTGCTAAAGGTATTAAAGTTGAGTTGTCTGGCCGTCTTGGCGGTGCTGAGATTGCTCGTACTGAATGGTACCGTGAAGGTCGTGTGCCATTGCATACACTACGCGCCGATATTGACTATTCGTCAGTACGTGCGGAAACCACTTATGGCACCATCGGTGTAAAAGTTTGGATCTTCCGTGGCGAAATCCTTGACGGTATGAACAGCGTTTATAACCCCGTTAAAGAAGAGCAGACTCGTGCGCCAAAACGCCGTGGTCGTGGAAACGGAAACCGTCGAAACACAGACAGAGGTTAAACTATGTTACAGCCAAAACGTACCAAGTTTCGTAAAATGCATAAAGGTCGTAACACTGGGCTAGCTCATCGTGGAAGCACCGTTGCATTCGGACAAATTGGTCTAAAATCTTTGACTCGTGGTCGTATGACTGCCCGTCAAATTGAAGCAGCACGTCGTACCATCACTCGTAAAATTAAGCGTGGCGGTAAAATCTGGATTCGTGTATTCCCAGACAAGCCAATTACCAACAAGCCATTAGAAGTACGTATGGGTAAAGGTAAAGGTCCTGTAGAATATTGGGTATGCGAAGTCAAACCTGGTAAAATACTATATGAACTTGAAGGGGTATCAGAAGAGCTTGCTCGCGAAGCCTTAACGCTTGCAGCAGCAAAACTGCCCTTTAAAACTACCATTGTTAAGCGGACGATAATGTAATGAAGATCAGTGAATTACGTGATAAATCATTAGAAGAACTGACTCAGTTACTTGATGAAAAGCAACTTGATGCTTTCCGTATTCGTATGGCTAAAGCAACCGGTCAGTTGGGGAATACCCATGAAGTACGTGTCAATCGTCGTGCGATTGCTCAGCTTCAGACTTTGATTAACGAGAAACAACGAGGCGACTCATGAGCGATAACAATCAAGCAACGACCAATGCTAGTGTTCTGACAGGACGAGTTGTCAGTGACAAGATGGACAAGTCCATCACGGTTTTGATTGAGCGTCTGGTTCGTCATCCTTTATATGGCAAACAGCTTCGTCGTTCTACCAAAATTAAAGCACATGATGAAGACAACGTTTGCCAACAAGGCGACCTTGTCCGTATCAAAGAAACGCGTCCAATCTCAAAAACCAAGTCTTGGACTTTGGTTGAAGTGGTTGAAAAAGTAGAAAAAATCTAAGTAAATTGCATTAAAAGCCAGAAGCTGTTAAAATGTCCGCCTTTTTAAGGATGCTGATTGCGCCGAGCGTATATCACTCACATTAAGAGTAAGCTGCGGTTATTTACATTAAATGCCGTCTACTCATACTGTGCTAGCGGCAGCAACTGGTTTTTATTGCTCATACGTGCGGAGTTAACGCTATGATTCAGGTTGAGTCAATGCTGGAAGTTGCAGACAATAGCGGTGCAAGACGAGTTCAGTGCATTAAAGTACTGGGTGGCTCTCATCGTCGTTATGCATCAGTCGGCGATATCATTAAAGTAACGGTTAAAGAAGCCATTCCTCGCGGTCGTGTTAAAAAAGGCGACGTGATGAATGCGGTAGTTGTGCGTACCAAAAAAGGCGTTCGTCGCCCTGATGGTTCGGTATTACGTTTTGATGACAATGCTGCGGTATTGTTGAACCAAAACAAAGCACCGATTGCAACTCGTATTTTTGGACCGGTAACTCGTGAACTACGTGGTGATCAGTTTATGAAAATTGTATCACTAGCACCAGAAGTATTGTGAGGTAATCCATGTCAAAATTACGTAAAGGCGATACAGTTATCGTGATTGCCGGTAAAGATAAAGGCAAACAAGGTACTGTACAAGCTGTAAAAAATGATCGTATTAAAGTTGAAGGCATTAATATTGTTACTAAACATCAGAAGCCCAATCAGGCAACTGGCGTTGAAGGCGGCATTCTTAAGCAAGAAGCTTTTCTACACATCTCAAATGTCGCAATCTTAAATGCGCAAACCCAAAAAGCAGACCGTATTACTTATCAGTTCGGCGAAGACGGCAATAAACAACGCGTCTATCGTTCGAACGGTGAAGTAGTGGCGACTGCGTAAGACACTAAGGGTGTAATGGTAATGGCAAGATTAAAAGCTTTATATAACGAAGAACTCAAGCAAAAGATTAAAGAAGAGCTTGGTTTAGATAACGTGATGCAAGTGCCTAAAATCACTAAAATCACACTTAATATGGGTGTAGGCGGCGCGTCTCAAGACAAGAAATTGCTTGAAGGTGCAGTAGCTGACATGACCGCTATCGCTGGTCAAAAGCCTGTAGTCACCAAAGCGCGTAAATCAATTGCTGGCTTTAAGATTCGTGAAGAATGGCCAATTGGTTGCAAAGTAACGCTACGCGGTGAGCAAATGTACGAATTTTTAGATCGTCTCATTGCCGTTGCAATTCCTCGTGTTCGTGACTTCCGTGGTTTTTCATCTAAAGCCTTTGATGGTCGTGGTAACTACTCATTGGGTATCAAAGAACAAATCGTATTCCCAGAAGTAGACTTCGACAAGATTGATCGTATCCGCGGTATGGATGTGACCATCACTACGTCAGCTGCTACTGATGATGAAGGTCGTGCGTTGCTTAAAGCATTCGGCTTCCCATTTAAATAAGGTAAAGACGTTATGGCAAAGAAGAGCATGATTAACCGCGAATTAAAGCGCGAGAAAATGGTAGCTAAATATGCTGACAAGCGTATCAAGCTAAAAGAAACTATCAGTGATATGACTGCAAGTGACGAAACTCGTATGGAAGCGATGTTAGAGCTACAAGCTTTACCACGTAACGCATCACCAGTACGTCTGCGCAATCGTTGTGCTATCACAGGTCGTCCTCACGGTTACTTCCGCAAGTTTGGCTTATCACGCAATATGTTGCGTGAGCGTGTCATGCAAGGCGATGTGCCTGGTGTTCGTAAAGCAAGCTGGTAAGGAGTAACTATATGAGTATGCAAGATACCGTTGGGGATATGCTAACCCGTATTCGTAACGCACAAATGGCTAATAAAGTATCGGTAGCAATGCCGAGCTCTAAACTACGTAAATCTATCGCTGACTTATTGGTTAACGAAGGTTATGTAGCTAATGCTGTTGTTACTGAAGAAGACAACAACAAAGCAACTTTATCTATCGAATTAAAATACTTCGAAGGTAAAGCTGTTATTGAAACGATTCAACGTTTCAGCCGTCCTGGTTTACGCCAGCATCGCGGTAAAGACGCTATCCCTACTGTTAAACAAGGTATGGGTGTTGCTATCGTATCAACCAGCCAAGGTATCATGAGCGATCGTGCTGCACGCGCTGCTGGTATCGGTGGTGAAATCGTTGCATTTGTAGCGTAAGCTAAACGACGATAAAGTCTATTTGATGCTTGTTAGACTGCTATCAATTGAGTAATGATAAATTATTTCAAATTGATAGGTGTCTAACGCCATCAATTATGCTAAACTAACACGCTTTTTAGCCTGTTAGTTTTTTCGCTAATAGAAGTAAGTTAATTTTTTAAGGAATATTCCTATGTCTCGTGTGGCTAAAGCCCCAGTAGCACTGCCTAGCGGCGTAAGTGTTACTTTGAACGATCGGCAGGTCGAAGTTAAAGGCAAGAACGGCAATTTGTCTTTACGCCTGCATGAATTGGTCGAGCTGAAACAGGAAGATGATGCAATCATTTTCTCACCTACAGTCGATTCAAAAGAAGCCATGATGCACACTGGCACCATGCGCGCTTTGCTTAACAACTATGTTACAGGCGTGAATGAAGGCTTTGAAAGACGTCTTCAACTAATTGGTGTTGGTTATCGTGCTCAAGCTACTGGTAATAAAGTAACGCTAAACGTTGGTTACTCACATCCAGTAGAATATACGCTACCTGAAGGTGTGTCGGCTGAAACCCCAACGCAAACTGAAATTGTTTTGAAATCAAACAATAAACAGCAGCTTGGTCAAGCAGCGGCTAATATCCGCGCTTTCCGTCCACCAGAGCCTTATAAAGGTAAAGGTATTCGTTATAGTGACGAGCATGTGATTCGCAAAGAAGCCAAGAAAAAATAAGGTGAGTTGAAATGTTTGATAAAAAAGCAGCTCGTCTACGTCGAGCAAAGAAAACCCGCGCACATATCCGTTTTTTAGGCGTTCATCGTCTAACGGTTAACCGTACGCCAAGACATATTTATGCCCAGATTATCTCTCCGAACGGTGGTGAAGTGATTGCTCAGGCATCTACCTTAGACAGCAGCTTGCGTTCAGGCGCGACTGGTAACGCTGATGCAGCGACGTCTGTAGGCCAATTAATCGCAGAACGCGCAAAAGCAGCTGGTATTACTAAAGTTGCCTTTGACCGTAGTGGTTTTAAATATCATGGTCGAGTAAAAGCTTTAGCTGAAGCGGCTCGCGAAAACGGATTGGAGTTTTAATCATGGCTAGAAATGATAAAAATGATAAAAATGAACAGACTGACGGTCTAGTAGAACGCTTAGTTACCGTTGATCGCGTTGCAAAAGTTGTTAAAGGTGGTCGTATTTTTTCTTTCACTGCTTTAACCGTAGTGGGCGATGGCAATGGCCGTGTTGGTTTTGGTCGTGGTAAAGCACGTGAAGTGCCAGCTGCTATCCAAAAAGCGCTAGAAGCTGCTAAACGCAATATGATTACTGTTGAACTTAATGGTGCAACTTTATTCCATCCGATCAAAGCACGTCATGGTGCTAGTAAAGTCTATATGCAGCCTGCATCTGAAGGTACTGGCGTAATCGCTGGTGGCGCAATGCGTGCAGTATTAGAAGTTGCGGGTGTTAAAGATGTTTTAACAAAATCTCATGGTTCTACCAACACTGCGAACGTTGTACGTGCAACATTCAACGGTTTACGTGATATGTCAACTCCAGAAAAGATGGCAGCGAAACGTGGTAAATCTGTAGACGAAATCTTGGGTTAACTTAGACTAGGTGAGTTACGATGAAAAAAATGAAAGTCACTCAATTTAAATCGGGTGCCCATCGCCTCAAGAGCCACAAAGCGAGCTTGAAAGGATTGGGTTTACGCCGTATTAATCATACTGTTGAAGTAGAAGATACTCCTTCAAACCGTGGTATGGTCAATCGCGTTAACTACATGGTAAAAGTGGAGGAAGCGTAATGGGACTTAGATTAAATGAATTATCACCAGGTGTTGGCGCAAAGAAAACTGCCCAACGTCGTGGTCGCGGTATCGGTTCAGGCCTTGGCAAAACCGGTGGTCGTGGTGTAAAAGGTCAGAAATCTCGTTCAGGTTCTAGCATTCGCTCAGGATTTGAAGGTGGTCAAATGCCTTTATATCGCCGTCTACCAAAATTTGGTTTTACCAGTAAAATGGCGATGACGACTGCTGAAGTTCGTCTGTCTGAACTGAACCAAATTGAAGGCGATGTGGTTAGCATTGAAACATTAAAAGCTGCTAACCTTATCCGTCACGACATGAAGCGCGCTCGTATTATGTTGTCAGGCGAAGTCACTAAAGCTTATACTTTCAAAGGTATCAAAGTGACTAAAGGCGCTAAGCTAGCAATCGAAGCTGCTGGTGGTAGCATCGAGGAGTAGTAACGTGTCAAAGCAATCAATGTCATCGTCTGGTATACCGCTCAATCCATTTGCCTTTATACGCAAGTATGATGAGCTTTGGTCGCGTTTATTATTCTTAATCGGCGCATTGATTGTTTATCGTTTTGGGTCGCATATTCCAGTACCGGGTATCAACCCGGTTAACTTGGCTGATCTGTTTTCGCGCAACGAAAATACCATTTTGAGCATGTTTAACATGTTTTCAGGTGGTGCACTAGAACGTATGTCCATTATGGCACTTGGTATCATGCCATATATCTCAGCATCGATTATTGTACAGATGATGTCTGCGGTATTGCCATCGCTAGAAGCCCTCAAAAAAGAGGGTGAGGCGGGACGACGTAAGCTAAACAAGTATACCCGTCAAGGTACGCTTGCGTTAGCCCTAGTACAGTCATTAGGGATGTGTGCTGGTTTAATCAGCCAAAACCTTACCTTATCTTCTGGTCTGACCTTTTATATTCCAGCGGTTACTTCATTGGTAGCTGGCGCTATGTTCTTAATGTGGCTTGGTGAGCAGATTACAGAACGCGGTGTAGGTAATGGTATCTCAATGCTCATTTTTGCGAGTATTGTGGCTGGTACGCCAGGTATGATTTCGCAGTCTATCGAACAGGTCAATCAAGGGCAGATGAACTTGATTGTACTCTTTATCTTTGTATTGCTAGGCATCGCAGTGACTGCCGGTATCGTTTATATTGAACGTGCTCAGCGCCGTGTGCCAGTGAACTATGCACAGAAACAACAGCAAGGTCGCAAGATATATGCTCAGCAGCAGTCACATTTGCCGTTGAAGCTGAACATGGCAGGGGTTATCCCCGCCATTTTTGCTAGCTCATTATTGTTGTTTCCAGCAAGTTTAGGGCAGTGGGTTGGTCAATCGGCTGATCCTACCTTGACGCAAAAGATATTGCAAAATATGGCATTGGTGTTGTCCCCAGGGCAGCCGCTATATTTGGTTCTGTTTGGCGCAATGATTATTTTCTTCTGCTATTTCTATACGGCACTGGTATTTAGTCCGCGTGAAGTTGCAGAAAACCTTAAACGTAGTGGTGCGTATATCCCAGGTATTCGCCCCGGACAACAAACTCAGCGTTACCTCGATCATGTATTAAACCGACTGACCTTTATTGGCGCGATGTATATGACGGTTATTTGTTTAATGCCAATGGTCGTCCAGTCATCGTTTGGTGTACCGTTTCAACTTGGTGGTACGTCGCTACTGATTATGGTGGTTGTGGTGATGGACTTCATCTCGCAAATCCAAGCGCATTTGATGACCCATCAATATCATGATCAGACGTTAATTCAATCGCCCACTCAACCTTAAATGAGCGGTACGATATTTCAAAGGAGTATGCTATGAAAGTTCAAGCATCAGTTAAGAAGATTTGTGGTAGCTGTAAAGTTGTGCGCCGTAAAGGCCGTGTACATATTATTTGTACCGCAGAACCTCGCCACAAGCAACGTCAAGGTTAATATTTTTAATAGAACAATGCGCTAAGCTTGTACTATTTACTAAATTAATACTTGAAAAATGACGGCGGATGGGATATCATCCGCCACTTGCCGTAGTTTATGCAAAACCTTTTATAAAATGTTCAATGAATAGATTGGTTTACCAACTCGAAGCAGTGATTATAATTATAAAAGCTTTAGTATTGACAGCAACAAATCTGAAAAGTAATGCCTTATCGATAGATAAAGCTTATTTTTCTTTAATGGAGAGAAATCAATGGCTCGTATTGCCGGCGTAAACATTCCGGATAATAAGCATGCTGTTATTTCACTAACTTACATCTTTGGTGTAGGTCGTACCACTGCTCAGAAAATCTTAGAAGCAGTTGGCATTGCCCCTACTACTAAAGTCAGTCAGTTAGATGATACACAGTTAGATGCTATCCGTGCACAAGTTGCAGAATACATGACTGAAGGTGATCTTCGTCGTGAAGTGTCAATGAACATCAAGCGCTTGGTTGATCTTGGTTGTTACCGTGGCATCCGCCATCGTCGTAACTTACCAGTTCGCGGTCAGAATACCAAGAACAACGCTCGTACTCGTAAGGGTCCGACACGCCCTCTCAAAAGATAATTAACTTAGGAAGCTAAAAGATGGCAAAAGACACTCGCAGTCGCAAAAAGGTGGCTCGTCGTTCAGTATCGGAGGGCATTGCCCATATCCATGCGTCTTTTAATAACACCATTGTTACGATTACCGATCGTCAGGGTAATGCATTGGCTTGGGCCACTTCAGGTGGACAAGGCTTCCGTGGTTCACGTAAATCTACACCATTTGCAGCTCAGGTTGCAGCTGAAGTCGCTGGTAAAGCGGCTCAAGAATACGGTGTTAAGAATATCGACGTTTTGGTCAAAGGACCAGGACCGGGTCGTGAGTCTGCGGTAAGAGCACTAGGTGCATTGGGTTATAAAGTCAACAGCATCTCTGATGTAACCCCAATCCCACACAATGGTTGCCGTGCGCCGAAAAAGCGCCGCGTCTAATATTAAAGACGAAGCTTTTTATCATAAGAGCTTATAGGAGACATAACAATGGCCCGTTATATTGGACCAAAACTCAAATTATCACGTCGTGAAGGTACAGACTTAGGCCTTAAGTCTGGTGTTAAACCATACGACGTAAAAACGAAAAAATCGGCTCGTCCACCTGGTCAACATGGTGTTAGCCGTAATAAAAGTTCAGAATACTCTCTACAGTTACGTGAAAAACAAAAAGTTAAGCGTATCTATGGTGTATTAGAGCGTCAGTTTGCAAACTACTACAAAGAAGCTGCTCGTAAGCGTGGCGCTACTGGTGAAAACCTGTTAGCAATGCTTGAGAGTCGTCTTGATAACGTAGTATACCGCATGGGCTTCGGCTCAACTCGCGCTGAAGCACGTCAGCTAGTTAGCCATCGCACTGTGATGGTAAAAAAAGCTGGCCGTGATGAGTTTGTTCGTGTGAACATTCCATCAATTCAGTTGCAAGATGGTGATGTCATCGCTATCCAAGAGAAGTCTCGCGAACAACTACGTATTAAAAACGCTATCGAATTAGCGACACAACGTGGTATTCCAGAATGGCTAGATGTTGACCACAGCAAACTACAAGGCACGTTTAAGAAAGCGCCTGATCGTATTGATCTACCTGCTGAAATCAACGAAAGCTTGATCGTTGAGCTATACTCTAAGTAAGTAACGTGATGCTCGATGTTATGAAAATAGCATTGAGCAATTGACGTTAATTAAACCAGTTTAATAAATCGAGGTGACATCATGATGCTAAGTGCAACTGAGTTTCTAACGCCGAATGCCATTAACGTGGATACGGTTAATGAAACGATTGCGAAAGTCACGCTCGAACCGTTAGAACGCGGCTTTGGGCATACCTTAGGTAATGCCTTACGTCGCATCTTGTTATCTTCATTACCTGGTGCTGCAGTCATTGAAGCTGAGATTGATGGTGTTGACCATGAATACTCAACGCTTGAAGGGCTACAAGAAGACGTGCTTGACTTGCTTTTGAACCTAAAAGGTTTGGCAATCACCCTTCATGACCAAAATGAAGTATTTTTGACCTTGGATAAACAAGGTCCAGGCACTATTACTGCTGCAGACATCACCTTGCCGCATAATGTTGATATTATCAATCCAGAATTGGTATTAGGTACATTAAGCGATCGTGGTCATCTTAAGATGCGTTTGCGTGTAGTAATGGGTCGTGGATATGAGCCAGCAAACCAGCGCCGTGAAGACGGTGACACTAAAGCGATTGGACGCTTAAAGCTTGATGCAAGTTTTAGTCCAGTACTGCGTGTTGCTTATCAGGTTGAGAACGCACGTGTAGAACAACGTACCGATCTTGATCGTCTTATCATTGAGCTTGAAACTAATGGCACTATAGATCCAGAAGAAGCAATTCGTAAAGCAGCCACTATACTACAACAACAGATTTCTATCTTTGTTGACCTAGAAGCTGAAGAAGCGCCTGAGCCTGTGAAAGAAAAAGAAGAGGTTGATCCGGTGCTATTACGCCCTGTGGACGATCTTGAACTAACGGTTCGCTCAGCCAACTGCTTAAAAGCTGAAAACATTTACTATATCGGTGATTTGGTACAGCGTTCAGAGACTGAACTACTAAAAACCCCAAATCTTGGTAAGAAATCATTGACGGAAATCAAAGACGTATTAGCGTCTAAAGATTTAGAGCTCGGTATGCGCCTAGATAACTGGCCGCCAGCTGACCTTCGTGTTGATGATCGCTTTTCTTATCGTAGCCGTTAAACTTTAAGGATTTTTGACTATGCGCCATCGTAAGAGTGGAGTCAAGCTGGGTCGTACCGGCAGTCATCGTAAGGCAATGTTTCAGAACATGACCAACTCATTATTTGAGCATGAACTGATCAAAACAACTTTACCAAAAGCAAAAGAGTTACGCCGTGTTGCTGAGCCATTAATCACTATGGCTAAAGAAGACAGCGTTGCTAACCGCCGTTTGGCGTTCAGCCGTATGCGTAGCAAAGCTATGGTAGGCAAACTATTTGGTACTCTTGGTCCTCGTTACCAAGCTCGTCCAGGTGGCTATTTGCGTATCGTAAAATGTGGTCACCGTGATGGTGACAATGCGCCAATGGCTTATGTAGAACTGGTTGATCGTGACTAATTTTACATGCTAATTGTAAGATAAAAAAAGCTCCAATTTATTGGAGCTTTTTTTTATGCGTTTTTTATCTATGTTTCTTTGTTTATAATAGCGAACTAACGTCAGCCGCACCTTGTCTGATGATTTCAGGCTGACCACTGGTCATATCTACAATGGTCGTCAGCTTGGTGGTTTTGATACCAGCATTAATGAGCCCGTCTATCTGATTGCCTAATAATTCTTCAATCTCGAAAGGGTCATCTAGAATTTCATCGCGATTCGGCATTATTAATGAGCTGGTCAAAATAGGCTCATCCATCGCCTCTAACAGCGCTTGAGCAATAGCGTTGCTTGGTACTCGAATACCAATGGTCTTTTTCTTGGCATGAGCCAGTTTCTTTGGCACATCTTTGGTGGCATTGAGGATAAAAGTAATAGGCGCGGGCGTATGTGCCTTGAGCTGTTTAAACTGGATGTTGTCTACGGCGGCATAATTGGCAATTTCGCTTAAGTCACGGCATAGCAAGGTAAACTGGTGCTTGTCATCAAGCGCGCGTATTTTTTTGAGTTTTTCTAGTGCATCCTTTGCACCTAATCGACAACCAAATGCGTAACTTGTGTCAGTAGGGTAGATAATCAGTTGATCTTTACGTAATAGGTCAGCTGCTTGTTCAATAAGTCGTGGCTGTGGATTCTCTGGATGAATGTAAAATACTTGCATAATCATTCCTCGTTTTATAATTATATATTATTTGATACTAGGTTTTGATATAAGAGATTTAATGAATCATGATTGAATCGAACAATTTCAATATCAGACTTTTTTCTGGTTAGCTATGCTAATAAATTATTAAGTATAGAAAAAATTAAAACTACCTACCCAGTATAACGCAAAGCAAATATAAGTTTATTGGTAAGGCGTTACTATGAGTAGGGAAACGTTAACGTTATAAAATGGATTACTCGTGATAAGTAGCAAGTATGATGTGAGCAGCATTGTGCAGCTAAGCAGCAGTATAGATAGTCAACAATGCCTGCAATAACGTTTTGGCATCACGTGGTAGTGTATGAGGCTCGGTAATGTACGCTTTGGCTTGTTGATACACATCATCGGTAAAGGTACTAGTGCTAGTATCAAAGTCTGCAAAGAGGTTGTCCTGTGATACTTGAAAATCACGACCGCAAGCCAAGCTAAACAAACCCTCAAGTGCCTGTGGTTTAATCTCTACACGCTCAAATGCTTGCTGCTGAGCTGCTGTGCGTCCATCAGGTGCATACCAGTAACCAAAGTCAGAGAGCTGTCTACGCTGTTCACCTGCAATAAAAAAGTGGCTAAGCTCATGCAATGCACTTTGAAAAAAACCATGGGCGAATTCAATACGTGCTGGCTGATTGTCTTTAGCAGGGAAATACTCTGGCTCCCCATTACCGCGAACTAAAATAACCTGTTGCTCAGAAAATAGGGTATTGAATAAGCTTATAAGCCAGTCGGTCGCTGTTTTTTCATTCTCATCAAAAGCGTTTGTATCTTCAGCATGGATAATTTTCAGCCATTGTTCTGACAGTGTTTGTAACTGGGGTTTTATTTTATTATCGAAATTAGCATTGGTTTTTTTACTGTCCAATTCATTGAGACGTTTTAGTAAGCGTTTAGCATCAGGCGTAGAAAGTAAGTGGGAAAAATTAGGGTTAACAGCAGGCGATATCATATTGAATAGCAACCAAGTAAAAGCAACCAAGTAAAAAAGTCAGAGCGCGTTATTTACAGACGCGAGCAATCTAAAGTAGATGCAAATCTATTGTGAAAACTAGTACCAAAAATCTTAACATACTAGCCCTAGCGCTAATCAGCGCTTTCCGTTAGTATGGCAGGCAATATTATACACCGTTTTTGATCAATGAGGCCGCGCATGTCAAGTACCCCAACAAACAAGCCGTCAGCGCTTCAGGCTGATAAAGCATCAGCTCCTACGTCAGCGAATCTTCCAGAACATATCTCCTTAAGTAAATGGGAAGACAGTGGTTTTGAATGGGTAGGGCAAGTCGCACCGGGCTCTTTTGAGCGTCTTAATGCCTTACTGACGACCGAGCATTTGCAGTCAGACCTTCAGATTAATGCCAATCTCTATCGCCGTAATAATGTCTTGCATCTCTCTTTTACCTTGAGCGGTGAGATATGGTTAACCTGCCAGCGTTGTTTGCAACCAATTGTGATTGATTTGACCGATGATTATGATATTGCATTGCTCGATAATGAAAGCCAAGTGCGCTTGGTTGGTGAAGAGCAGGACTATTTATTGCTCGATGAAATTATCACTGAGCCGGCTCCTGAGCGCTTATTACCGCTTAAAAAACTGGTCGAAGATGAGATTTTACTCAAAACACCGATGGCACCAAAGCATGATGATTGTGAGATGAGTGTTGAGCAGTTTGGTGAAATACCTGAAGAAGAAGAAACGGAGAATCCTTTTGCCGCTTTAGCGTCTTTAAAAGGCAAGTTATAACCTTATAAACTGTATTAGTGATAAATAGTATGGAAGTTTTAGACCATCTTTTTATCAGCTTTATGCAGAAGATTGAAAAGCAGGGCTTTATTAATCCGCGAAACATGCGTATAATGTCCCGTTTATTGCATTCTAGCAATCTGCTACTGGCAGATAGGCGCTGACCTTGCAAACTAACTATAGATTTTAGACGTTATCAGCACTTTAATACGTGGCAGTCTATTTAACTAATGATGCGTAAGACTTAGGTTGTTGTGATTATATAGCCTCTGTCAGTGTCGATTAAAGCTGAATTTCAAGCTTATCCCTTTTTAAGTATAGGAGCTATATCATGGCCGTTCAAAAAAGTCGTAAAAGTCGTTCACGTCGTGACATGCGCCGTTCACATCACCGTATGGAAATTGCTGAAATAAGCATCGATGCTACTACTGGTGAAAAACATCGTCGTCATCACATGACTAAAGATGGTTTTTATCGTGGTCGTCAGTTGTTTAAAGTAAGTCAAGATGCTTAATTTATTGTTATTTGATGGCGGCTAAAGATTATGATGGTTCTCATGACTGTCGATGTTCTTTATAACGCTATTATCCAGCAATTGGTTTGAGCTAAAGAAAGCCAAGTTATTTCGCTATCATATATTATGTAGCTGGATAACTTGGCTTTTTGCTATTCTTTTTTTAAGCAGTAATTATTATAAATAAACCATTTCACGCCAGTGGCTTGTTGGCAGCTATGCTAATGGCCTGCGTCAGTGTATAGTTTAATCACCGTTAGCTGTCTTAAAGGAATAATGATAGCCATCACTTTATATCATAAATCTTCTAATTACTTTCTAACTCTATAATGCACCCCATTAATTTAGGGGTATTGCCAATTAAATAAGGAATATTGGTTATGGCCTCTGTACCCGATATGATAAAGAAACAACCCACTCGCATCGCAGTCATCTTCCCAGGACAAGGCTCGCAAGTCGTCGGTATGCTGAGTGAGCTTGCTGAAACCTATCCTGAAATTCTTGATACTTTTACTGAGGCGAGTACGGCGCTTGGTGAAGATTTATGGGTAATTTGTCAGGACGAAGACAAGCTTAATCAAACCCAGTACACTCAGCCGGCCTTATTGACCGCTAGCATCGCCGTTTGGCGCATTTTACAACAAAAAATAAAAGATAAGCCTTGTTACCTAGCGGGCCATTCTCTAGGAGAATACAGCGCCCTGTGTGCCGCTGGTGTGATAACGCTTGCGGATGCGGTCAAGCTGGTACATAAGCGTGGCCAATTGATGCAAGCGGCGGTGGTTGGTATCGATACCGCGATGGCAGCCGTGCTAGGTCTAGAAGACCATCGGGTAGAGAACTTGTGTGAACAAGCCACCGAGCATGTTGATGATGCCATTGTCGGGGCAGCAAACTTTAATAGCCCAGGACAAGTTGTGGTTTCAGGTAATGCGGCAGGCGTTAACGCCGTCATTGATAAAGTTCAAAATACTGGCAAAAAAGCCATTCCATTAAAGGTCAGTGTGCCGTCACATTGTGCTCTTATGGAACCTGCAACCAGTGCCTTGGCCGAAGAGCTGGCGGCGATTCAATTTGATCAAGCGACTATTCCAGTCATTCAAAACCGTCATGCGCGGGTTGAAACTAGCGCCACAGGCATCAAGCAGGCATTGACCGAGCAGTTAAGTGAACCTGTCTTATGGTCAAAAACCATGCAAGAGCTAGCAGATAAACAAATTAATATTTTAATCGAGTGTGGCAGTGGTAATGTCCTGAGTAATTTGGCGAAGCGTCAAGCGCATCCTATTGCCAGTTATCCTACCGACAAGCTCGCCCGTCTAGATAAGTTAATGGAGGTATTATCATGAGTCGTACGATTATATTAGTGACGGGTGCTAGCCGCGGTATTGGCAAAGCCGTTGCCAAACGTTTTGCCAAAGAAGGCCATTTTGTCATTGGTACCGCCACCACGGAAAAAGGCGCGGCGCTTATTGACGAATATCTACACGATAGTGGCGGTATTGGTCGAGTATTAGATGTGCGTGATACGGCGCAGATTGATAAACTGTTTGAAGAGATTGAAAGCGTCTATGGCGCGGTACAAGTATTGGTCAATAATGCCGGCATTACCCAAGATGGCTTATTGATGCGTATGAAAGATGAAGATTGGGACAATGTGATTGATACCAATTTGACCTCAGTTTATCGTATGAGTAAACGCGCGATACGCGGTATGATGAAAGCACGCCGTGGTCGTATCATCAATATCACCTCTGTCGTCGCCCAAATGGGTAATGCAGGCCAATCTAACTATGCGGCAACCAAAGCCGGTGTCGAAGGTTTTAGCCGTACCTTAGCGCGTGAAATAGGCTCACGGCAAGTGACGATTAACTGTGTCGCGCCAGGTTTGATCGAAACGGATATGACTGATGAGCTTGATGAGCGCTTATTGAACTCCATGCTCGATGCGGTGCCGATTAGCCGTCTTGGTCAGCCAGAAGATATCGCTGCTGCCGTCTCGTTTTTAGCAAGTGATGAAGCCAGCTATATTACCGGTGCGGTTATTCCAGTTAATGGTGGCATGTATATGTAGCGTTAGAATTTATTATTCTAATGAAGCGTTACATAGTTATAATAAAAAACTCTGTGAACGAGTGTAAACTATAATAAAGGGTGCTATAATGACGGATACTTTTTCGTCAAAGCACTGTATGATAGCAAGGCTTTACCAGACATTAGTCAAAACGTATAATTGGTTATAGTACACTCAGACAGCCATGCTAATCTGACTAGCCCATTTTATATACAATGCTATAGCCTCCAATCACGGCACTATAGTAATTTGTCAAAATAATAGATCAAAAAGGAGAAATCTACATGAGTAATGATACCGAGCTAAGAGTTAAAGCTGCAGTAGCGGAACAATTGGGTATGAATGTTGAAGACATCAACAACGATGCATCATTTATGGAAGATCTAGGCGCTGATTCGTTAGACCTAGTTGAATTGGTTATGTCATTTGAAAGCGATTTTGGCATCACTATTCCTGATGAAGCTTCAGCAGAACTAACGACTGTTCAAAAAGCCATTGATTACGTGCAAGCGCAGCTATAATTAGCGATTAGCTTAACGTGTTTGATATGACCGCTTATCTGTATAGATAGGCGGTTTTTTTTGCTGATTTTTTATAGATATCGGCTAGCTATTAACTATTGTCTTTCTTAATTTAGCGTAATAGCTTTTATAGATTACTCGTTACCACCAACGATTACGTTAACATAAGCTACGCCAAATCAACATTACTCAACATACTATTACTATTCATCGCTTATATCTTTGCTTATACTCATAATGGTAAGCAAAAAGAATGATGACCGATATGAGTTATCATTGTAATAATAATTAATAATATCTCAAGGAGCAGTTATATGGGTATGTTCAGTTTTGCAAAAGATATCGGTGATAAAATCTTTAACCGTGACGATGCCAAGCATGACGCTAAAGCAGAAACCAAAGCGGATGCGAACACTCCAGTCCAAAGCAGTGAGCCTTCAGCTCAGTCAGTAGCCAATATTTTACTGCGTCGTATTCAGCAACAAAATCTGAATATCAGCGACTTAAAAATCAAATACAATGGTTCAACCGATACTGCTGAAATCAGTGGTAAAGCGAAAACGCAAGCAGACCGTGAAAAAGCCATTATTGCCATTGGTAACGTGCAAAACGTTGCTAAAGTCATCGACAACATCGATATTGAAGAAGATGCACCTGAATCTACTATGTATACCGTAAAATCTGGTGATAGCTTGTCTAAAATTGCAAAAGAAGTTTATGGTTCAGCGAATGATTATATGAAAATCTTCGAAGCCAATAAGCCAATGCTTTCTGAGCCAGACAAAATTTATCCTGGTCAAGTACTACGTATCCCTAAGCCATAAGATGATTTTGAATATAAAAGATATATTTTTAAACATAAATATTTAAAGTTACATGCTAATAAAAATGCCTCTTACTAAATAAGAGGCATTTTTTTGTTTGATATATTTGATATAGAAGTTATGGCTCAAAGGTTTCTAACTTTTCCTGCTGCTCTTTGATAGCCCAAGTAATATGTTCGTCCAGCATGGCATTATGTATCGCTAATCTTGTACGAAGGTGAGTTATTATCTCTTTACTTCCATCTGCATTGCCGAGAGCAATGGCAATATTACGTAAAAAATTCGCATAACCCGTGCGTCTAAGTGGGCTGCCTTCGGTCTTCTTCATAAACTCTGCTTCTTGCCATTGCCATAGCTCAAGTAAACTGCTGCTATCAAGATTGTGCCTTGGCGCAAAATCTTCTACCGATGTCAGATTGGCATAGCGGTTCCATGGGCAAATAAGCTGACAGTCATCACAGCCAAAGATACGATTACCAATAGCGCGGCGGTATTTGCTATCTATAATGCCATCGTGCTCAATGGTGAGGTAGGAGATACAAGCAGAAGCATTCAGCTCGTAAGGCGCAATAATCGCTTGGGTAGGGCAGATGTCGATACATGCGCTGCAGCTACCACAATGCTCTTTGACCGGTTCATCATCAGGCAGCTCGAGGCTCATAAACAGCTCGCCCAGTACAAAAAATGAGCCAGCTTGCTTATTTATAAGTAAAGTATGTTTGCCCGTCCAACCAAGCCCCGCTGCATCGGCAATAGGGCGCTCAAAAATAGGTGCCGAATCACTAAAGGGTCTAAAAATAAAGTTTTGCTCTGAGCCGATATTAAGATGCTGCCATTCAGGAAGCATGGCTTCAATTTTTAATGCCAATTGCTTGAGACGACTACGCATTGTTTTATGATAGTCGCGTCCTCGAGCATAACGGGCAATGATACCTTGATTAGGATATGCGTTATCAGTGACTGCTCGTGGCGTAGGAGTTTGGGTTAAGTAATCCATGCGCACGCTTATGATGGTTTTCGCGCCTTCTACCAGTTGTTCGGGATGAGCACGCAAATGATGGTTATTATGCATAAACTGCAATTGTCCCTCATAACCCTTAGCTAACCATTGCTGCAGTCGCTCCGTTTGCTGAATAAATAAAGGGTGATGCACCGATAAAAAGCCACAGTCAGCAAAGCCTAATGCTTGTGCTTGGGCTTTAATCCATTGCTTAACCTCGGCTAGCGTTGTAAATCTCAGTGTATTATTAACAACAATTTTGATTTTTCGTGCATGATTGGACGCAGTCGTCTGCGCTGCTAACGTCTGTGTGTCTGGCTGTGTGAACTGAGACTGAGTAGATTGGGATTTGCTATTCATAATGAGCTATAAATGATAATGTGAATAGCAGTATGATAAGCCAGTGAGCTAAGAGCGCAAGTAGAAAAGTAAGTAAATCTGTATTTACACTGATACCTAATTGAACAAAACCTTTGATTAAGCTCAGATGGATTATACGTCATCTTATTATTAGAATAATAAAACCACCAAATAAAAATAAGCGAGAATCAGCCATGCCAATACCATTTAATCTATTAGCAAATACCACCATGCCTATCGCGCTTTATAACAGTAAACAACTTTATGCCATGGAGCAGGCATGGTTTGCCGATGGTCATGACAGTTTTGGATTAATGAAACAAGCGGCATGGCAAATGGCACAGTATATTGCGGCGCTTTATGAGCAAAAGATGCTCAATACTCATGCGTTAGCTAACGTTAAATTTTACCGTTGTCATACTTATAAGCGTCGAGCGAGTATTTGGGTCGGGCACGGAAATAACGGTGGTGACGGTTGGCTGATTGCTTACTATTTGCAGCAAATGGGCTGGCAAGTAGAGGTAGTAACCGTTGGTTTTGATAGTCATCATTTTGCGATAAATGATACAACGCAACATCATAACGAGAAAAAAGCGCTATCTGATGCACAAAAAGCGCTACAAATAGCTTTGTCTACTAACTGTTCTTATCAGCGCTTTGAAGACAGTAATGATAATGAAAAGGTAGATAAGCAGCTGCAAGCGGATGTTTATGTTGATGCGCTATTTGGTATCGGTCTGGATCGTGCGCCTACAGGCATCTATAAGCAGGCAATCTTCGCCTTTAATGCTGTTGCTCAGGATGATAGTGCTTTAACGATTGCAGTTGATATTCCTAGCGGATTGGTGGCTTCTACGGGTCAAGTATTCGACCAAATAGCGGTGCAGGCTGATGCGACGTTATGTTTAATTGCACGTAAATTGGGCTTGCATACTAAGGATGGTATGGATTATAGCGGCCAGATTATTGATATACCGCTGATACCTTATCAAATGGGCAATACAGCATTTGAGCCAGCTGCCAAATTAATAACGACTGCACATCCTTTAAATCCCCGTCGACAAAATAGCTATAAAGGCAGTTATGGACACGTATTGGTCATTGGTGGTAACCGTATTGACGGCTCCCAAGGTATGGGCGGTGCCGCTATCCTTTCGGCCTCAAGTGCGATGGCAACAGGGGCAGGTAAAATAACTGTTGCCTGTCATGAGGCATTTCATGGGGCGCTCTTAACCTCACTGCCAGATGCGATGACGATAAATTTGCATGATGCAGATGGGATAAAAAGCCTTATGAAGGAAGCCAGTGTAATAGTTGTCGGTATGGGGCTGGGCCGTGATGAAAAAGCAAAAGCAGTTTTTATGACTTATATTGAAACGGCGATAGTAGAAGGTAAGCCGATAATCATTGATGCTGATGGTCTTTATCATTTGGCAGCATTGCATATAGATGAGAATCAACTGGTGTCGCAGTTAAAAGCGCATAGCGTTAAAAATCAGGTTTGTTTCACCCCGCATAGTGGTGAAGCCGCTAAGTTATTAAATAAAAAGGTTAGTGAAGTAGAGGCTGATAGATTGGCAGCGATAAAACAGTGTACCGAAAACTATGGTGGTAACTGGGTGTTAAAAGGGGCAGGGTCTTTAGTTTTGGAGCAAGATAAAGAAGAACATCGCGTTTATGTTTGCGGCGTCGGTAACGCTGGCATGGCAAGCGCTGGGATGGGCGATGTATTATCAGGTGTGATTGCAGGTATGCTAGCTCAAGAAGATTTAAGCGAAGAAGCGGGTAGTTTGCACCAAGCGGTTCTCCTTCATGGATTGGCGGGAGACTGTTTAGTCAATAAGACGGAAAAACTTGGCAGTATGACCAATAATGATAGGTCATTATTGGTCGGGCAACGAGGCTTACAAGCGCAAGATATGCCCGCTGCTATTCGTCATGTTATGCAGTTAATGACTGAGTAGTTAGCTACTGACAAGCCTTCAATAGAACATGCTTAAGATTAGGTCTTAGCACCATTACAATATTGATTGATGGCTTGCTGTACGCGCTCACGCTTTAGCTCAATCTCACGGCCATCTAAGTATTGACGTTTACCATTGGCATCCATCTCATAGATACGTCCGCCAACATTTAGATTGGTCAAATTGTTACGTAATGACTGGCAACGCTGCGCATTTGCCTGCGCCTCTTGTTCTTTGATACGCGCCTCTAACTGTGCAACCCGTTGTTCTTCTGCACTTTGCGGTGCCGCTTGGTTGGCTTCGGTCTTACCAGCCAATTGTCCAGCGTTACTTTGTCTGCCGTCACTGCGAAATTCAATCACTTCAATATTTTTACCGTTTTGCGGTGCATGTTGGCTGTATTTCACCTCACCATGCGCACCGATAGATTTGTATACCTGAATAGCGTGACTGGCATTGATTGGTAGCATGATCATACACGCTGTGCTGATACTCATAAGCAGTTTGGCAGCGGTATTTATGGTAGACGCATATGCCATAGTAACAATCCTCTTAATAGGGAAAAAACGTATGTATTTGTCAGTTAAGGATAATATTTAAACGTCTTGATAACAATATAAATACATTAGCGTTTGATTTTAGCAAATATTACTTATAAATGTACATTATTTAATAACTAATAGTTAGGGATGGGGTTTAGAAGTTTTTCTTGACAATGGTGGCCAAACCATCGAATATAATAGCAGTTGATTGGTCAGTGAGCGGCTTTTATGATATTGCCGTGGCACTTGAAAATAAGGACTACGGATTACTTATCAGTAGCTCGCTTAGCTTTATTTTCTTTGTGACAAAAATATAAAATAGATGGTCATTATCGTAATGGTTATCAGATTCTATATTTATTGTCTCCGGACTTATCCGTCTACAATGACTAAGATAAACTTATTATTACTGTGTTTGCTAAGATTTGGCTGTAATAAAAATAGGGCATAATGTGTGGTTATAACATTTACTCATCAAACAGGTTATAAGATTTAAAAATCCTATAATGTGGTAACCATCTTGAGATTTGTTTTTCATGCGGTATCGATTTATTTATTACTGGCGTAAGTACGTATTCATCACAAATAATAAGCCTCTTTTATAGATGCACTCGCATCTTGTCACTGTCTATCGATAAAATCCTGTCACAACGCTGACCTGACATATATTGCTGTGTTTGAGTGGCTTGCTGTCTTATAAAGCAGCGTTACTTAGATATAGTGGGCACACATTCTTGATATGGACAAGGATTCGTATTCATTTTAAGAGCCAGACAACCCTATGTAGCTATCGTGGTTTTCTCTTATGAATGAACGCCAATTCCTACCACAAAAAAAGGTGATGACAGTGACGCAAACCACGCAAAGTCCAAATATGACTGGACATACCCAAACGGGTAATGCCGCCAAAAATTTTGAAGAGAAGCAACAACGCCTTGCTGAAGGTAGCGCCGAGCCTGTAATGCTATCTGGCGCTGAGATGCTGGTGCAATCACTCACAGATGAAGGAGTCAAATATATTTTTGGCTATCCAGGCGGCGCTGTTCTGCATATTTATGACGCCTTGTTTCAACAAGAAAATATCGAGCATATCTTAGTACGTCATGAGCAAGCAGCCGGTCATATGGCCGATGCTTATTCGCGAGTCACTGGTCAGACTGGTGTGGTTTTAGCGACTTCAGGCCCAGGCGCCACCAACACGGTGACGGCTATTGCCACAGCGTTTATGGATTCTGTGCCGATGGTGGTCATCGCAGGACAGGTACCGAGCAGCCTAATCGGTGAAGATGCTTTCCAAGAAACCGATATGATTGGTGTGTCGCGTCCTATCGTCAAGCATAGCTTTCAAGTACGCCATGCTAGCGAGATTCCAATGATTGTCAAAAAAGCATTTTATATTGCGCAGGCTGGACGTCCAGGTCCTGTTGTAATCGATGTGCCAAAAGATATGACGGCGCCAAGCGAAAAATTTGCTTATGAATACCCAAAAGAGGTGTTTATACGCTCGTATCAGCCGTCATTAAAAGGTCATAGTGGTCAAATCAAAAAAGCGGTTGAAACACTACTTGCTGCTAAGCGCCCGATTATTTACTCTGGTGGCGGTGTTGTTTTAGGCAATGCACATAAAGAGCTCACTGCTCTTGCGCATCGCTTAAACTTACCCGTAACCAATACCTTAATGGGCTTGGGTGCCTTTCCTGGTTCTGATAGCCAGTTCTTGGGTATGCTTGGTATGCATGGCACCTATGAAGCCAATATGACCATGCATCACGCCGACGTAATCTTGGCAATTGGGGCACGGTTTGATGACCGCGTGACCAATAATGTGAAAAAATTCTGCCCGAATGCGACGATTATACATATCGATATTGATCCTACGTCCATCTCAAAAACGATTAATGCGCATATTCCGATCGTAGGCGATGTTAAATCTGTGCTTACCGATATCATAGAAATTGTCGGTGAAGATAAAGAGCTAGAGCAACATGCATTGTTAGATTGGTGGTCACAGATTAATGAATGGCGTAAGCGTCATGGCCTACGTTATGACACCAGTACCGATAATGGTATTAAGCCACAAGCGGTCGTGCAAGCCTTAGATAAAGTGACTAATAGTAACGCTATTATCACTAGTGACGTCGGTCAGCATCAGATGTTTGCCGCGCTTTACTATACTTATAATGAGCCACGTCAATGGCTAAACTCAGGTGGTCTTGGTACCATGGGCGTTGGCCTGCCATACGCAATGGCAGCAAAACTTGCTAATCCTGAGCGTGATGTGATTTGTATTACCGGTGAAGGCTCCATTCAGATGAATATCCAAGAGCTCTCAACTTGCTTGCAATATGATTTACCGGTCAAAATCCTAAATTTAAATAACGCTCAGTTAGGCATGGTGAAGCAGTGGCAAGACATGCTGTATGAAGGCCGTCATGCCCATTCTTATATGAATTCACTACCAGATTTTGTCAAATTGGCTGAAAGCTATGGCCACGTCGGTATTAAGATTACGGATCCTGCAACTATGGAAGCACAGTTGGCGGAAGCTATGGCGATGAAGGATAAGTTGGTATTTATCGACGTTTATGTCGATCGTAACGAGCATGTGTATCCGATGCAGATCGCTGGGCAAGCGATGCGTGATATGTGGTTAACCAAAGGGGAGCGTACCTAATGCAACAACAACATCTGATTTCGGTATTGATGGAAAACGAAGCGGGTTCGTTGTCGCGAGTGGTCGGTTTGTTCTCTCAACGTGGCTACAACATTGAAACGCTAAACGTTGCACCAACAGACGATCCGAGTATTTCTCGCTTAACGTTAACAACGATTACCTCACCTGAAAAGATAGAGCAAATTACCAAGCAATTGCATAAATTGATTGAAGTCGTTAAAGTGCTTAATCTATCAGATACCGTACACGTCGAACGCGAACTGATGCTAATCAAAGTGCGAGCGACAGGCGGCGTACGTGAAGAGATTAAACGCAGTGCCGATATTTTCCGTGCACAAATCGTTGATGTGAATTCAAACCTTTATACCATTCAAATCGTCGGTGACGAAGCCAAGCTTGACGGCTTTATCGATGTGATTGGCCGTGAACGTATTATGGAAGTCGTGCGTTCGGGTGTGATTGGTATTGCACGCGGCGAAAAAACGCTGAGCTTATAGGCAGCGTTTATCGCAAAATATATGGTTTAAAGCGTGGTATTTTAAATTTAATTATTCAACACTTAACATAGCGCTTATATGGCAAATCACTTTATGATAGTGACTGTAATCTAAGCGTTTATTTATCCATGGCCCGCCATGATTGAGGAAAAGGACTCTACTTATGAACGTTTATTATGACAAAGACTGTGATTTATCGATTATCCAAGGCAAAAAAGTTGCGATTATTGGTTACGGTTCACAAGGCCATGCACACGCGCTTAACCTGCAAGATTCAGACGTCGATGTGACCGTTGGTCTACGTGCCAACTCTGGCTCATGGAAAAAAGCGGAAAACGCTGGTCTAAAAGTTGCTGAAGTAGAAGAAGCAGTAAAAGCTGCTGACGTTATCATGATTTTGACGCCTGATGAATTCCAAAAAGAGCTATATCAAAAAGAGATTGAGCCAAATATCAAAGAAGGTGCAACGCTAGCTTTCGCTCATGGTTTTGCGATTCATTACAACCAAGTCGTTCCACGTAGCGATCTTGACGTTATTATGGTTGCGCCTAAAGCACCAGGTCATACTGTACGCTCAGAATTTACCAAAGGCGGCGGTATTCCAGATTTGATCGCTATCTACCAAGATGCATCAGGTCAAGCCAAGCAGTTAGCATTGTCTTATGCTGCTGGTGTTGGTGGTGGTCGTTCAGGTATTATTGAAACCACATTTAAAGATGAAACTGAAACTGACCTATTTGGTGAGCAGGCGGTTCTTTGTGGTGGCGCTGTTGAGCTAGTAAAAATGGGCTTTGAAACCCTAACAGAAGCGGGCTATGCCCCAGAAATGGCTTACTTTGAGTGCTTACATGAGCTTAAGCTTATCGTAGACCTCATGTATGAAGGCGGTATCGCTGACATGAACTACTCAATCAGTAACAACGCTGAATACGGCGAGTATGTGACTGGTCCTGAAGTTATTAATGAGCAATCACGTGAAGCTATGCGTAATGCGCTAAAACGCATCCAATCTGGTGAATATGCAAAAATGTTCATCAGTGAAGGCGCAACCAACTATCCATCAATGACCGCCCGTCGTCGTAACAACGCTGAGCACCAAATCGAAGTAACTGGTGCTAAATTGCGCGGCATGATGCCTTGGATTGGTGGCAACAAAATCATCGATAAAGACAAAAACTAATTTGCTAGAAGGCGATTAAGCGATTAATCAACTCTCTATCATTTTAATCATCTAGAATCCAAAACCCGTGTTATCACTTGATGGCACGGGTTTTTTTAATTGCTATCATTTCGATAAGCTAAGTAAGGTTTTCATGTCAATTGCTTTGATATTGGTTGAAAACGCATCATCGCTACCTCATATAGACAGCCTTCATCATTTTTACTTAAAGTGTTATTTCGTTTATTGCTCCATTTAAGCAACTGTTAGTAGAACCAATCGGCTACTAAATTTTAAAGTGATTGTTTTTCTTATTCTTATTTTTTATTGATTACAGGTTGTCTGCTGTGCAAATACCAAATCCAAACTGGCTAACGCCGCAATTCGCATATATTACTCTGAGTGCTGTCGTGGCTGTACTAATATGGATAGAAGGGGAGATGCTCAAAAGCAATCAGGGTAAACTGCCAAAGTCCAAATTTTTTCAAATCAGCTCCCTAATTGATACTGCTTGGTTTTTTGTATCAACAGTGGCGTTATACGTCATTGATCTAGCGCCATTAGCGCTCGCAGTTCCAGTCGCTTATAGCATTTATACCATCTATGGTTGGATATATGGCACACGGCTACTCAAACGTAAAGGCATACCCAACTCACCGAAAGACTTGGTCGTTCCCGCTAAGTACATCGCTTATAGCCAATCGTTTTCCCTGATATTTTTTGCACTATGTCTACTGGTATTATCGTCACCATGGCTACCGTTACCGCAATAGATATCTAGTTAAACCGTTAATCCATTGATTTTATCGCTTAGAAAAATATCATTAGTGTTCGTTAAAGATTGCTAAATAAATAAAAATAGTCATATAAATCAATATTTTAGATAAAATAGCGATATATTAATCATTACCTTTACATAAGAAGTGGATTATTTACAAAAAAAAGTAATTTAACCTGTTGCCGTTGAGAAAAGCTGTTATAATCAGCCTGTACTCAAAGGATTTGAGGCAAGAACAGATAGTATATCTTATAGATATATCAAGGGTTTAAGTCGACGCATTCAGCAGAAAATACTTGAGTATATATCAATTAATCGGTGATGACACACGTCTCGCCAACAGTTAAAGAGTTAGGAAAATTTATGTCAGATAAAGTTGAAGGCACTGTAAAGTGGTTTAATGAAGCTAAAGGTTTTGGTTTTATCGCGCAAGACAACGGCGGACAAGACGTATTCGCTCACTACAGCGCTATCCAAGGCGGTGGTTTCAAAACTCTAGCCGAAGGCCAAAAAGTGTCTTTCATCTTAGGTGATGGCAAGAAAGGCCCACAAGCTGAGCAAATCGAAGCTATCTAATCTCATTTGACATTGAGTAAGCTGTTTTTTCAGCTAGCTCGGTGAAAGTAAGATTAATCAATATGCATTGATACCTTTGTTTGTTAAAACAATAAAAATACTGTTTAGACTTTAAAAAAAAGCAACCTCTCATCAGGTTGCTTTTTTTATGAAATTTTTCTAATAAAACAGACCAAATATTTAAGGTTATGAAGCTTATCGTCATTAAGGTTGCAAATAGAATGGTAGGTTTTCAATATAATAACAGCCTTAAGTAAGAGATAGCCGACTATCAGTTAGTCTACAAAAGGTGGAAAGCGTGATAAATATTGTACTGGTTAAGGCCTTTAATAAGATAAATGGTTAATTAATGCGCTTATAGACGCTTTTTGCAATAATGGTGACAAATTTATGACGCATTATTCACGGCGTTGTCTTGACCTTATGAGCATGCTGACGCAAGATAGATAGGTCTGATAATAACGGTTGGCTTAGCTTTAACAGCAAATTTTAATGCTTTACTCTTAAATTTATATTTTTAGTAAATGCAAAGTAATGAATAACAAATATCATGGCGATATACTTTTAGTGATTGGCTTATGAGTGTTTATTTGAAATTTCTGTTAATGTAATAAAAAGCTTTAGTAATATTTTGAACGACAATTTGAACAACAGTTTAAAAAAATGAACCCTTGGTTCTTAACTGGCAATTTTAATTCATAACATTAATAAACGAGGAACGTATGAAAGCATTAGTAGCGGTCAAGCGTGTCATTGATTACAACGTAAAAGTTCGTGTAAAAGCTGATAACTCTGGCGTAGATTTATCTAACACTAAAATGTCAATCAACCCTTTTGATGAAATTGCTGTTGAAGAAGCGGTTCGTCTAAAAGAAGCGGGCGTGATTGATGAAATCATTGTGGCATCAATTGGTCCAAAAGAATCACAAGAGCAAATTCGTGCCGCTTTAGCATTGGGCGCTGATCGCGGTATTTTGGTCGTGTCTGATCAAAAACCTTATCCATTACAAATTGCTAAAATACTTAAGAGTATTGCTGAATCTGAGTCCACTGATATTATCCTTTTAGGTAAGCAAGCGATTGATGATGACAATAACCAAACTGGTCAGATGCTCGCGGCATTGATGGGCATTGGTCAGGGTACGTTCGCGTCAGAAGTAAAAGTTGACGGTAGTAAAGTAAATGTCACGCGTGAAATTGACGGTGGTTTGCAGACCCTAGCGCTTGAGCTACCAGCGGTTATCACCACTGACTTACGTTTAAATGAGCCACGTTACGCTAAATTGCCTAACATTATGAAAGCTAAAAAGAAACAGCTTGATGAGAAAACACCTGCTGATTTCGGTGTTGATATGATATCTAAGCAAGAAATTATCAAAGTCGTGCCACCTGCTGAGCGTAAAGCTGGTATCAAAGTGGGTTCAGTTGACGAGTTGATCGATAAGCTAAGAAATGAAGCAAAAGTTATTTAATGATTGAATAATTTGCTACGGCATATCATGTACAACGTTATGAAGTTTGAGTAGTTTAGTATTTAAGCTAAATCGATAAATAACGCTGTACACAAACAACCGCATGAATAGATGATACGAATAAATAAAGGACAAAAACAATGGCAATTTTGGTATATGCAGAACATGACAATGCCAGTCTAAAAAAGGCAACTTTGAACACAATCGCTGCCGCTCAGCAAATCGGCGGTGATATCCATGTATTAGTCGCTGGTAGTGGTGCGCAAGCAGTAGCTGATGAAGCAGCAAAGGCAGCAGGCGTAACTAAAGTATTATTAGCAGATAACGCCGCTTATGAGCATCAATTGGCTGGTAACGTTGCGTTATTGGTTGCTGATATTGCTGGTGATTATAGCCATATCATTGCACCTGCTACCACTACTGGTAAGAACTTTATGCCACGTGTAGCGGCTTTACTTGACGTAAGCATGTTGTCAGAAATCTCTGCTGTGATAGATGCACAAACGTTTGAGCGTCCTATCTATGCAGGTAACGCCACGGCAACCGTTAAGACTACAGAAGATAAAGTCGTCATGACAGTACGTACGACAGCGTTTGATCCAGTAGCAAGTGAAGGCGGTTCAGCGACTGTTGAAGCTATCGACAACGTGCAAGAGACTGGTAAAGCAAGTTTCGTTAATGAAGAGATGGCCAAATCTGACCGTCCTGAATTGACATCAGCAAGCATCGTGGTTTCTGGTGGTCGTGCATTGGCAAATGGTGAAAACTTCACTAAATACATTGAGCCATTAGCTGACAAGCTAGGCGCTGCTGTTGGCGCATCACGTGCCGCTGTGGATGCAGGTTATGTACCAAACGATATGCAGGTTGGTCAAACGGGTAAAATCGTTGCTCCAGACCTATATATCGCAGCTGGTATCTCTGGTGCCATTCAGCATTTAGCTGGTATGAAAGATTCTAAAGTCATCGTTGCTATCAACAATGACCCAGAATCACCTATCGCTAGCGTTGCTGATTACTTCTTAGAAGCTGATCTGTTTGAAGCATTACCTGAGCTGACTAGCAAGATTTAATTGTTACCTCTTGCATAAGTAATGAAGCAAAAAAACCCGCTATAAAAATAGCGGGTTTTTTTATGTCTATTCTGAAGTCTTATTGAAACATTTATTTATATTGTCTGAGGTTGCTATTTTATAGGATAATCTTCTATAGTAGACTAAAGTAATATCTAGCTATTAAGTAATACGTTTTTTATAAATGATATTACCATTATGGCGCTATGTGATTATCTATTTTGAATAAACGGAATCAAGAATCTAGGTCAAATACAGTTTTTTAATGATAAAAATTTATTTTATAAGCTAGTTAATATGCTATTTAATTTTTTAAATAGTTAGGAGGAAAGGATGAATGTAGCAATGGATTTTACAGAACAGTTACCTAAAGAATGGGATGATTGGATTACGACGAATATTATGCGGGGTATTTCAAAAGAGGTGATTATACAGACATTAAAAGACAATAACTTTTCAGATACTCAAATTCAAATAGCTTTGAAGAAAGGTTTAAATAGAGATACAAATGAAAGTATACAAAATATTAGAAAATTGCCAAACAATTTGAAAGAATGGGTGGGTTTAAATTTACTACAAGGAGTGAGTAAAGATAATATCGCCCAAGTATTATTGCAACAAGGTTATACTCATGCAGAGGTTTTACTAGAACTAGAAACTGCATCTAAAAGCCCTTATTTGAAAGCCGGACTTAAACCTACTAAAATTTTAAATAAACGAGAATGGCTTCTTCAGACCTGCGACGATCTAGCTAGATTGGATCCCGGATACAATCAAAAAATTGATGTCATCGAAACACCGTCTTTTGATATATTTATTAGAGATTATTATAGCAAGCACAAGCCTGTGGTGCTTAAAAAAGGCATTGATCATTGGCCAGCGCTAAAGAAATGGAGTCCACAGTATTTTGCTGATACGTTAGGGGAGGTAGAAGTTCAGATTCAATTTAATCGTGAAAGTGATATTTTATTTGAACGCAATTCTAATAAACATCGCAAGTCCATGCGTATGGCTGAGTTTGTCGATATGATTGAAAATCATGGTGATAGTAATGACTACTATATGACAGCTAATAATACCCAACAAAATGTCGATGCCATTAAACCGGCGTTTGAAGATATTGGTGACTTCGGTGACGGTTATCGGAAGCTAACCGACGACCCCTCTTTAAGTACATATTTTTGGATGGGACCCAAAGGTGTTTTTACACCTTTACATCATGATTTAACCAATAACATGCTAGTTCAAGTTTATGGAACTAAGAAAGTTACTTTGATTCCAGCTTGGCAAGTGCCTTGGCTCTATAATGACTTGCACGTGTATAGTGAAGTAGATTTTCCTAATTTCGATCTAAAAAAGCACCCATTAATGCAGCATGTAACGCCAGTTGAAGTCAATATTGAAGCTGGTGATGCATTATTTATTCCTATTGGATGGTGGCATTGTGTTAATGGACTAGAAAAATCTATTAGCATCAGTTTTACTAATTTCAATGCACCGAATAACTATTCTGCGAGCTTCATGGAAGCACAAGGTTAATGCGTTTATAGAGTTAAACAAATAAGCCTTAAATAAAAATGACTGAATAAATACAATTATTTATTTAGTCATTTTTTTTAATAGATTCTACATATATGACAGTAAGTTTTAAGAGTAGCTTCTTTGGCGCAACGTCTCATACAAGCACAATGAGCCTGCAATCGCTACATTCAAGCTTTCTTGCCCATTAGGCTGTGGTAGAGCGATAGGGGTGGCACACTGCATCAACTCATCACAAACGCCTTGCCCTTCATGTCCCATAATCCAAGCAATAGGTTGCTTTAAATCATGCTGATAAATGACTGTATCGGTATGCGAGCTGGTCGCAAATAGCGGCGTTTGTACATAATCCAAAATATCTTGCACACTTAGATCTTCATAAATGGTTAGGGCAAACTGTGCGCCCATACCTGCTCTAAGCGTCTTTGGTGACCATGCTTGCGCGGTACCACTGGTACAGAGGATATTGCGTATGCCAACTGCGGCGGCAGTGCGCAACAGCGTGCCAACATTCCCATTGTCTTGTACATCATTAAGAATCAGACAGTCATCACTGATTGCCGCTAAGCTCGGCACTGGTATAGTAATCAGCGCCATAATGTCGATACCGGTACCCAAGCTACGAATACTCTCATACAGTACATCGGACAAAGTCAAAATAGGCGTGTAGGTTGGCAGTCGAGTCAAAATCTGCTGAACCTCAGGATGCTGATGCGCTGAGTCTGCAAGTAATATTTGCACGAACGGATAATCGCTACGCAAAGCCGCATCGATTAAATGCACACCCTCAATGACGGTTTGACCTTGCTTTTTGCGTTGGCGCGCTTGCGTTAATAAGCCTTTGACAAGCTTGACGGTCATGTTTCTATCTGAGGTAATCAGCTCGGTGGGATTTGCTACCATAATGGTTCGCTTAGAAAAATATAGAAAGTTTGAACCGTCATTATAAGGACTATCAACATAAGGTGTATCGATTATATCGCTTTGTAATGACGGTTAGCAGATTGGCTCGGCTGAATTATTTATCAGTGTAATTTACATGTAAATTCTTAACATACTCGACTTCATTTTTGCTACCAAGTACCACAGGCACACGTTGGTGAATATCAGTTGGTGCTATATCCAAGATACGATTGACTGCGTCAGTGGCAGCACCGTCTGCACGCTCAATGAGTAAACTCATGGGATTGGCTTCGTACATTAGACGTAGTTTGCCAGCTTTATTGGCATACTTAGTGTCAAAGGGATAAGTAAACAGCCCACCGCGACATAAAATACGATGTACATCGCCGACCATCGCCGCCACCCAACGGGTATTGAAATCGCGACCACGCACACCAGTTTTGCCAGCGATAAGCTCATCGATATACTGCTGCATCGGCGCGCGCCAGTAGCGATAGTTTGACGCATTGATAGCGTATTCGCTGGTATCAGCATCGATGGTGACATTTTCTTCTATTAGCACATACTCATTGGTATCAGGGTCTAAGCTAAACATCACGACATTATCGACGATGGTCAGCGCCAATACCGTAGAGGTACCATATAATAAATAACCGGCAGCTAACTGTTGATTGCCTGCTTGTAAGAAGTCGCTACTTTCACTGATTTGACCTTGGCGTTGGTACGGTAAAATAGAGAAGATAGTACCGACGGCCATATTAATATCGATATTTGATGAGCCATCAAGTGGGTCGAACAATACCAGTAAACTACCATCAGCATTGGCAGGGGTTGCATCATCGAGCTCTTCTGAAGCGACACCTGCACAATGCGCGTTTTTTGCTAACGCATCTAATAATAAATCATTAGCCAATACGTCGAGTTTTTTCTGTTCTTCACCTTGAACATTTTGATTGCCAGCTTCACCTAAGATATCTGCAAGCGCTCCTTTTCTCAATAACTGCGAAATGGTCTTACCGACATCAGTCACGGTAGTAATCACGTCATTGAGGGCAGGGTTGCTGGAATGAGCGTCTAGGTAGTTTGCTAAGGTTGTCATAAGGGTTCCTGATAAAAGCTATTAAAATGAATGTTTTTAAAATTGAGGAAAGTGAGGGTAAAGAGTATATAAAGGTTTGAAAAATCTTTTAGGTCATACTTAATGGCATGAAATCTGGTAAATTTTTAAATACCCCGCAAGGCATCTTTGTCCTGACCACAAAATCAGCTACACTAGCGCTATTATTATTTATTTATCGTTTGGCTAAGCCGATTTTTGATGGTGATTTTGACAAGTCTACGGCTATTGGTCAAGAAGATGACGAAGACGTCTGTTTTTACGGCGCTATGTCTGTCATTGCCATAGGTGTAAATTGTAGCAAATAAGTGCCGAAATGTCCTTGTCTCCGTGCTTATCGACCATAAATCGCCAAAAAACGCATCAATGATGCTTAGCAAATCATATAAACCAACAATAAAGACCTGCCATTATGCCAAATTCTACTGATAGCCGCTCAACCCAGATAGTCTCGCCAACCGATTATGCTAAATTCGACCCTGATACCATTCATGAGAAACTGGATGCGTCGTTAAGTCGTCCGCAGCTCAATAGCGATGGTAGTATTCGCCATTTCTTGGGGGTAGAAGGTCTTAATAAAGCGCAGTTGCAAGCAATTATTGCCAAAGCTGAGACATTCTTTGATGAAAATGGGCAGCTGATTAATCGGCCTGAGCTTGAAGGTTATACGGTGATGAATCTGTTTTTTGAACCATCAACGCGTACCCGCACCACTTTTGAAGTCGCCGAAAAGCGCCTCGGTGCCAATGTGCTCAATATCGATATCGAGCGCTCAAGTACCAAAAAAGGTGAAAGCTTGCGCGATACCTTGTGGAATCTACAAGCGATGACGGCAGATATCTTTGTGGTACGGCATTCAGCGTCGGGCGCTGCTCATTTTATGGCCACAGAAGTAACACCAGATATTGCCATTATTAATGGCGGTGATGGCTGGCATGCGCATCCAACGCAAGGGATGCTTGATATGCTGACCATTCACCGTGAAGCGCCGCGACCATTTGAAGAATTGTCAGTGGCTATCGTCGGTGATATTAAACATTCACGTGTCGCACGCTCAGATATCAGTGCGCTACAAACCTTGGGCGTTAAAGACATTCGCGTCTGCGCGCCACGCACTTTGTTACCCAAAGGGATTGAGCGTTTCGGCGTACAAGTCTATGAAGATATGAATGACTGTGTCACGGACTGTGATGTCATTATGGGATTAAGAATACAAAACGAGCGCATTGGCTCGCCGCTGCTGGCGTCATCGAGTGAATATTATAAGCATTATGGTATTACACCAGAGCGCATGGCATTGGCTAAGCCTGATGCTTTGGTGATGCATCCAGGGCCGATGAACCGCGGCGTTGAAATTGCCTCAAGTGTTGCCGATGGTGTGCAATCTGTGATTTTAAAGCAGGTAAATAACGGTATCGCTATTCGTATGGCTGTGTTGTCACTGGCAATGGAAGGTCAGCGCGCTCATCAAGCCGCAAGTAAGTAAACCTCTGCCACGCTGCTTTATATTTATTTATCCCATTTTATTGATACGGTAATAACGCTCATGACCACTATGTTAAATACGGATGCACCGATAATTAACCATCTTCCTCAAGCATTTAAAGACTCATTACCAAATGCTGCAACAACAGCTAAATTAGCTGCAGTTGCAGCGGGCCGTGAAATGTGGCTGCTACCGCCACTAGTTGATTTATGCGCGCGTCTACGTGAGCCGGGGCAACAACAACACGGCACTTTAGAGTCAGAAGGGCGCGCTGCCCGTGGCAATGGTTTTTTGCATGTGGTGATTCCGCCTGATACCAATCCTATTTTAGAAAACGGCTCGCTGCTAAAAGGTTTACGTGAGCGCGCGCTTGGTGATGGCGGTATTTATTTACATATTTTAGGTGCGTTGACAGAAGGACTTCGTGGAGAGAATCCCTCTAATATTGCTGGCCTTAAAAAAGGCGGCTGTATTGCCGTTTCAAACGCGCGTCGCCCTTTTCGCAATGACTTAGTGTTACTGCGTACATTGGAATATGCGGCGACTTTTAATATGAAAGTATTCTTTTATCCTGACGAGCCAAGTTTATCTGGTGATGGGGTAGCGCATGAAGGCTATATCGCGTCATATCATGGTCTGCAAGGGATTCCTTGGATTGCAGAAACGGTTGCTTTGTCAACGCAGTTATTAATGGTGGAAGAAACGGGTATCGCGGCGCATTTTAGCCAGTTATCTTGTAAGTCTTCGATTGAGCTGATGCGCTGGGCGAAAGATAAAGGTTTGCCGGTGACTTGTGATGTGGCCATGCATCAGCTTTATTTAACCGATGATAATTTAAAAGGCTTTAATGCCCAAGCTTATGTGCTACCACCGCTGCGTAGTAATACGGATCAGCAAGCTATCCGCCGTGGTTTAAAAGACGGCACTATTGATGCCATTTGTAGCCACCATGAGCCGCTAAATAGTACCGCTAAAAAGGCACCGTTTGCTGAAAGTACGCCCGGTATCTCAAACTTTGATACGTTTATGGCGCTGGCATGTCAGCTAGTACGTGATGAGGTATTAACGCTTGAGCAACTGGTCGATAAAATCTGCCTCAATCCGGCAAAAATCGCAGGTATTAGCGAGCAGTATGAAAGTATCGGCGGCGCCGTGTTGGTAGATCCAAATCTTGAGTGGCAAGTAACCACAGAATCTATGCTGTCAAATGGTAAAAATACGCCATTCTTCAATGAGCAGTTGCAAGGGCGTGTGGTGGAGACTTTCTTTGGCTAATTTGCCTAGGCAGGATGATAAGCTGCAACCATCCTCGAAGGATAACGACCAAGATACCAGCCAGCAGCATACACCGCGCAGTGGCGCTAGTACCTCTAGCGAATCTATTAAAGCAGTCGCAATATATGAAGTGGTCAAAGGCGTCGGTGCGTTATTAGGGGCGGGGGCTTTATGGTCATGGCATAGTGACCTTGAGCGTTGGCTAACGACAGCGACCGCTTCTTGGCAACAAACCTTTGGCCAGCTACTGGCACCGCAAGTTGATAGTGCAGTACGCATAGCCCAGCAGGCAAGCAAAAATTGGCCAGTATTCTTGTTAATAATTTTTGCTTATGCCAGTTTGCGCTTTCTTGAAGCCTATGGTTTGTGGCAAGACAAAACCTGGGCCTATTGGTTTGGCGTATTAGGCTACGGGATATTTATTCCTATTGAGATTTACTATCTGTTTGCTAGCCCATTTGACTGGTTTAAACTTGCCATCTTAGTATCAAATATTATTATAGTCATCGTGGTTTATCGCAATATGAAGCGCAAGGGTTTGATATAACTAGGCTGTTATAAAAATAGATAAACAAGTTTAATAGACCTAAAAAAGCCAGTATAAGATATTATCTTATACTGGCTTTTCTTTTACTAAAACGACTAATTCAAAACTATTTAAAGGCTATATCTCTGTGACTTTCTCATCCGTACGGATGCTTCTAGCCACTTTACCGACGCTCAAACCTTGTACCAAGATAGAGAATATCACCACCGCATAAGTGAGCGCCAATAAAATATCTCGCTCGCTGCCTGCCGGTAGCTGCAATACCAAAGCAACCGAAATGCCACCACGTAATCCGCCCCATGTCAGCACTTTCCATGCGCCTGTCGGCAAATCAAGCTGACGATGAAAGGTTTTGGTGGTCATGCCAACCACAATAAAGCGTGCAAGTAGGGCAATAATAATTGTCAAACCAGCGGCTATAAATAAATTACCCGAATAAGCAATCATTACTACTTCAAGACCAATTAATACAAATAAAATAGCGTTGAGGATTTCATCAATCAATTCCCAAAATAAATCAATATAATGACGCGTCTTATCGCTCATTGCCAACGCTCGTCCGCGATTACCAACCATTAATCCCATCATTACCATCGCAAGTGGACCTGATAGATGCCAATGGCTGGCGAGTGCATAGCCACCTATCACGCCTGCAAGCGTTAATAAAACTTCTTCTTGGTAGCTGTCGATGCTTTTAAGCATGTAATACAAAATGGCCCCGAGTACCAGACCAAAGATAATACCGCCACCAGCTTCAACGGCTAATGTATGGGCGACATAATTTGCCGTTGGAATATCGCCGCTCGATAAAATACCGAGCAGCAGTACGAAAATAACCACGCCAATACCATCATTAAATAATGACTCACCGGCGATGACGGTTTCAATGCTTTTTGGCGCGCCAGCCGATGCTAAAATACCCATCACGGCAATCGGATCAGTTGGCGATATCAAAGCGCCAAATAATAAGCACCACAAAAACGGCAGCCCAAAACCAAAGAGCGGCAGCATAAAGTACAGGGCAGCGGCAATTAATAGCGCCGATACGATTGTGCCTATACAGGCAAGGATACCAATAGGTAATTTATAACGTTTTAAATCGCCAATATTGACATGTAGCGCGCCAGCAAAGAGCAACATAGACAGCATGCCGTCTAATAAGACTTCGGTAAAATCAAGCTGCTCCAATAGACTTACTTCGTAATCAATCAGCTGATCAAAACCTAAAAAGCCCAAAAATATCGCACCGATAGATAATAAAATGGAGATAACCATCACGCCAATAGTCGTTGGTAGGCCGATAAAGCGATGATTCACATAAGTTAATAAGGCAGTAATCGATAAAAAAATAGCGCTGATTTCTAGTACGGTCAAGCTGCTGGTAGGAGCCATAAAAAAGGTCTCAAATAATGATAAAGAATTGCCCTAAATTTAGAACTTAGAAAGGTTGAATGGGTTTTATGTTAGTTATTTTTGCGTTGGCTTGCCAGTTATGAATAGCCCACTTGTTTTTAGTAATAAAGTCTGTTTTAGATATTACCTTGATTGCATTTGTAATGCTTGATGAATATGAGCATCAAACTTAGGGACATAAGCAAAGTATTGATGTTGGGCGTCTTCTTCAAGGATAAATTGTTTGGCTTGTTGGCACATGGCGATTAAGTCATCGACCAATTCTTGATAGCTGAGATTGTCTTGTCCTGCATGTTCAATCAATGTCAGTTCATGCAATATCGTTTGCTGCTGAGCATTATTAACTTTAGCGTAATTAAGATCTACCAATGCCTGACAAAGCGCCTTTAATACCATTAAGTCTGCGGTTGCGTAACGCCGTATCTCACCAAGCGATGTATCAATAAAGTCTGATATTTTAGGAGTATGAGTCACGACGGCTAATATGGCGACGCGTGGTTTATTGCTTATGCTTTCAACACTGCTGTTGTCTGAGCTTGCTTTATATGGCGTCGGTTGATGTGATCTTGATTGATTTAGCGTCGACTTATCTGGGTTTGGTAGATAGAAGTGATAGGGGCTGGGTGGCTGACGACGCATCATAATACTTAAACAAGCGGTCAAAGACTGAACACAATTGACCGCTGTTTTTGGATCATTGATACCCGGTGATAGGGCGCGTACCGCAATCTCAGTCATTTGTCCTAAGCTATAAGCGATATCGTTGGAGTGGCTTAAGCGTTGCTCAATACGTATACAGCCAGCAAAGCGCTGCCAGAACAACCCATCGGGCGTACGTGGGACGATAGCAAGCTTTGGTGTGTTGGTTTGATGGCAATTGTCTGAATGGGTGGCTGGACGCTTATAAAAATAGCCAATGATATTTCTATCAGTGACAAAATCACCAAGATTGGCGTTAATATGCACCACGCCGCCATAATCTTGGGTCAGGGTGATAAGGGACTCAAAGTAGATTTGCTGAATATAACCTGAGCTTGGTGAATAAATCGGCGTGGCAAGCCAAGTATGGAATTGTTCGACGTCGTGATGCTCAACGTCACGTTGATGCTCGATATCGCAGCGGTCTTTATACCAGTAGTGAATGTTTTTAATCGCCTCATTACTTGCGCCTTGAATCACATGCGATGCCTGAATCGCATGCACCATATGCTGCACAAAATAAACCAATAATAAAGCGCAAATAATCGCCATGATAATGGCAAAGGTCACCGCCAATTGCGGCACCCCAAAACCAACATCATATTTATGAATCGCTTTTAACACCAATAAGCTATAACTAAAGGTGCCAATAAACGCGCCTAGAACAAATTGATTTGGCGTATCTGTCAAAAAATTACGCAGCAATCGGGGGCCAAATTGTGAAGATGCCATCGACAATACGGCAATCGTAATCGAAAAAGTGGTACCGGCAACACCGAGTACGGCGCCAGCAATGGTGGTCATAATAGCGCGAGCGGCATCATCATCACCTGTAAAAGCAAAGGTAAGTTCTCTAACCGTTTCGCGGTCGAAATGTTCATCAATGGTGACCAATAAAGGTGCCAGTAAAATACCTACTACTACGCAAGCGGTTGGAATAAACCAATAAGAGCCAATAAGCTGCTGCCATAGATTTCTTAGGCGATCAGGTAAATCGGTCAGCGTCTGTAGCGACCAGAGCTGGGTAAACTGCTTTAGCCTGTGCATGATTGTGAGCCATACCGATTTAAGCCAGCCATTTTTAGGGTGTTTGTCCAATATTATATGCTCCAGAAATGACCTAAAAACCGACCTAAGAATAATCCCACTATTATTAACAAGGTAAGGATTCTATTTGGCTAATAAAATCTCTTAAAAGTAAATTACCTTACCATATAAGCCATAAAAATTTAGTAAAAAATAAGCCCCTATGATAGGAGCTTATTTATAAATTATTATTAATATAAAAAACTATAAAAAATGATAATGAGCTAAGTAGCTGTTGGGTTATCCGCTTCAGTAATGATATCGCTTTTATCAGTCATACGTTTCTTGCTATCAGCATTGACTTTATCATCGCCAATGTCTTTAGGAATGATGATTTCATTATTGCGCTCATCGCATTCTATATCGCTGTCTTTGTCATAAGCGACCGGGTCAAAGCGCGGCGTGTCGTTATCACTACCTTTATCTTCTTTAGATAAATGGCTAGGCGTAGCAGCGCTCGATTTTCTAAAGAGTTTAGAGACATTATCTTTAGCCAAATCGGCTTCATTTTTCGCTGATTTTTTACGTGGTTCACTGTGAGTAAAGATAGCATTTAACGGCACATTTAATTGTTGTTTGGCATAGGCTTCGGTGTTCTCAAAGCGATTGACCAATAAGCTTAGCCAAGGTTTTTGATCCTCTATACTCATCTCATCAAGCTCATCTTTGATAGGCAATGGATAAGGTAAAGTGCGATAAAAGTCCCACAAGGTCATCTTGCTCAAATCTTTTTTCAGTACATAATCTTCTTCTTCCGTCATGGTGATTAAATTGCTGTCTTGCAGATATTTAAGATAGGTATACCATTTTGGCAGCTCTTTGCGCCCCAATACATTGCGTAGCGCCTGTTCACTGACTGCCTCGCCTTTTAAATGATGGGTATAAACGAGATTTAACATATCGAGCAAACTTAAGAGCGGATGGCGTGGATAGACTTCTTCGGTCTCGAAAATAGTCAAGGTATAACTAATCTCAACGCCCAACAAAATCAAATTCCAAGACAGATATATCCATAATAAGAAAATTGGCAGCGCCGCAAACGCGCCATAAATGACTTCATAGCTGGTAAAGTTTGCCATCACCGTACCAAAAAGATTCTTCATTAGCTCAAAGATAATCGCGACAAATATACCGGCAATAGCGGCGTTTTTTGCAGGGACACGGGCTTTTGGAATGAACCAATACATACTGATAAAACCAGCGACCGTAATACCAAAGGAGACGACTTGTACCCAAAACGACCAGTCGATGCCATAACCTGCAATTTGTCGGTTTAAAAAACTTAGGCTTTGTACCGCACTTGAGGCAAGAAATGCGGTACCCAACACTAACGGTCCCAACGTGACGATGGTCCAATACCGCAACATACTTTTCATACCGCCAGAGCGATTTTCTACCCGCCAGATTTGGTTGAAAGCACGCTCAATGGTGGTCAAAGTCATGATGGTGGTAAAGACTAAAACCATCGCGCCAATAATAGTCAGGTTTGATGATTGCTCAGCAAAGGTATTGATATATTTACTGACCTGTAAGCTCGACTGGGGCAGCAAGTTGCTATATACCACCTCATAAATCTGTGCTCTGACGGAAGCCAAAGCTGGCACTGAAGACAAAATCATCAAAAGCACGGTTAAGATAGGCACAATGGATAATAAAGTCGTGTAGGTCAACGACGCAGCTTTTTGTTGGCAGTCGTCTTCAAAAAAATGCCGAGTCAGAAAACGCAGAAACTGAAACCAACGTTGGTGTAAAAAAGGGAGTTTTTTTAATAAATTTTCCATGACAACCATTTAGCAGGAATAAGAGTGCAAATAGTGTAGCAAAAATGGCCATCCACAATCTGCCACTTAATTGTGTCAAAATGCATTTAAGTCATCGTAAGTTTAAGGTTGTCTATATCATCCGTAAAACTATAATGCTAAGTGAGCTTTGTTTGCATGTCAGTGAATGACTCGGGCATAATGTGTACATCTTATAATGCTTGTTGTCTGCTATATATATATAGCTGAAATAACACATATATAAAATAACAACGTCAATGATTTTAGAAGGAAGTTTTGCTAATGAGTCAGACCGCCCCTTATGTTTTGGTGCTTTATTATTCAAATTATGGTACGACTAAGACATTAGCATATGCTATCGCCCAAGGTATTGAAGACGCTGGCATGACGGCGCGTATTCGTACCGTGCCGACAGTTGCGCCTGAAACCACCGCAATTAAACCTTCGATACCTGATGAAGGCGATCTTTATTGCACCATGGATGATTTAAAAGATTGCAGCGGCCTTGCGCTTGGTAGTCCGACGCATTTTGGTAATATGGCTGCACCTATGAAGTATTTTTGGGACAATACTGTGACGCTATGGCTAGCCGGCAATCTACAGAACAAACCGGCAGCCGTATTTACCGCAACCGGTTCGATGCATGGCGGACAAGAGACAACTTTGCTTACCATGATGATGCCGCTATTGCATCATGGCATGATGATTGTGGGCGTCCCTTATGCTGAGCCTGCTCTAAATCGCACCCGTGGTGGCGGCTCACCTTATGGTGCCAGTCATGTGAGCGGTGCTTTACATGATCAGCCTGTATCAGCGGATGAGCGCGAGCTGGCGATTGCTCAAGGGCGCCGCTTGGCGATTACGGCGTCTGCCTTAGCGCAAGCCAATTGGAAACGTTAATTGACTTCTATCTATTGCTGCTTGCCGCTATCAATTAGGAAATAAATATCTCTCATGGCTACTAACCGCTCCAATCAGGACAGTGACATTCAAACCCCTGCAGAAAAAACAGCTCAGGCTACTAATGCTGTGAAGGCGCAAAAACCGATAACACCTATTCGGCAGCATTTGATGGTGACATGGTTGGTTTGGCTGGTTTTTAGATTATTGGCGCTGCCGATTTTAATCAGTATTTTTAACCCCAGTAATCCAGATATTATCGGCGGTATTGCTTGGCAAGCGCTATGGTTGGTACCAGCATTTGTCTTAACGCCATCGATATTACGCGGGCGTTCGCCTTATGCGCTATTGATAGATAGCATGTTTACTCTGGTTTATCTCGGGGCAAGCGGTGTAGTGCTATTCACGCGCGTTTATGGTAGTAGTTGGGCTGAGATAATGGTATATCTGCTTGATTTTGTGTTATTGCTGGCAATCAATGTTTGGTTATTTATATTGTTAAAACGCCTACCGTCAATGAATAATGTCGTTAAGCAGCCACGTTCTCGCTAGATGAGTCTTGGCATCTTGTATTGTTGTATCCGGTATTTACAGCAAAAAAAGCGGCGCTCTAATTAGAGCGCCGCTTTTTTATGTTAACCCTTTATGCAGAGATAATGGCTTAATTAACCTTGGTTAATTCTAAATCCATCTTTTTACCATCATTAATCTGACTTACTTTTACCGGTAAGTAATCTAAGCTTGGCGCCAACCAAAAACTGGTCGAGCGACTGTTATCATCATGCACACGGTCGACACGTACGGTATCAAAGGTACCCGCTGGCACGGTTATTTTAGTGTTACCAGATTTTTTAAACGGCGTTTTCTCAATCTTATCTTTTTTCGCCATGTAATAGTTGCCAGAGAATTTACCGTTTAATAAATCTTGGCGAATTTGCACCTCGAGGCTCAAATCATCAAAGGCTTGTTGCGTCATGTTCAGGGTTGTTGATTTGCCTTTATAATTGCTCACGACTTTTTTAGTGCTTGGGTTAAAGTCCAATTTGTGTGTGCGACCAACGCCTAATAGTTTATAAGTGGTACTGGCTTGGGTTGGGATGACATTATTACCGTTAATAGTAAAGGTGCTATTTTGCGCGGCGGTCGCGACACCAGCCACCCGAGCATCGACATTGTATTTCCATGTATTGCCAGACTTATTCAAAGTACGAGTAGCAGTACCTTTATATTTATCTTCAATGGTAAAGCTGTAGTTGGCGCTTGACGGTTCAACGCTCTTGGCATTGACAAGGCTAGGTGCGGTCATACTTAAAGCTCCAATCGCAGCAATACTCACCCCCGTAGTTAGGGCGCTTAAAAACTTAGAACGGCTGCGTTTTGGGTTATTAGAATCAGTTGCTAGGGATTGTTTATTGTGTGATAAAAAACTCATGGATATTCCTTAATTTGTTTTCAGGTTGTGATATCAGCTGTCATCAGTAACTGTTGTATTTTTATAAATCTTATTATGTGCTCAGTCTTATATATATTGTCATACTCTGTTACATTTTCAAGGGCAGCGGTGGAGGTAAGCGTTTGGCTATTGTAGTCAATGTTGCTGGTTTCGCTAAACAAAGCTGGCGCAGTAACTTGCTGTAATCCTAGTAAGATGCGGTAAACTAAATGGTGAGTAATAATAGTGACTAATAACGAAAGGGTGCTAATGTATCACAGCTTATATTTACAACCACTACTCAATAGTAAGTCTAATTTTTAAAATACTGCTAACGCCTTTAATAGCGTGCAATTGAATCAAACAGCCTTTTATAACCGTTATTACTCACTTAATAAGCGATGATGTGCAAAATTCTTGTAAATTTTTGGCCTTTAGACTTGAACCGAACTCACCTTGCCCCCACTTTTTGATACAAGCTCAAAGCTTATCTGAAGAATAATGTTTTTAAGCAGTCATTCTGATAGATCTTGGTATTGAGATCATTAATTCAAATAAACCCTTATTTTAAATAACCAAATTATTGGAGACATATTGATGAATATTCGTCCTTTACATGATCGTATTGTTGTCCGCCGCATAGAAGAAGAAACAAAAACGGCTGGTGGTATCTTGCTTCCTGGTTCTGCGCAAGAAAAACCTTCACAAGGTGAAGTGCTAGCAACTGGTAATGGTCAGATTCGTGACAACGGCGAAACTCGCGCGTTAGATGTAAAAACTGGCGACAAAGTCTTGTTCGGTCAATATGCTGGTCAAACTGTGAAAGTTGACGGCGAAGAACTACTTATTATGAAAGAATCTGATGTATTGGGTGTGCTAGAAGGCTAGTCCTTTTTGAGTGTTTTTATACTCAACGCATTTAAGACAATTGTTCTTAACAATACTGTATCGACTCATTCAATTGTATTTCTATACTTATAATAATGGAGTAATTTAACATGGCAAAAGACGTAAAATTCGGCATAGATGCCCGTAAACAAATGATGGACGGCGTAAACGTCCTAGCAAACGCAGTACGTGTAACCTTAGGACCTAAAGGTCGTAACGTGGTTATCGATAAATCTTTTGGCGCACCTACCATCACTAAAGATGGTGTTTCGGTTGCCAAAGAAATCGAGCTTGAAAACAAATTCGAGAACATGGGCGCGCAATTGGTCCGTGAAGTTGCTAGCCGTACTAATGATGTTGCTGGTGATGGTACGACTACAGCGACCGTATTGGCTCAGTCAATCTTGCAAGAAGGTATGAAATCTGTTGCCGCTGGCATGAACCCAATGGATCTGAAACGCGGTATCGATAAAGCGGTACGTGCTGCTGTTGAGCAAATCCATTTGTTATCAACCCCAGCTGATGATTCAAAAGCGATTGCCCAAGTTGGTTCTATCTCTGCCAACTCAGACACCAAAATTGGTGAATTGATTGCGGAAGCGATGGAAAAAGTCGGCAAGCAAGGCGTTATCACAGTTGAAGAAGGTTCAAGCTTTGAAGATACCTTAGAAGTTGTCGAAGGCATGCAGTTTGACCGTGGTTATATCAGCCCGTACTTTGCTAATAAGCAAGACAGCCTAACCGCTGAGTTTGAAAACCCTTACATCTTGCTTGTAGACAAAAAAATCAGCAATATCCGCGAAATTGTACCATTACTTGAGCAAGTGATGCAGCAGAGCAAACCTTTGCTAATCATCGCTGAAGACGTCGAAAACGAAGCCCTAGCAACGTTAGTAGTCAACAACATGCGTGGTGGCTTAAAAACTTGTGCCGTTAAAGCACCAGGTTTTGGCGATCGTCGTAAAGCTATGCTAGAAGATATCGCAACGTTAACTGGCGGTACCGTGATTTCTGAAGAGATTGGTCTGAGCTTAGAGACTGCGACTCTTGAGCAATTGGGTACGGCTAAGAAAGTCACTATCGGTAAAGAAAACACCGTCATCGTTGATGGCGCTGGTAACTCTGCTGATATCGAAAACCGTGTTGAATCTATCAAACGTCAAGTAGAAGAATCAACGTCTGACTACGATAAAGAAAAGCTTCAAGAGCGTATGGCGAAACTGGCTGGCGGCGTTGCCGTTATCAAAGTTGGCGCTGCGACTGAAACTGAAATGAAAGAGAAAAAAGATCGCGTTGATGATGCACTACATGCGACTCGCGCTGCGGTTGAAGAAGGCGTTGTACCTGGCGGCGGTGTTGCCCTAGTTCGTGCAATGAATGCATTGTCTGAGCTACGTGGCGATAACGATGACCAAAACGCTGGTATCAATATCTTACGTCGCGCAATGGAAGCACCATTACGTCAAATCGTGACCAACTCAGGCGAAGAAGCTTCAGTTGTCGTGAACGAAGTGAAGAGCGGTACTGGTAACTATGGTTACAACGCCGCTTCTGGCGAATATGGCGATATGCTAGAGATGGGTATCCTTGATCCAGCCAAAGTGGCACGTTCAGCACTAGAAAACGCTGCTTCTGTAGCTGGCTTAATGCTCACGACCGAAGTCATGATTACTGATTTGCCACAGGGTGATGATGGTATGTCTGGCATGGGCGGCGGTGGAATGGGCGGTATGGGTGGAATGGGCGGCATGATGTAATTTTACTTCTGTTACAAAGCGATTTCTCTTTGTCAGACGCGCTCAATGTACAATAGGTACTATTTTTGCACGTCTTCCTCGATAAATCACTTTTCGCTAGAAGTATGAATTTGTCATAATGTACTTGTTAAACCTAGTTTAAATAAAACCCCGATAGGCTGAGCTTATCGGGGTTTTTTCATACAAATTAAATATTATTTTAAAAACTACTGACTTACTTCCTCTCGTCTAAACGTCCACGTTTTATCATCAGACAACTCATCGACATAATAATATCCTGCCAAATCAAACTGCTTTAATTGTTCCGCATTGGTCAATTTATTATCAGCAGCATATTTCACCATCAATCCACGAGCTTTTTTTGCATAAAAGCTAATCACTTTATATTGACCATTTTTTTCATCTTCAAATCGTGGAGTGATAATTTCCGCATTTAGTGCTTTCTTTTTTATTACCTTAAAATATTCATTAGAAGCTAGGTTAACTAGAACTTTGTCATTACTATCTGCCATGCGCGCATTGATAACATTGGTCACTTCGTCGCCCCAAAATTCATAGAGGTTATCACCGCGCGCATTTTTCAGTTTGGTGCCCATCTCTAAGCGATAGGGTTGAATTAAATCTAACGGTTTAAGTACCCCATATAAGCCAGATAAAATTCCTAAGTGTTCATTGACATAAATAGCGGTGTTTTTATCCATATGATACATATCAAGACCGGTATAAACATCACCATCGAATAAATAGCCCGCAGGTTTGGCATTGTCTAAAGTAAAGGGCTGTTCTTTGCTCCAGCGCCATTGTTGGTTGCGTTCGGCATTCAGCTGCGCCAAATCGTCAGAGATGCTCATCAGCTCTTGCAAATCAATCGGCTCTTTTGCTTTTAAGTTTTTCATGAGGGTTTGCGAGTGTTCAATCAGCTCGGGCTGACTATAGTAGTTACCAATATTAACCGGCACAACATCTTTCTCATTAAGAGATTTGGCAGGGGAAAGTAAAAAATACATGGTTATTCCTTATTTATAATGAGTTAAAGGGCGTTCTAATTAAGTGTCAAGTTTTCTTATTATACGGCAGACAGTATTTTATCTTGACTTAGTCGTAGCTGTTTTGTATTTTTAAACGTCATCGTAGACATATGTCAAATATTAAAACAATTTATGCGCTAGCTCAGAGCTAATAACTTACAGGCTTTGCGCGCTTTTGGAAAAAATAAAAGTTTTTAATATAACAATAAAAGTTATGATGATGGTGTAAATACCTAACTTTTTATTTTACTTGTGGGTCATCATTAGGCAATGAAAGTTAGCAGACGATATCTCTATAATAAAAAGGCATGATGGCAAAGTCGTCATCATTTATTAAATTGATAATCTTTGGTCTTAAGTGTTAAACCAACCATGACCAAGGATTTTTTGTCCCCTGTGCTTTTTAAATGTGCGTTGAGGGTGTTAAAAGGTAGTCATTAGACGTGAGTATAGTCATTAGACGTAAGTAAGGAGACGGTATGAGAATCGGTGTTATTAGTGCAGATAGCGCAAGTGAAAGTCGGGTAGCGCTAACCCCAGACGCGGTAAAAAAATTACGTAAACTAGGGTTTGAAGTCGTCATTCAGTCAGGTGCAGGTCAAGCAGCATATTATGCTGATGAGCTGTATCAAGCGGCGGGTGCTGACATTGCTAGCAATAGTACCGAGGTCGTCAGCCAGTCTCAGATTATTACTACTGTCAATGACCTGCCAGCGGCAGTAACTGAACATTTAACGGCCGGTCAAGTGGTTGTCGGTATGCTTGACCCGTATCGTAATAGCCAGCTAGATACTTATGCTGCTAAAGGCGCGACCGCCTTTGCGATGGAGTTGTTGCCACGTACCTTGTCACGTGCCCAGAATATGGATGTCTTGTCCTCGCAAGCCAACCTTGCCGGTTATAAAGCAGTATTGTTAGCCGCCAATGAATATTCGCGTCCGTTCCCAATGTTTATGACTTCAGCTGGTACGGTGAAACCTGCCAAAGTCGTTATTTTAGGCGTTGGGGTGGCAGGTTTGCAAGCGATTGCCACAGCGAAGCGTTTAGGCGCCGTCGTTGAAGCCAGTGATTTACGTCCGACCGCTCGTGAGCAAGTAGAATCCTTAGGTGGTAAATGGCTTGATGTCCCGATGAGTGCAGAGGAAGCAGAAACAGCTAAGTCTACAGGTGGCTATGCTTGGACACCATCAGAGCAATATGTCAAAGACCAAGCGGCAGTGGTTGACAACGCATTAAGCAATGCTGATATCGTCATTACCACAGCGCAAATTCCTGGTCGTAATGCACCGCGTTTAGTGCACGGGGCGACGCTTGCCAAAATGAAAGCGGGCTCAGTGCTGATTGATATGGCGGCTGGTACCGGCGGCAACGTCGAAGGCAGTGTACCAGATGAAACGATTACCACAGCAAATGGCGTGCGTATCGTTGGGGCGGCTAATATTCCATCGCAACTCGCAGCGCAGTCGTCAGACCTATATGCCAATAACCTTGTTAATTTTATCACCACTTTAATTGCTACTGCAGCTACAGACGACGCTTCAGCGAAGCCACTGGCACTAAATTTAGATATGAATGATGAGATTCAAGGGGCGTTAGCAGTGACACATGACAACCAAGTGCGACTTGCTAAACGCTAAGCCTTGAACCTCAAGCCTCGACTACCTCATTACCCTACATTTGCCAGACACGAACAAATTTTTAGGAGGATTAGATGATTGCCACTATTTTAGCTGCAGCGCCAGCCGGTGCGGCCATGAGTAGCACACCGTTTGTAGCGATTTTCACTGTATTTGTACTCGCTATTTTTGTCGGCTACTACGTCGTTTGGGGCGTTACCCCTGCACTACATACACCATTGATGGCGGTCACCAACGCTTTATCAAGTATTGTAATCGTCGGTGCGATGCTACAGACCGTCACTATTGACGGCTCGATGTTCACCCCAACCAGTTTACTAGGTGCCTTTGCGGTATTTTTAGCCAGTATTAATATCTTCGGTGGTTTTGCCGTGACTGAGCGTATGCTTGCGATGTTCAAACCGAAAGTAAAAAAAGCACCCGCTCTTGAAACTGGGACGACTGAAAGTGGAGGCGATGCATGAGCGATTTAACAAATATGATTGCAGCAAATGCAGATTGGTTTTACTTAGTGGGTGCCATTCTTTTTGTCTTAACCTTACGTGGTCTATCTAGTCCAAAAACCGCTATTCGCGGTAACCGCTTCGGTATGGTGGCGATGGCGATTGCTGTAGCAACGACCTTTTTCTTAGCTGAAGGTCCTGTGCTGTGGCTAATTATCGGTGCGATGGTATTGGGTGCACTCGTCGGTATGTGGAAAGCAAAAACGGTCGCGATGACCCAAATGCCAGAAACCGTGGCCTTGATGCATTCATTTGTTGGTTTGGCAGCGGTGGCGATTGCATTAGCAACGGTACTGCATACTGAACAACAGCATGGCGCGGTTGCCCGTGTTGAATTGTTTATCGGTTGTTTCATTGGTGCGATTACTTTCTCAGCGTCGGTATTTGCCTTTGGTAAATTGGCAGCGAAGAGTTGGGCGAAGACCTTGGTTGGTAGTTGGGTAAAACCCGTACAGGCACTGTTGTTTATTGCCATGATTGGCTTCGGTATCGTCTACTTTATGACCGATTCGTTGCCAGCATTTTATGCGATGGCAGTGATTGCAGTCATCTTTGGTTGGATGTGGATTGCCCCAATCGGTGGCGGCGATATGCCAGTGGTTGTGTCGCTATTGAACTCGTTCTCAGGTTGGGCGGCAGCTGGTATTGGCTTTACCCTTGGCAACTCGATGCTTATTATCGCAGGTTCGCTAGTCGGTTCATCAGGTGCGATTCTATCTTACATCATGTGTAAAGCCATGAACCGCTCATTGCTTAACGTCTTGTTTGGCGGTATGGGTACGACAGCTGCCGCAGTGGGTGGCGATGATGGCGCACCCAAGAATTATAAAGCAGGCTCAGCAGAAGATGCTGGCTTCTTAATGGCCAATGCAAGTAGTGTGGTCATTGTACCGGGTTACGGTATGGCGCAAGGCCGTGCACAAAACGCGGTCAAAGAATTGTATGAGCTATTAAAAGAAGAAGGCGTCAATGTACGTTTTGCGATTCATCCGGTCGCTGGTCGTATGCCAGGACACATGAACGTACTATTGGCGGAAGCTGATGTCCCTTATGATGATATTCTTGAGATGGATGAGATTAACTCTGACTTCGCCAGTACTGATGTGGTATTAGTCATAGGTGCCAATGACGTTGTTAATCCTTCAGCAAAAGATGATCCATCGTCGCCAATCTTTGGTATGCCGATTCTAGATGTCACCAAAGCGCAAACAGTGATGGTCATCAAACGTTCGATGAACACGGGTTATGCAGGTCTTGATAACAGCTTATTCTATATGGACAAAACCATGATGATCTTTGGTGATGCCAAGAAAATGGTCGAAGAAATGGTGCGTAGTATCAATGGTGCGCATTAATCTTTAAAGCAAGTGGTTCAAGATAAGTTATTAAATCTAAGCTTTGCCATAAAAAAGTCACTGAGGTGGCTTTTTTTGCGTTAAGGTAGGCAGCATTTACATTCAACTATATGCAATTATGATTAATAAATAATAATAGTTAAGAGATTTCCTTATGAACATGTTGATACGTTTTTTTATTATGGTCAGCTTATTAAAACAGCAACTTAAACAGCAATCAGCTAGCGAACACTTAAGTGTCGAAACCTTGACTGCACCAATTGTACGTCACTATCGAGTGTTGCCACATGATATGGGCTTTCGTGATCATCTGCCTAATTATCGCTACTTATCTTTTATTGAGTTAAACATCACCAACTGGCTGATGGCGTGCTGTCATCAAAAGGGCATTAAAAATCTCGGCTGGATTATCGCCATGCAAGAAATGGTCTATCTCAAAGAAATTAAGTTTCTGAATAAAATGACGGTGAATAGTACGCTTGTTGGCTGGGATAAAAAATACGTTTATTTTGAAACGCGCTTCTTTGTGAAAGATCAGTTGATGGGCGTCGGTATGACTAAGTTTGTATTGACCAATAAAAAAGGTAAATGCGTGCCAGAGATATTGGATATGACAAGCGCGCATACAAATGAGATCATTGATTCTTGGAATCAGCATCAAGTAGCGATTAAGTCTTATGAATCTGCTAAATAGAGAAAATAAGCTAAATCAATAAAGGCTGCATAACGAACTTGTCTATAATCAGCGGGCGAATTTTGCTACGATAGAGGGTATTAAATGGTCAAGAAAATGGTTAAGCAAATAACCAGTCAAGCTGACCATCAATTCGATGACATTTATAAAATGATGACAAGTTAAGGATCTACCATGACCCCGCAAAAATTAAAATGGACAGACAGCTTAGATATTGCTATTGAGCTTTACGAAAAATTTCCAGAGACCGATCCGCAGTACATTCGCTTTACCGATTTGCATCGCTGGGTGACTGAGCTTGAAGGCTTTGATGATGACCCGCAGCGCTCAAACGAAGGTATCTTGGAAGCCATTCAAATGAACTGGATTGATGAAGCAGATTAGAGTAATGCTGCAATATTAATCGTATTAACACTCATTTTAAATATTTTTTTAAATAGCATTTTAAATAAAAAGCAGCATCAATATATAGGACATACTGCATTATGACATCAGAAATCAAAGAGCTACCCGAAGCGATAGCGTGCAAAGGCATCAGCGTTCGCACCACCAATAATGCTGAAATTAGCCATGAAACAGCCAAGTTAGGTCGACTATGGCAAAAGTTTTATCAAAATCATGCGGTCAATCTTCCTAAGGGCGAAGATATTTATGCTATCTATCATAACTATGAGAGCGATGACTTGGTCGGTGCTTTTGATGTTGTGGCCGGTTGGAAAGTAGATAGCGAGCAAGAGCAGTCAGATAATGGCGCTAATGCTAAGAATGGCGATCTAGTCAGCGTAGATATTCCTGCAGGCAAGTATTTGGTCTTTTCTGAAGAAGGTAGAATGCCTAATACCGTCATGAATGCTTGGGAAAAAGCGTGGACCTATTTTAACGACAGAAGCTGCGAGCAGGTACGAACCTACAATGTTGATTTTGAGCATTATATCGGTGGCAACTTAGAGTATGGGAAAGTAGATCTCTATATTGGTATTGAGTAAAGCCAGAAAGTAAAATTATTGAGGCGATAGTTTTTAGAATTCTTATTCCTATCGCCACTTTCTTGTAAGAATTAAGGTACCAAAATTATACTTATAGTCTGTTTCGTTGCCGTATATTGAGGTCTCTTATTGCATGTTTGGCAATACCCTATTAATTGCTTCTAGCCTTATATTAAGAGATATAAAATGAGCGACGACCCAGTTTTCTCTACCTATGAGTTGGGTATCATACAAAATTCTTTGCGAAAAAGAATGGCGATGATAGAAGATTTTAGAACAGATGTGGTAACGCAGGATTTAGAACCAGAAATAGAGATGAGCCAACAAATAGATGTCTTTAAGCAGGAAGTACAGCATATTCAAGATAAAGTAAGGTCTATGGTCGAAAGCAGAGTTGAATAAAGCCAAACCTAAATGACTACTACTCATTTATTGATTACTTAACTAAGACACTAAGCTGTTAAACGGTTATTTAGTTAAAAAATCATAATAAAAAAGCGCCAAATCTAATTCAGATGGCGCTTTTTTGTTTTTATCGTTTACGTTTAATCAAGCAGCAAATTCTCTAAAATCTTTTCATAAATCTGTGCTAATTTCCCCAAATCATCTACTTCCACCTTTTCATCGATCTGATGAATGGTGGCATTACGTACGCCAAGCTCAACAACTTGCGCACCTGTTGGCGCGATAAAGCGTCCATCTGAGGTGCCGCCAGAAGTTGATAATGTCGTATCGGTTCCAGTCACAGATTTGATTGCTTGCTGGCATGCCGAGACCAATTTACCTTCAGGAGTTAAAAATGGCTGACCGGATAATTTCCAATGAATATCATAGCTAGCTTTACTGTTATCAAAATATTTATCAAAGATAGCATGAGTTTTTGCTTTTAGCTCATCTTCGCTTGTTTCTGTAGAAAAGCGGAAATTAAAGACAACCTTTAGCGTTTCAGGAATGACATTGGTTGCACCTGTACCGCCATTGATATTTGAGATTTGCAGGGAAGTTGCAGGGAAGTAGTCATTGCCATTATCCCAAGTCGCCGCCGTAAGCTCTGCTAATGCTGCCATCGTTGCATGAATAGGATTGCAAGCCAGATGCGGGTAGGCTACATGACCTTGTTTACCAGTGACGATAAGCTCTGCACCCAATGAACCGCGGCGACCATTCTTAATGATATCGCCCAGCGTATCAGTGCTTGATGGCTCACCAACAAGACAATAGGTGATTTTTTCATTGCGCGCTTCTAAGGTCTCTATGACTTTGACCGTACCATTGATGGACGGACCTTCTTCATCTGATGTGATTAGAAATGCTATCGAGCCATTATGTTGAGGATAATTGGCAACAAAACGCTCAGCGGCAATGGTAAATGCGGCAATGCCAGTTTTCATATCAGCAGCACCGCGCGCCCATAAATAACCGTCTGCAATGGTTGGAGTAAATGGCAGATAAGTCCAATTTTTTTCATCGCCCGTTGGAACGACGTCGGTATGACCAGCAAAACAAATAACTGGATCAGTGGTGCCACGGCGCGCCCATAAGTTTTTGACTTCAGCGTGCTCGCCTTTTGCCTGTCTATCACCGTAATACATAAACTCACAGTCAAACCCTGCTTGTTGCAAGCGCTCTGATAATATATCTTGGCAGCCATCATCATCTGGGGTGACAGAAGGACGTTCAAGTAGGGCGATACTTAATTCTAAAGTTTGTTGTTGATGGGTTTTACTATTATTTTCTGAACTCATGACATTCCTAGATAAGTTGATTTAATGTTTCTTGTGATAAAATCTGGCTTATTTTTATAAGATTTATCTAATGCTGATGTTTATCAACTCTGATGGTCAAAATAACTTTAGTTTTTATTCAAGTAAATTTTCTCATAATCGCCGTAATATATTGCCAGATACTCTGTAATGCACTTTTCGGCTGGCGTATTACTATAGTTTTTAACTTTGTCACTGTTGTAAGCACGCACATAGCCACCTGCAGAAATGACATCACCCATTTTATAACTTGTTCCTAATAATTTTAAAGTCTTATAATGACTATCAAAAGTTGCTTGTCCTTCGGGAAATACGGGTGTCATCCATCTGCTTCCGTCAAATGCAAGTAGACACTCGTCCTCATATTTGAATTCAGTAGTAATAGCGGTCGGATTAATTATTAGAGGTTTTTCAGGAGTGGACTTCGGTAAATAATAGGTAAAAAAGAACTCATTGTGTTGTTGAGTAGGGGCTTGATGATTAAGCGTCTCGCAGCTAACAATTAGAGGAAACATAACAATTAAGAGTAAGCTTCTAAATAAGGTTTTATGCATTGTCATTATCCTTAATTAACAAGGCTTATTTAAAGTAAAAGTAATAGCTGATGAATTTTAAATATTGTCTTCAACAAAAGGCACCAGACCATCACGGCGCATCCAAGTCGCGATAGAATATCGCTGACGATGAGCGATTTGTACTTGATGTTGTAGGTCACTATCAAATATCACAAGCCGATTGGCAACAGGCATGACATTATGATGGACACCATGCTTATCGACTATTTCTAATACGCCGCCGTCACTATCACTCCAATCATCATTAAGATAAAACACCGCCGAGATAACGCGCTCATCACGTCCAGCCGGATTATCGCTATGCCATTGATAGCCAAAACCTACTGGATAACAAGCATAATGCGCCTCACTATGGCGAATACCGGCAAACAAACTGCGATTAAACAAAGCGGCAAGCGTATTGATACTTTGCAGATAGTAAAACCCTGCAAAGAAGTTTTCGGTAATCCAGCGAATCCGATCACCGCGAATATCGCTGACCCGAATACCAGCCGTCAACTCTGCGTCACGATAGTCAATAAAACCGCTCTCGGACTGCAAGGCTAATAGTGCTTGATTTTCAAATACTTCATTAATAATCATCCAGCCATCATCTACAAATTTATCCAGCTGTTCATCGGTCAGCTTATTTTGCCAATCGACATCAAAATCGGATAACGCTAATACGTGCTGAGTCGGCGGCTTTTGGCTATCGTCGCCATCATGAGGAAACAGTAATGGAGGATTGTGTTGTCCAATCGGATTCTCAACGACTAGCTGTGTCACCTCAAGATTGCTAATAATCTGCGTCATTTTGTCTCGCCGTTATCAATAAACATGCCATTCGCTGTCAATACACAGCCAATCCATGCCTTTTTACCAAAACCATCGTTATCTTTTACCCTGTCTATGCTACCATAGATGCAATTTTTCTTATTTAAACTTTTGATCTTATGAATTATAAACACGCCTATCACGCCGGTAACTTTGCCGATGTCGTAAAACACATTTTATTGGTACAACTACTGAATCAAATGGGGCAAAAAAACAAACCTTTTTATGTGCTTGATGCTTATGGCGGTCGAGGACTGTATTCGCTCGGCAGTGAAGAGGCGCGCAAAACAGGTGAATCCAAAGGCGGTATCCAAGCCTTGGTAAAAGCTGACGTCGAAAAAGCACCGACGGCAGTCAAAGACTATATGGAAGGCATTAAGCAAGCGCGTTTCACTTATGACAAAAAAGTCTATCCCGGTTCGCCGTGGTGGATTGCGCATCATGTGGAGAAAAATCCAGATGCCGGCGTGCGCGGCGAAGCGTTTGAGGCCAAAGCCAGTGAGTATGATGCACTGAATTATCAGCTGCATAAATTGCCAATTGGTATTCATCATCGTAATGCGTTTGAAGGTATCGCTGCCGTTATTCCGCCGAAAGAGAAGCGCGGTCTGATTTTCCTTGATCCTCCTTACGAGCAAGAGCACAAAGACTTTACCCGCCTGATTAATCTATTAGTCGCCTCTTATGAGAAATGGCCACAAGGCACTTATGCGTTATGGTATCCCATTAAAAACATCGAAGCGGTTGAGCTGTTCTACAAAAAGCTTAAGCGTACCGAGATGAGACGTCAATTGGTCTGTGAGCTTAATATATATCCTAACGATATCGCCGTCGGTCTGAATGGTACAGGTCTACTGATTATCAATCCGCCTTGGCAGTTTGACAATCATGCGCGTGAGATATTACGCTTTTTACAACCGGTGTTAAAAGTTGAAGATGCGCCAGACTTGTCTGCAGACAGTGCTACTAATGTCCGCTGGCTGGTTGGCGAATAAGGATATCGTTATGACGACTGATCACTCATCAAATAGCTTAGTAACCGACAAGGTTATGAATGACGGTTTGGTAAAAGAGCCACTATTACAAGATAGCGCTGCCACTCAGCCGCCTTTTGTCGATGAGCATGAGTTCAATATTCGCCTAGCGGATAATGACAATTATGATGGCTTAACCTTTGAGGTGATTGAAGCAGAAGTCGCTGAAGGCAAGCGCGTGGTCAGTCGCGGTGTATATTTAGCACCCAATCTCATCACGACTTTATCGTTACTATCCGGTTTCTATTCTATTTTAGCCAGTACCCAAGGCGAGTTTTATAAAGCATCACTGGCGATTTTCTTATCCGCGATCCTTGATGGTGCTGACGGGCGAGTTGCGCGTATGCTCAATGCGCAAAGCCCTTTTGGCGAGCAGTACGACTCACTCGCTGATATGCTAGCTTTTGGCGTTGCACCTGCGATTTTAATATATAGCTTTGCTTTAGAGCCTTTAGGTCGGATTGGTCTTGGTTGCGCTTTTGTCTTTACCGCTTGCGCCGCTTTCCGCCTCGCGCGTTTTAACGTTCAAGTTGGTATTGTCGATAAAAAGTACTTTGTCGGCTTGGCAAGTCCGCTCGCTGCTATATTAGTTACAGCAGCGGTGATGGTTGCGGTCGATCATAATGAATGGATCGGACAATACGATACTGGCGTTATGTTCTTATTTGCCGCTTGGGTCGTTATCTGCGGCTTATTGATGGTCAGTAACGTCAAATACTATAGCTTTAAAGAGTTCGATAAAAAGAAAGTACCATTCGTGGTGCTTATCATTGGTGTATTGGTGATGAGTATCATCTTATATGATATCCCTGTGGGCATCTTAGCGATTGGTGTTATTTATGCCTTGTCAGGTATTGTTACTACCTTACAAACCAAAGTTAGCAGTTAACGCTATGACTGCTTTATAGTAGATTTTAGCTTAAGACATGCACATACGAACCGCCTATTTTTTAATAGGCGGTTTTTTTGTGGGAAATATTTATAGGATAAATAATAAGATTGAAAGTTCAGAATATAAGTAGAGGGGTTTAATACAAAAGACTAAGAATGAATTTTAATAGGATGCCTTATAAAGTGCTATGGTATAGATTCTTCATTCAATATTGAAGTATCGTTTTAAAAAGTATCATTCTAGCATTGGTATTTCTATGACTTCATATAGTCAAAGTCGAGGTTATTATGCTGAACTTACCTAGTTTTAATCGTCTATTGCCTGTCTCAAATATCTCATCGTATCTGCTAAAAGGGTTAATGGCAAGTGCTTTACTGTCGTTGTCATTCGTTTCACTATCTTCACATGCAGCTACTAGCAACTTAGTCAGTCCCATATCTCGCGCTGAAGCGGCCAATCCTGCTAACTTTTATCATTTAAATATTAATGGTGGCGCCGTTACTTCTGCATCAGCGCCGTGTTCTATGAAAAAAGGACTGATTACTTGTGGACTTGAAAAGCTTAAACTCATCAATAGCAGTATTAATGAAGTAGATGCTGACTATGATTTGGCACAAGCTTTTTACTATCCGTCAAAATCACAGCCTAAGACAGCTGTTGTTGTTGTTACCCGCTCTGGTCTAATGGATGATAGTGTTAGCGCGGAACGTTATCGTATTAGCTTTGCGTTAAAAGGTAAGTCGTCTGATTTAAATTGGCAGTGGGTGCAGTATGGGGTTCAATATCAATGTCTTCGCGGTAACAAAATAGGGAAATGGAGTAAAAATCTTTGCCCTTAAAGAAGTCATATATTTATAGATAGATTAAAGACTATTAAAGAATTATAGATTTATTCTCCAAACCCCCTTGACCCCCTTATAAAACCGCGTATAATGCGCCCTAGTCGAAAGGGAAGGATGACTTGGGAAGTGGTTGACCACTTATTATAATAGCCAGTTATTAACTAAGCTATTCACCAATCAGCCGATAGTTTTACAGTTTCAATCCACTACCAAGGTAGTGCAGATAAAAACTTTAAAACTAAATAAACTTACCTCTTGACTTAACTGTTTAAACGTCTATAATACGCACCTCATTAAGACAAACGGAATAACTTATATGTGAATTACATATAACAAACCTGACTAACTTACTGAAACAATTTATAAAAAAGCTTGACAAACCAATCCATTGTGATATGATAGTCGGCTCGCTAGATAGGATAAGTTCTTAACTTAGACTGACTAGCAAAGAGAAATACCCTATATATCAACTACTGGACGACAGTAGCTTGACACTATTTAAAAGCATAACTAAAGAACAACTAGTGTGG